>NZ_JBVHFW010000003.1:670180-734467 GCF_055562135.1 Actinoplanes sp. NPDC021490
ATTCCCCCCCACCCCCCCCCCCCCCCCCCCCCCCCCCCACCCCACCACCAAACCTCACACTTCGCCCCCCCCGCGCCGGCCCCCGATCTCGTCCCCCCCCCCCCGCCGCTCTGTCTTTCGAGCGTCACCCCTCACGCAGGTCGCGCGGGTGGGCCGAGCGCTCCGGACGCGTCTTCGCGTGGTCGAGCGTCACCCTCACGCACGTCGCGCGCGTTGGACCGAACGCTGGACGCGTCTTTGCGTTGTCGAGCGTCACCCTTACGCAGGTCGCGCGGGTGGGCCGAGCGCTGCGGCCGTGTCTTTGCGTTGTCGAGCGTCACCCTCACGCACGTCGCGCGGGTGGACCGCGAGCGCCCCCGCTCCGGACGTGTCTTTGTGTTTTCGAGCGTCACTCTCACGCACGTCGCGCGGGTGGGGCGAGCGCTCTGGACGCGTCTTTGTGTTTTCGAGCGTTACCCCTCACGCACGTCGCGCGGGTGGGCTGAGCGCTCTGGACGCGCCAGCGGCCAGCTCGGCCCGGCCGGGCCCTCGGCGTGAGCGGCGGTCTGCACCCACCACCCCGCCACGACATCGGTTTGA
Organism: Actinoplanes sp. NPDC021490; assembly: GCF_055562135.1. NCBI lineage: Bacteria > Bacillati > Actinomycetota > Actinomycetes > Micromonosporales > Micromonosporaceae > Actinoplanes > Actinoplanes sp. NPDC021490. The sequence goes on from NZ_JBVHFW010000003.1 coordinate 670,760, forward strand.
GGGTTATGACTCTTGAGGGTTATGACTTGGCCACGACTACACGAGCTCGCGTTTGCGGTCGCGGGAGGATTTGACCAGGCTGGCGACCGTGGCGATGCCCAGGGTGCCGATGATGATGACCAGGGAGAGCCAGATCGGGATCTCGGGCGCCCAGTGCACGCCGTGGCCGCCGTTGATGAACGACAGGTTGTTCGTGTGCAGCGCCTCGAAGAAGAGCTTCACGCCGATGAAGGCGAGCACCGCGGCCAGGCCGTAGTTGAGGTAGACCAGCCGCTCGAGCAGTCCGCCGAGCAGGAAGAACAGCTGCCGCAGACCCATCAGGGCGAACACGTTGGCCGTGAAGACCAGGTACGGCTCCTTGGTGATGCCGAAGATCGCCGGGATCGAGTCGAGCGCGAACAGCAGGTCCGTCGTGCCGATCGCGATCATCACGATCAGCAGCGGGGTGAACAGGCGCTTGCCCGTCTCGGTGACCACGGTCATCTTGCCGCTGTCGAACGACGACGACACCGGCAGGGCCCGCTTGGCCCACCGGATCAGGATGTTCTCCTTGAAGTCCTCCTCGTCGTTCTCACCCTCCTTGAGCAGGGTGATCGCGGTGTACACGAGGAACGCGCCGAAGATGTAGAACACCCAGGAGAACTGCGAGATCAGCGCCGCGCCGGCCGCGATGAACAGGCCGCGCATGATCAGAGCCAGCACGATGCCGATGAGCAGCACCTTCTGCTGGAACTGCCGGGGCACGGCGAACCGCCCCATGATGATCATGAAGATGAAGAGGTTGTCGACGCTCAGCGAGTATTCGGTGAGCCAGCCGGTGTAGAACTCCGCGGCGGGCTGGCCGCCCGCGAAGAACCAGAGGCCGCCACCGAAGGCCAGCGCCAGGGCGATGTAAAAGGCCACCCAGCCGCCCGACTCTTTCATCGAGGGCTCATGCGGTCGCCGCCCGATGATCAGAAGATCAACGGCGAGAACGGCGACAACGGCAACCAGGGTGACGATCCACACCCAGGCGGAGATGTTCAACAAGGACCTCCGGCAGACACGGTTCGGCGCTGCGCGCCCGCACCGGGGGTAATCGGCTCGGAACAGCGTCGTGCGACTGTCGGAGGTCTCTTCCGCCGCCTCTGTCACTGGCGACCGCCGGCCCCGGGCACGCCCTCAGGGGTGGGCGCTCCGTGTTGACGAGACCGGCACGGGGGAATACTCCCCTCCTACGGCAGCCATTGTGTCTCATCGAATGGCACAACGGCAGAGCACCCCGGGAAACCGTGTCGAGTCTCTCGGCTCAACACGCCCATATGCTCCCTTTCACGGTACCTCGCGGTCTCTTCCGCCTCACCCATTGAAGCCCTTCACTCCTGTTCGCTCCCGTGCTGACCTGGACAAATGCCGCGGCGGGAGGCCCGCGGGCTCCACTTGGTCGCGGGGCGCCGACAATATTGATGTGATGTCCCACCCATATGAGGCGGGCTTCCTAGGAGGCTAGTTTGGTGGGTCCTGTGGCAGGCTTCCGGCATGGTTCTCGAGGTCGCCCTGATCGACATCACGCCCGGCTCGGAAGACGCCTTCGCCGCCGCCTACCAGACCGCCCACCCCATCCTGGCCACCACGCCGGGCTGCCGCTCGGTGCGGATGACGCGCGGCATCGAGTCGCCGTCCCGATTCGTGCTGCTGGTCGAGTGGGACGACGTCGAAGCCCACGAGAAGAACTTCCGCGCCACCGAACGCTTCGAGCAGTGGCGTGGCCTGATCGGTCCGTACTTCGCCAAGCCGCCGCTGGTCGAGCACTACCTGGACGTCGTTCCCTGATCGCGGGACGTGGCTGATAGCCGCACGCCGCGCGGCTTACCAACCCGCGGGCTGCGCGCCAGGCGACCTCCGGGGGCAGGCCGACCGACGCACGCCGGGCCGGGCCAAGCCGGGCGGCGCACGCCGGGCCCGGCCAAGCCGGCCGGGCCGAACCAAGCCGGGCCTGGCCTGACCTGGCGGCGCACGCCGGGGGCCAAGCCCGCCGGGTCGAGCCAAGCCGGGCCGGGCCAAGCCGGCCGGGCCAAGCCGGCCGGGTCGGGGACGGGTCAGTCGCTCGACGGGTCGCCCTCGGTGAGGCAGTAGAGGCCGCCGGCCGGGTCGCGGAACGTCGACCAGTGCGGCCACTCGCCCAGGAACGTCGCGCCCAGCGACTCGTGCCAGATCCGTGCGGCCGGGATGTCGGAGCAGGACACGTCGAGATGGGCCGAGGCGGGACGTTCCTCGCCGAGGCGCTGCAGCAGGAACCGGACCGGGATCGGGGGCCGGGGCTGCAGGCGCACGAACTCGTCGACCTGCACGCCCACGTCCAGCTCCCACTCGGTCAGCGTCTGCCAGAAACGCACCTCCTGGTCGTACACCGACGGGGACAGGTCGAAGCAGAGCTGGTGCGGGCGCAGGCTGATGCCGCCGGGACCGTTGTAGGGCCGGGGCCGCACGTGCTGACCCTTCCAGGCCGCCGTGCAGAAGAGCAGGCCGGCCGGGGAGCTCAGCGTCTGCCAGTCACCGTGGTCGGCGCGGACCGTGGCCCCGGCGGTGAGGGCCCGGCCGTTGAAGGCGGCGAGGTCGTCGACCCAGATGTCCGGATGGTGGCCGCCCGGTCCCTCGCGTACGCCCTGGATCTCGAGCCAGTCGTCGCCGGCCGCGGTGTGCAGCCGCACGAACCCGGGGTGCTGCTGCGGCGCGGGCTCGGAACCGGTGACCGTCGCCCAGAACGCGACGGCGGCGTCGAGCTTGTCGGACGGCCGGTCGAGGAAGGCATCCACCCAGCGAATCATCAAACGCACATACCCGGCCCTCAGCGCCTGATGCGCCTCACCACGGCCCAGGTGACGCGCCTGGACGAAGTCAGGCGGGCCGCTGGTAACGAGCGCGCCGGCCCTGCTCCTCGAAGCCCAGCCGCCGATAGAGCGCCGCCGCACCCGGGTTGTCGACGTTGACGGTCAGCCAAGCGTGATCGACACCTTCGGAGGAGCGCATGCGGGTCAGCGCCTCGGTGATCAGCGCGGCGGCCAGGCCCCGGCGGCGGGCGAACGGCATCACGCCGACCTGCACGATCCAGCCCCGGGCGGCCACGACGAAGCCGGCGTCGCCCAGGTCGGGCAGGGTCACGAGCAGGGAGCAGGAGGGCAGGAAGTCCTCGTCCTGTTCGTTCTCGGCGATCCACTCGTCGGCCGGGTCGCCGGGGAAGCCCGGCCAGTCGCGGAACGACGCGTCATACGTCGTGTGGAACCGCCGGGCGATGCCGGGCCCGTCCCAGGTCGAGACGGTCACCCCGTCGGGCCACGTCACCGGAGGCAGGGTCAGATCGTCGATGCGCATGACGTCCTCGGCGAACGTCTGCCGCAGCCCCCGCGACTCGAACAGCGCCACCGCGTCGTCGGTGAGGGTCTCGGACTCGACGGTGGCCGAGGGGGCCAGCGCGAGCCCCCGGTCGAGCACCTCGGCGCCCAGTCCCCGGCCCCGGGCAGCCGGGTCGACAAGCCCGGTGAAGAACGGCCCGGGCCGGACGGCCCCGGCGGCGAGCAGGGAGCCGTCGCCGGCGGCCAGCCCGAAGACCGTCCCGGCCCAGCGCCGCCCGAGGAACCCCGGGTCGGTCGCCAGCGGCATCCCGCCGTCGGCGGCATAACACCGTTCGGCCAGGGCGAGCAGTTCCTCGGACAGGCCGGTCAGCTCGGTCCACGTGGTTTCGCCGGTCGAAGTCACCCGGCCAGAGTAGCCACGGCCCCCGGGCGGATCGAACTATTTCACCCCCGCAGCGTCCATGCCCCGCAGCTCCTTCTTGAGCTCGGACATCTCGTCACGGATGCGGGCGGCCAGCTCGAACTGCAGCTCGCGGGCCGCGCCCAGCATCTGCTCGTTGAGATCCTGGATGAGCTGCGCCAGCTCGGCCCGGGCCATGCCCTGGCGGGCGGGCGCCGCGCCGCGGCCCTTGGACCGCGTCTCGGGCACCGGCGCCTTGCCGCGGGAGATCTGCCGGCCACCGCCGCCGACCATCGGGTTGACCGCGGCGTCGGTGTCCTCCGCCTCGCGGTAGATGTCGTCGAGGATGTCGTGGATCCGCTTGCGCAGGGCCTGCGGGGTGATGCCGTTGGCCTCGTTGTGCGCGATCTGCTTGGCCCGGCGCCGATCGGTCTCGTCGATGGCGTCGCGCATCGACGGCGTCATCTTGTCGGCATACATGTGGACCTCGCCCGACACGTTACGGGCGGCGCGGCCGATGGTCTGGATCAGCGACCGGCCCGAGCGCAGGAAGCCCTCCTTGTCGGCGTCGAGGATCGCGACCAGCGACACCTCGGGCAGGTCGAGGCCCTCGCGCAGCAGGTTGATGCCGACGAGCACGTCGTAGTCGCCCTTGCGCAGCTCTTTCAGCAGCTCGACGCGGCGCAGCGTGTCCACCTCGGAGTGCAGGTAGCGCACGCGGATGCCGTTCTCGAGGAGGTAATCGGTCAGGTCCTCGGCCATCTTCTTGGTCAGCGTCGTGACCAGGACCCGCTCGTCGCGCTCGGTGCGCAGCTTGATCTCGTGCATGAGGTCGTCGATCTGGCCCTTGGTCGGCTTGACCACCACCTGCGGGTCGATCAGGCCGGTCGGGCGGATCACCTGCTCGACGAACTCGCCCTGGGCCTGCTGCATCTCCCACGGGCCGGGCGTGGCCGACAGGAACACCATCTGGCCGACCCGCTCGAGGAACTCGTCGAACCGCAGCGGACGGTTGTCGGCCGCGCTGGGCAGCCGGAAGCCGTGCTCGATCAGGATGCGCTTGCGGGACGCGTCGCCCTCGTACATGCCGCCGATCTGCGGGATCGTCACGTGCGACTCGTCGATGACGGTGATGTAGTCGTCGGGGAAGTAGTCGAGCAGCGTGAACGACGGCTCCCCGGGCGATCGGCCGTCCATGTGCATCGAGTAGTTCTCGATGCCGTTGCAGAACCCGACCTGCCGCATCATCTCGACGTCGTACTGCGTGCGCATGCGCAGCCGCTGCGCCTCGAGCAGCTTGCCCTGCCGCTCGAACTCGGCCAGCCGCTCCTCGAGCTCGGCCTCGATCTGGCGGATCGCGCGCTCCATGCGCTCGGGACCGGCCACGTAATGCGACGCCGGGAAGATGACCAGCTGGTCGACCTCGCGGACGATCTCACCGGTCAGCGGGTGCAGGTAATAGAGCTTCTCGATCTCGTCGCCGAACAGCTCGATGCGGACCGCGAGCTCCTCGTAGGCCGGGATGATCTCGAGGGTGTCGCCCCGGACCCGGAACGTGCCCCGCTGGAAGGCCATGTCGTTGCGCGAGTACTGAATGTCGACCAGGCGTCGCAGCACCTGGTCACGGTCGACCACGTCGCCGACCTTGACCGCGACCGAGCGATCGAGGTATTCCTGCGGGGTGCCCAGGCCGTAGATCGCCGAGACGGTCGCCACCACGATCGTGTCGCGCCGGGTGAGCAGCGACATGGTGGCCGAGTGACGCAGCCGCTCGACCTCCTCGTTGACCGACGAGTCCTTCTCGATGTAGGTGTCGGTCTGGGCGATGTAGGCCTCGGGCTGGTAGTAGTCGTAGTAACTGACGAAATATTCGACGGCGTTGTTGGGCAGCAGCTCGCGGAACTCCTTGGCGAGCTGGGCACACAGCGTCTTGTTGGGGGCCAGCACGAGCGCGGGCCGCTGCAGCTTCTCGATCAGCCACGCGGTCGTCGCGCTCTTGCCGGTGCCGGTCGCGCCGAGCAGGACCGTGTGACGATCGCCGCCCCGAACTCGCCGGTCAAGCTCGGCGATGGCCGTCGGCTGGTCACCGGCCGGCTGGAATTCGCTGATGACCTCGAAGCGGCCATCGAGTCGTGGGATGTCGAGCGCCATGGAAACCACCGTACGTCGAGGGTCTGACAAGTTTTCGCCGCCGCTTGCGGGGCCCGCGTGCGATGGGTGCACATTCGCCCCGTCCGGCGGCATTGTCCGGCGTTGCGCGGCCCGCCTAACCTGTTCGGGTAGGCCGCTCGCGGCGGTCGCCCGGCATCGAGCGGGATCATCAAACGGTCCCCTCGGCCGGCCTGTTGGTTGTTGCGCCCCGGCTCACGGCGAGCGCACCCGCTGATGGTCGCGCCATGCGCTGACCAGCCGCCGCGAGCGCCCTTCCTTCAACCCCACGATCAAACCCGGCATTCCGTACGCCTCCCCGCGCGCCCCAAATCCCCCAGGGGCCCCGGCGTCAGGGGCTCGGCTGCCAGCCGGTCGCCTCGGCCCACTCGTCGGCGGCCCGCGCCTCCTCGTCGAACCACGGTTCCTTCGCGTCGGCGTAGGTGTAGCGGTCCTGGTGTTCGGCCGCCCACCGCTGTTTCGCGTTCGCGTAACCCTCGCGCGCCTCGGCCACCGTGCGCAGGTGGTCGCGCATCAGGAGGGCGAACCGCCAGCCCGGGGAGCCGGTCACGCGGACGTGCAGGTTGACCGGGCGGCCGGGGTCGGAGCAGCCGTGCAGACGCTTGGGCCAGGTCTGGCCGGGCATGCCGCGCGCATTGTCGACCCACTCGCCCGAGCGCTGCGGGAAGCCCACCGTGCCCAGCCGGGGAGCCAGCGCGTCGGCCTCGTCGAGGGTCCGGACGGCCAGCATCAGGTCGATGATGTCCTTGGCCGGCAGCCCGGGCACGGCGGTCGAGCCGATGTGCGACACCGTGGGGCCGTCGGGCAGCGCGTGCCGGATCCGGGCGATCAGGCGGGCGGCCTGGTCGGGCCACGTCGGGTCGGCCGGGGCGATGTGCAACCGGCGGTCGGGCCGCGCGCAGGTCCCGGCGCGCAGATTCTCCTCGTACGGCCGGAGGCGCCACTTGTAGAGCTGGTCGACCCGGGCGTTCAGGTCGTCGAGGGTGCCGTCGTTGGCGAGCACCACGTCGGCGGCGCGGCGGCGGTCGGTGTCGGCGGCCTGCGCGGCGATGCGGGCCCCGGCCTGCTCGGCGGTCATGCCGCGGGTCTCGACGAGCCGGCGGATGCGCTGCTCACGGTCGGCCTCGACGACGATCACCAGGTGATAGGAGGGAGCCAGCCCGGTCTCCACGAGCAGCGGCACATCGTTGACGACGATCGCGTCCGGCGGCGTGCCCCGGGTCAGTTCGACCGTCCGCGCCCGTACGCGGGGATGAATGATCTTTTCGAGCGCACGCCGGGCCGCGTCGTCGCCGAAGACCTCGGCCGCGAGTGCCGGACGATCAAGGGCGCCCTCGCTCGTCAGAACGCCCGGCCCGAACGCCGCCACGATCTCGGCCAGCCCCTCGGTGCCGGGGGCCACCACCTCGCGGGACAGCACGTCGGCATCGATGATCACCGCGCCGCAGCGCGCGAGACGCCGCGCCACGGCACTCTTGCCGGCCCCGATGCCGCCGGTCAGGCCCACCTTCAACACAGGACCCAGTATCCCGGCGGGAGCGACCGGCCGCTCACCCGCCGCGGTGATATTCCGGTGACCGAGGAAACCAGTCACCCGGAACAGCGAAGGCCGCCCCGACCGGAGTCGGAGCGGCCTTCAGCTGACCTGAACTAGCGAGCTAACTTCAGCTCTTGCCGCCGGCGAGCTTCTCGCGCAGGGCGGCGAGGGCCTCGTCGGTGGCCAGGGTGCCGGCCGGCTCCTCGGACGCGCGGGCCGGGGCCGGCGAGCTCGACGAGGTGCTGGACGACGTCGAGGTGGTCGTGCCGCCGGCCGGAACCGGGTTGAGCGCGGCCTCGGCGTCGGCGTCGCGGGACGCCTGCACCTGCTTGGTGTGGGCCTCCCAGCGCTCGCGGGCGTCGGCGTACTGCTTCTCCCACGTCTCGCGCTGCTTGTCGAAGCCTTCGAGCCACTCGCCCGTCTCGGGGTCGAAGCCCTCGGGGTAGATGTAGTTGCCCTCGGCGTCGTACGTCGCGGCCATGCCGTAGAGGGTCGGGTCGAAGTGCTCCTCGCCCTCGACGAAGCCCTCGTTGGCCTGCTTGAGCGACAGCGAGATCCGGCGGCGCTCCAGGTCGATGTCGATGACCTTGACCAGAACGTCCGAACCCACCTGGACGACCTGCTCGGGCAGCTCGACGTGACGCTCAGCCAGCTCGGAGATGTGCACCAGGCCCTCGATGCCGTCGTCCACGCGGACGAAGGCGCCGAACGGAACCAGCTTGGTGACCTTGCCCGGCACGATCTGGTTGATCGCGTGGGTGCGGGCGAACTGGCGCCACGGGTCTTCCTGGGTCGCCTTCAGCGACAGGGAGACGCGCTCACGGTCCAGGTCGACGTCGAGAACCTCGACCTCGACCTCCTGGCCGACCTCGACAACCTCGGACGGGTGGTCGATGTGCTTCCAGGAGAGCTCGGAGACGTGCACCAGACCGTCGACGCCGCCGAGGTCGACGAACGCGCCGAAGTTGACGATCGAGGACACGACGCCCTTGCGGACCTGGCCCTTCTGCAGCTTGTTGAGGAACTCGGTGCGAACCTCGGACTGCGTCTGCTCGAGCCAGGCGCGGCGGGACAGGACCACGTTGTTGCGGTTCTTGTCCAGCTCGATGATCTTGGCCTCGAGCTCGCGGCCCACGTAGGGCTGGAGGTCGCGGACACGACGCATCTCGACCAGAGAGGCCGGCAGGAAGCCGCGGAGGCCGATGTCGAGGATGAGGCCACCCTTGACAACCTCGATGACGGAGCCGCGAACGACGCCGTCGTCCTCCTTGATCTTCTCGATGGTGCCCCAGGCGCGCTCGTACTGAGCGCGCTTCTTCGAGAGGATCAGACGGCCTTCCTTGTCCTCCTTGGTGAGGACGAGGGCTTCGATGTGGTCGCCAACCGACACCACTTCCGCGGGGTCCACGTCATGCTTGATCGACAACTCGCGCGAGGGGATGACACCCTCGGTCTTGTAGCCGATGTCGAGCAGGACCTCGTCCCGATCGACCTTGACGACGGTGCCTTCGACAATGTCGCCGTCGTTGAAGTACTTGATGGTCTCGTCGATGGCGGCGAGGAATGCTTCCTCGGACCCGAGATCGTCGACGGTGACCCTGTTGGCGCTCGAGGTGGCCTCGATGCTGCTCGTCATGTGGACTGTTGCTCCGAACGGATGGATTCGTGGTGTCTCTCGCGCGCCGCGGAACTGCCGGCGGGCACGGCACGAACAACATCCGAAGGACCAGGCAACCCAAGAGGACCAGAATCCTTGCAGTCGATCATGTCGAGACCGACGACCACGGAACCTGCTCCCTGCCGAGGCACACGATCCGCGAGCGCATCGACTAGCTTACCGTGCGCATTACCACAGGTTGCAAGCCCTCCTGACGAGCCAGGCACAATGTTCGGCGGAAACCCCGCAGCATGCCCGTTATGTCGGCAAAAGTGCCGCTGCCACGCGGTGCCGTACCGTGTTCGGGTGACCGAGATCAACTCGACGGGATCCGACGCGCCCCTCCGGCAGGAGATCACCGACGACGAGAGCCGGGTCGCCAGCCGCGGCTGGTGGGACTCCGACGCCGACGACTACCAGGCCGAACACGGCGCCTTCCTGGGCGATCTCGACTTCGTCTGGTGCCCCGAAGGGCTGCGGGAGGCCGACGCGCGGCTGCTCGGTGACGTGCGCGGCCGGCGCGTTCTGGAACTCGGGGCGGGCGCGGCGGCCGGCGCCCGATGGCTCGACGGGCAGGGCGCCGAGGTGACAGCCCTCGATCTCTCGGCCGGAATGCTGCGGCATGCCCGCGAGGCCGGGGCGCGTACGGACGTAAGGGTGCCGCTGGTGCAAGCCGACGCACTGGCCCTGCCGTTCGCGGACAGCGTATTCGACATCGTCTGCACCGCCTTCGGGGCGATCCCGTTCGTGGCCGACTCGGGCGCCGCCATGCGGGAGGTCGCACGCGTCCTGCGTACGGGGGGAACGTGGGTCTTCTCGATCACCCACCCGATGCGCTGGATCTTCTGGGACGAGCCGGACGAGACGGGCCTGGTCGCGCGCAACTCCTACTTCGATCGCACGCCCTACGTGGAGACCGACGAGAAAGGCGTTCCCTCGTACGTCGAACAGCACCGCACCCTGGGCGACCGGGTGCGCGAACTGGTGGCCGCCGGGTTCGTGCTGCGCGACCTGATCGAACCGGAGTGGCCCGCCGGGCACGAGGGGATCTGGGGCCAGTGGAGCCCGCTGCGGGGCCGGCTGTTCCCGGGCACCGCGATCTTCGTGTCCGACCTGCGCTGACCTCCCTGCCGCGGCTACCGAAGCAGAGATCAGCGCCGCCTCTTCCCTGGTCACCCGCCCGGTGACGGTCCACCCGGCGGCCGTTTCCACCGCGAACTGCCGGGTATCCGCCGGTCATGGCCGATGCGAACAATCTCAAAAAGGGCGACGACGTGACCTGGAAGAGTCACGGGCAGAACGTCCACGGCGAGGTCGAGCAGAAGATCACCAAGCGCACCGAGGCGGCCGGCCGCACGGTCGACGCCTCCCCCGACGACCCCCAGTTCAAGGTCAAGAGCGACAAGACCGGGCGCGAGGCGGTCCACAAGCCGGGGGCGCTGAAGAAGGATGGCTGATCCGGACACCTACACCGAGTTCAAGGACGCGGTGAACATGACCGCGGGCGAGCTCGGGAAGTGGCTCGAGACCGACGAGGCCAAGGACGTGGGCCAGAAGTCGTCGCCGGGGAGCGAATCGATCGGCCACGACTCCGGCCGCAAGATCATCAAGATCCTCGGCATGAAGAAGGCCGACCTGACCGACGCCGACGAGGCCCACATGCGCAAGGTCGTCGGATACGTGCACCGGCACCTCGCCCAGCGGCCGCAGGGCGACGTGAAGGAGACGAAGTGGCGCTACTCACTGATGAACTGGGGGCACGACCCGCTCAAGAAGTGACGCCTCAGATCGGGATGCCGGTCTCGAGCAGGGTGCCCATCACGGCCAGCGCCGCCGGGATCATGCGGTAATAGACCCACGTGCCACGGCGGTCGCTGTCGACCAGGCCGGCCTCGCGCAGCACCTTGAGGTGATGCGAGATGGTCGGGCCGGTCAGATGGAACTCGCCGGTGAGGTCGCACACGCACACCTCGCCGCCGCGGGCCGAGGCGATCATCGACAGCAGCCGCAGGCGGACCGGATCGCCCAAGGCCTTGAACATAGGCGCGAACGTGTCGGCCTGACTCGAATTGAGCGGCTCGCGGGTGAGCGACCCGCCTCCGCCACTGGAAATCCCCATCGTTTGGCTCCCCATGGCCACACCCTTGCAAAGCCCCGCAACCACGGCGTGATCCAGCCCGGTCACGGTGCGCATCCCCTGTCGGCCGCGGCATGCACGGCCGCGGGGAAGCGTACGCCAGAAGCCCGCCCGGCGGCGACGCGCAATCTTCCCCGCTGCCCCCGTCGGCCGGCCCGGTCCGGGCTGCAGTTGCCCGACGCCGGCCGTTACGGATCGAGCCGAGGGCCGTGCGGACGACCTGAAACTCGGCGCGCCCATCACCAACGCCTCCCCCTCTAGGCTGGGCCCGTGGGGGACAACGGGGCGCGGTCGGGCATTCGGGAGCTCGTGCAGGTGGCCACCATGTGGCTGGGCTTCGGCGAGCCCGACGCGACCGCGGAACCGCCCGCCCGCACCGGCGTGGCCTTCCTGATCGTGCAGACCGTCGCCGCCGTGGCCTTGGCCGTCCTGGCCTCCGCCCTCTACGCCGTCGCCAAGGACGACCCGGTGCCGGCGACCTGGCCGCTCCCCTATCTGTTCCTGGTCATCCCGCTCGCGATCGCCGTGGCCCGCCACCCGGCCGCCGCGCCGATCCCGCTGGCCGCCGCCCTGCCCGCCGGCGCGCTGATCGCCGCCGTCGCGCGGACCGTCCAGCCCGGCGCCGGTTTCTGGCCATGGTTCACCGCCCTGGCCGCCGCCAGTCTCGTGGCCGGCGCCGTCTTCGGAGCAGTCTCAACCCGCAAGGCACGCCGCTAGCCCGCCGCCTGCCAACACAGCCCGCGACGGCACGGCCCGGAAGCCCGCCACCGCACAGCCCGGACAGCCCGCCCTCAGCCCGCGACCGCACACAGCCGGGACGGCCAGCCTTCAGCCCGCGACCACGCAGCCCGGACAGGCGGCACCACCACACGGCTCGCGCCAGCCCTCAGCCCGCGGCCGCAGCCCGGACAGCCGGCACCACCACACGGCTCCCGCCCGCCCGCGGCCCGCGCCCGCAGCCCGGACAGCCGGCACCACCACACGGCTCCCGCCCGCCCGCGGCCCGCGCCCGCCCGCGGCCCGCGCTCGATGCCGCAGGGTGGTCAGTGGTCGGCGCCGTTCCAGTCCTGGCCGGAGCCGACCGAGACCTCGAGGGGCACGGACAGCGGGTAGGCCTGGCCCATCTCGCGGCGCACCAGCGCCTCGAGCGGCTCGCGTTCGCCCGGGGCGACGTCGAAGACCAGTTCGTCGTGCACCTGCAGCAGCATGCGGGACTTGAGGCCGGTCTCCTTGAGCGCCTTGTCGACCCGCAGCATCGCGATCTTGATGATGTCGGCCGCGGAGCCCTGGATCGGGGCGTTGAGGGCCATCCGCTCGGCCATCTCGCGCCGCTGGCGGTTGTCGCTCGACAGGTCGGGCAGGTAGCGCCGGCGGCCCAGGATCGTCGCCGTGTAACCGTCCTGCACGGCGCGCCGCACGACGGCCTGCAAGTAGTCGCGGACGCCGCCGAAGCGCTCGAAGTATTCGTCCATCAGCCCGCGCGCCTCTTCGGTCGGGATGCTGAGCTGGTTGGACAGGCCGAACGCGCTCAGCCCGTAGGCCAGGCCGTAGTTCATCGCCTTGATCTTGCGGCGCTGGTCGGGCACGACCTCTTGGACCGGCACGTGGAACACCGACGAGGCGGTGGCCGCGTGGAAGTCGAACGCCGAGTTGAACGCCGCGATCAGCGCCTCGTCGCCGGACAGGTGCGCCATGATGCGCATCTCGATCTGGCTGTAGTCGGCCGTCATCAGCTGCTCGAAGCCCTCGCCGACGACGAACGCGCGCCGGATCCGGCGGCCCTCCTCGGTCCGGATGGGGATGTTCTGCAGGTTGGGGTCGGTCGACGAGAGCCGGCCGGTGGCGGCGACGGTCTGGTTGAACGTGGTGTGGATGCGCCCGTCGTCGGAGACTGACTTGAGCAGCCCGTCGACCGTGGACTTGAGCTTGGCGACGTCGCGGTGGCGCAGCAGGTGCTCGAGGACCGGGTCGCCGGTCTGGGCGAACAGGTTCTGCAGGGCGTCGGCGTCGGTGGTGTAACCCGACTTGATGCGCTTGGTCTTGGGCAGGCCGCGCTCGTCGAACAGGATCTGCTGCAACTGCTTGGGCGACCCCAGGTTGAACTCGCGGCCGACGACCTCGTGCGCCGCCTGCTGGGCCGATTTCACCTCGGCGGCGAAGTGCGCCTCGAGCTCGGAGAGGTATTCGGTGTCGGCCGCGATGCCCAGGTGCTCCATCTCGCCGAGCACCTCGGAGAGCGGCTGTTCGACCTCCACGAGCAGCTTCTGCGACTCGCCGCCGTCGCGCGACAGCTCCTCGGTGAGCACGTCGGCCAGGTCGAGCGTGGCCCGGGCGCGCAGCATCACGTTCTGCTCGGCGGCGCCGTTGTTGTCGTCGTCGCCGAGGCCGGAGAGCAGGTCGAGCTGGCCGGTCTCGGGTTCCTCGACCCGCAGCTCACGCTTGAGATAGCGCAGGGCGAGATCGGTCAGGTCGTAGGCCCGCTGGTCGGGCTTGGCCAGATAGGCCGCGAGGGCGGTGTCGACGCGGACGCCGGCCAGGCTCCAGCCGTGCGCGCGGATGGCCAGCGAGGCCGGCTTCGCGTCGTGCAGCACCTTGGGCCGGGCCGGGTCGGCGAGCCACCCGGCGACCGCGCGCTCGTCGGCCTCGTCGAGCGCGGCCGGGTCGAACCAGGCTGCCGGGCCGTCGCCGGTCGCCACGGCGACCCCGGTGAGCGAGCCCGTGCCGCGGCCGAACGTGCCGGTGACGGCGACGCCGACGGGGGCCTGGGCCGCGTGCTCCTCGAGCCAGCCGGCCACCTCGCCCGCGGCCAGCACCTGACCGGCGAGGTCGAAACCGGCCTCGGCCTCGGGCTCGACCGCGTCGAGATAGGAATAGAGCCGCTCGCGCAGCACCCGGAACTCGAGGGCGTCGAACACCTGGTGGACGGCCTCGCGGTCCCACCCGTGCCAGCGCACGTCCTCGGGGCGCAGGGGCAGCTCGAGGTCGGTGTGGAGGCGGTTGAGGTCGTAGTTGCGCATGACCTCGGCCAGGTGGGCGCGCAGGCTCTCCCCCGCCTTGCCCTTGATCTTGTCGGCGTTGGCGATGATGCCGTCGAGGCCGCCGTACTCATTGATCCACTTGGCGGCGGTCTTGTCGCCGACCCCCGGCACGCCGGTCAGGTTGTCGCTGGTCTCGCCGACCAGGGCCGCCTTGTCGCGATAGCGCTCGGGGGGCACGAAATACTTCGCCTCGATCGCCTCGGGCGTCATGCGCCAGACCTCGGAGACGCCACGCACCGGGTAGAGAATCGTGGTCTTGTCGCCGGCCAGCTGGAACGCGTCGCGGTCGCCGGTCGAGATGACCACGTCGTAGCCGGCCTCACGGGCCTGGGTCGACAGGGTGGCGATCACGTCGTCGGCCTCGTAGCCGGGCTTTTCGACCACGGGGATGCGCAGCGCCTCGAGCACCTCCTTGATCAGGCTGACCTGACCCAGGAACGGCTTGGGCGTCTCGGACCGGCCGGCCTTGTATTCCGCGTACTGCTCGGTGCGGAAGGAGACCCGGGAGACGTCGAAGGCGACCACGATGTGGGTCGGCTTCTCGTCGCGAAGCATATTGATCAACATCGACGTGAAGCCGAACACCGCGTTCGTCGCCTGGCCGGTCTGGGTGCTGAAGTTTTCCACCGGCAGCGCGAAGTAGGCCCGGTAGGCCAGCGAGTGGCCGTCGAGCAGCAGCAAACGGGGGGTCTGGGCGTCGTCGCTCACGTCCAGGAACTCTAGTCGTGGGGTACGACAAGCACGGGGACCACCCCGCTGGCCTTACAACACTTTGCTGAGGAATGCCCTGGTTCGCTCATGCTGCGGGTTGCCGATGACCTCGCGCGGCGGTCCCTGTTCGACCACCACACCGCCGTCCATGAAGATCAGGTTGTCGCCCACCTCGCGGGCGAAGCCGATCTCGTGGGTGACGACGACCATGGTCATGCCGTCGGCGGCCAGGTCCTTCATCGTGTCGAGCACCTCGCCCACCAGCTCCGGGTCGAGCGCGCTGGTCGGCTCGTCGAACAGCATCAGCTTGGGCCGCATGGCCAGGGCCCGGGCGATGGCGACGCGCTGCTGCTGGCCGCCGGAGAGCTGCCCGGGATAGTTGCTGATCTTGTCGCTCAGGCCGACCCGTTCGAGCAGGGCGGTCGCCCGGTCGCGGACCTCGGCCTTGCTCTCCCGCTTGACCCGGCAGGGCGCCTCCATGACGTTCTCGAGCACCGTCATGTGCGGGAAGAGGTTGAAGCGCTGGAAGACCATGCCGATCGACTGGCGCTGCTTGGCCACGTCCCGCTCGCCCAGCTCGTGCAGCTTGCCGCCGCGCTCGCGATAGCCGACCAGGTCGCCGTCGACGAGGATCCGGCCCGCGTTGATCTTTTCGAGGTGGTTGACGCAGCGCAGGAACGTCGACTTGCCGGAGCCCGAGGGCCCCAGCACGCAGCACACCTCGCCGGCCTTGACGACCAGGTCGATGCCCTTGAGGACCTCCAGCGAGCCGAACGACTTGTGGACGTTGTCGGCCCGGACCATCTCGGCCGTGGTGTCGCTCATGTCCCCTCCCCGGTGGTGGTGATCCGGCCGCCCTGCTCGACCTGGATGTTCCGCAGGTGCTGCTTGGCCCGGGCGCCGGCGCCATAGCCCCGGCCGTAGTGCCGCTCGAGGAAGTACTGGCCGACCATCAGCACGGTGCAGATGATCAGATACCAGATCACGGCCGCCACCAGCACCGGGAACACCACGAAGGTCCGTGCGGAGATGTTGTTGAGCTGGAACCACAGCTCGCCGGCGACCGGCACGAACGCCACCAGCGACGTGTCCTTGACCATCGCGATGGTCTCGTTGCCGGTGGGCGGCACGATCACCCGCATGGCCTGGGGCAGCACGATGCGGCGCAGCACCTGGAAGCGGCTCATGCCCAGGGCCACCGCCGCCTCGCTCTGGCCGGTGTCGACCGACTGCAGGCCGGCCCGGACGATCTCGGCCATGTACGCGGCCTCGGACAGGCCCAGCGCGAGCATGCCGGCCACGAATCCGGCGAGCAGGTCGACGGCCCGGATGCTGTAGAACTGCCCGTTGAAGTTGTCGATGCCGAACAGCTTGCCGATCTGCTGGTCGAACGGCAGCCCGAAGCCGATGCGGCTCCACAGGATGTTCAGGTTGCCGAACAGGATGGCCAGGATCAGCCGCGGCACCGCCCGGAAGAACCAGGTGTAGACGAACGCCACCGACGACAGGACCTTGTTCGGCGAGAGCCGCATGACGGCGAGGATCACGCCGAGCCCGATGCCGATCGCCATCGAGGCGACGGTCAGCAGCAGCGTGCCGCGCAGGCCCTCGAGGACGGGGCCGGTGAACATGACCCCGCGCTTGCCGTCCTCGTAACTGACGAAGATGTACGACCAGCGGAAGTTGTCGTTGGTCACCAGCATGTGCACGAACATCGCGACGAGCACCGCGATGACCGCGATCGACACCCAGCGCATGGGGTGCCGTACGGGCACGGCCTTGATCGCCTCAGGCCGTGCCCGTTCGGTGGTGGACTGCTCGCTCATCTAGTGGATCAGACCGAGGGGTTCACTTCGGGCGCGGTGATCGCACCCGCGGTAACGCCCCACTTGTCGAGGATCTGCTTGTACGTGCCGTCCGCGATGAGCGCCTGCACGGCCTCGCCCAGGACGTCCGCGAACGCCTTCTGGTCCTTGGCCACGACATAGCCGTACGGGGCCGAGTCGTAGATGTCGCCGACCAGCGCGAGGGTGCCCTTGGTCTGCTTCACCGCGTACGCCACGATCGGCGAGTCGGCCAGCATGGCCTCGTCCTTGCCGGTGTTGACGGCGTTGGTGGCGTCCGACTGCTTCTGGTACTGGTCGATCGTGATGGCCTTCTTGCCGGCTTCGGTGCACTTCTTGGACCGGGCCTGCAGATCTTCCACCTGTACGGTCGCGGTCTGCACGGCGATCTTCTTGCCGCAGACGTCGTCCGGGTTGATCGTCACGCCGGTCTTGGCGGCCCACTGGGTGCCCGCCGAGAAGTAGGAGACCATGTTGACCTCCTTCAGCCGGTCCGCGTTGATCGTGAACGACGAGACGCCGACCGCGTACTTGTCGCTGCTCACGCCGGGAATGATGCTGTCGAAGGTGGCCGAGGTCCACTCGGTCTTCAGGTTCAGCTTCTGCGCGACCGCGTTGAACAGGTCGACGTCGAAGCCGATGACCGTCTTGCCGTCGCTGTCCAGGTACTCGTTGGGCGCGTACGACGAGTCGGTTCCGATCGTCAGCTTGCCCGCGGCCTTGATGTCGGCCGGAACCTTGTCGGCGAGGCCGGTGTCGGCGGACGCGCTCGGCGCCGGGGCGGAGCCCGTGCTGGAGTCTTCCGACTCCGAGCCGCAGGCGCCGAGCGACAACGTCAGCGCCGCCGCGGCGGCCAGGCCGAGGATCGCCCGGCGGCCGGGGGTGGTGCGCAACATGGTGACTCCCAATCGAAAGAAATCGTTTTAAGCGACGCCGAGGTAGGCGTCCTTGACCGCCGGGTCGTGCAGGAGTTCGGCGCCGGTGCCCTCCTTGACGATCCGGCCGGTCTCCAGAACGTACGCGCGGTGGGCCCGGGACAGTGCCTGTTGGGCGTTCTGTTCCACCAGCAGCACGGTCGTGCCCTGCTGATTGATCTCCACGATGATGTCGAAGATCTGCTGGATCAGCATCGGCGCCAGACCCATCGACGGCTCGTCGAGCAGCAGCAGCTTGGGCCGGCTCATCAGCGCCCGGCCGACGGCCAGCATCTGCTGCTCACCACCGGAGAGCGTGCCACCGGGCTGCTTCTCGCGCTCCTTGAGCCGCGGGAACAGGGTGAAGGCCCGGTTGAGATCCTCGTCGATCTCGGCCCGGTTGCGCCGCGTGTAGGCGCCCATCTCGAGGTTCTCCCGCACCGTCATGCCCGGGAAGATGCCCCGGCCCTCGGGCGACTGGGAGACGCCACGGATCACCCGCAGGTCGGCGCGCAGTTTGGTGATGTCCTGCCCGTCGAACTTGATCGTGCCCTGGGACACCGGCCGCAGGCCCGAGATGGCCCGCATGGTGGTCGACTTGCCGGCGCCGTTCGCGCCGATCAGCGCCACGACCTCGCCCTCGCCGACGGTCAGGCTGATGCCGTGCAGGGCCTGGATGCGCCCGTACGCCAGCGTCACGTTCTCCAGCTCAAGCAGCATCGGTGGGCACCCCCAGGTACGCGGCGATGACCGCCGGGTTGTCCCGCACCTGCGCGGGCGTCCCCTCGGCGATCTTCTTGCCGAACTCCAGCACGACGATCCGGTCGGTGACGCCCATGACCAGGCGCATGTCGTGCTCGATCAGCAGCACCGTCACGCCGGTGTCGCGGATCCGGCGGATGAGCCCGAGCAGCTCCTCCTTCTCGGCCGGGTTGAAGCCGGCGGCCGGCTCGTCCAGGCAGAGCAGGGTCGGGTCGGTCGCCAGGGCCCGCGCGATCTCCAGACGACGCTGCTCGCCGTAGGAGAGGTTGCGGCTCACGTCACCCGCCCGGTGCGCGATACCGACGAAGCGGAGAAGTTCGAGCGAGCGGGCCCGGCCCGACTTCTCTTCCTTCCAGAACCGCGGCAGCCGGAACAACGCGCTGATCACGCTCGTCTTGTGGTGCGCGTCCGCGCCCACCATGACGTTCTCCAGCGCGGTCATCTCCGGGAAGAGCCGCACGTTCTGGAAGGTGCGGGCGATGCCGCCCCGGGTGATCTCGTGCTTCTTCTTACCGACCACCGACTCGCCCTGGAACCGGATCGCTCCGCTGGTCGGCCGGTAGACACCGGTCATCGCGTTGAAGCACGTCGTCTTGCCGGCGCCGTTCGGGCCGATCAGCCCGAAGATCTCACCCTTGCGGAGCGAGAAGCTGACGTCGTTGAGCGCGACGACACCGCCGAAGCGCAGCGTCACGTGATCGACCTCGAGCAGAACGTCCTCACCCCGTACGGGGGAAGGGTTGGGCTCGGTTGCGGAGCCGCCCGTGTGAGCGGGCTCGTCCACGGGGCGCTCGTTCCGGCGGTCAAGCTCCTCCGGAGTCTCCTGATGCGGCTCACTCATGACCGGCCCTCCGCTGCGCTCCGGGACGGCGTTCCTGGGGTACTGAGCCCAATGGTGCCTTCGCTTCGCTCAGTCACTGCGGAGCCACCTCCTTCTCCCGGTCCTTGAGCTCCATCGCGCGGCGGCGGCTGGGGATCAGACCCTGCGGCCGCAGCACCATGATGATGATGATCACGAGACCGAACAGCGCGAACCGGTACTCGTACAGGTCGGTGTCGCCCACCGAGATGCCCCGCAGGCGGTCCGGGATGTACGAGATCAGCGCACCACCCAGGATCGCGCCGGCCATGTTGCCGGAGCCACCCATGACCACGCCCGCCAGCACCAGGATCGAGAACTGGAGCACGAACGTCTGCGAGTTGATGAAGCCCTGCTCGCCGGCGAACAGCACACCGCCCAGGCCACCGATGAACGCGCCGATGGCGAACGCCCACAGCTTGTACTTGATGGTCCGAACGCCCATGATCTCGGCGGCTTCCTCGTCCTCGCGGATCGCCAGCCACGAACGGCCGACCCGGCTCCGGTCGAGGTTCCGTACACCCAGGATCACCAGGATGATGACCACCAGGCCGAGCCAGAAGTACGGCACCGCGTCGGTCACGCCGAAGATCGGCTCGCCGTTCCAGATGCCCGGCGGGTGCGGGATGCTCGCGAAACCACGGTCGCCGCGCAGCGTCGTCGTGCTCGTCGCGAAGATGCGGATGATCTCGGCGAAGCCGAGCGTCACGATGGCCAGATAGTCACCGCGCAACCGCAGCGTCGGCCAGCCCAGGACCAGGCCCGCCAGCATCGTCAGCGCCAGCGCGACCGGCACCGCCATCAGCCATTTCCAGCCCGTGTCGGCGTAGAGGACCGAGTCGGGCGAGGTCAGCAGGGCCGTGCCGTAGGCGCCGACGGCGAAGAAGCCGACGTAACCCAGGTCGAGCAGGCCCGCGTAGCCGACCACGACGTTCAAGCCCAGCGACAGCAGCACGTAGTACGACATGTTGAACAGGGCGCTCGGCCAGTCGATACCCTCGGTCACGATCTGCGGGCCGAGCCCCGGGATGTCGCCCGCGTACGGCAGCAGGAACGCCAGCACGAGCGCGATCAGGACGACCACGCCACGCACCCATGTCGGCTGCCGGCCGAACCAGCCCCGCACTCCGCCGTTGGAGCGGAAAGTAGCCTTCTCGCTCACGCTCATGCTGTGCCCGCCTTCGGCATGCGCTCCCGGCCCTCGCCTGCGAGGCCGTCGTCATGTGCGGCTGAGTGCCGCTCGGTGCAGTCGCTCATGCCCTTGCCCTTCCCAGCGATTCGCCCAGCAGACCCGTCGGGCGGAACAGCAGGATGACGACGAGCAGCACGAACGAGGCCGCGTGCAGCCACTGCGAACCGAACAGACCCGCCGCGTAGTTCTGCAGGACACCCAGGAGCAGGCCGCCGATCAGGGCGCCCCGCAGGTTGCCGATGCCACCCAGCACCGCCGCCGCGAACGCGTCGATGCCGAGCAGGAAGCCCGCGTCGTACCGCGTCACACCGATCTTGAGGTCGTACATCACCGCCGCGATGCCCGCCATGAGGCCGCCCAGCAGGAAGACCAGCGCGATCACCCGGGACTTGTTGACACCCATCAGCGCCGCGCTGTCCGGGTTCTGCGACACCGCGCGGATACCCCGGCCCAGACGTGAGCCGTTGATGAAACGATCCAGCGCGAACATCATCACCAGCGCCAGCACGATGATGAGGACCTGCAGGTTCGTGATCGTCGTGTCGCCGATGGTGATCAGGGGCTTGGCCTGGATGATCGGGGGGACACCGCGCTGGTTGCGGTGCGTCAGCACACCGGTCAGCTCGGAGATGAACAGCGACGCGCCGATGGCGGTGATCAGGAAGGCCAGCGGCGGGGCGTTGCGGCGGCGCAGCGGCCGGTAGGCCACCAGCTCGACGCCGATTGCCGTCGCGCCCGAGGCGACGATCGCCGCGACCAGGCCGAGCACCAGGTAGAGCAGCATCCCGCCGACCGAGGGGGCGGACGAGTTCTGGTCCAGACCGAACAGGCCCCACACGAACAGACACGCGTACGTGCCCATCAGGAAGACCTCGGAGTGGGCGAAGTTGATGAGCCGGAGCACACCGTAGACCAGCGTGTAGCCCAGGGCGAACAACGCGATGATCGCGCCCTGGGCCAGACCCGTCACGGTGAGCGGCCCGAAATCATTGATCAGACCGGAAAAATCCACAGAGGGGCTCCAAAACGACGAGGTCGGTGCGGCCGGAGATCATCCGGCCACACCGGCCCTACAGAGAGTTAGCGCTGACCGATCAGGAGGTCTTGATCTCCACGTCGGACTTGGCGTCGCCGGAGTTGTCGAACTTGAACGCCCACACCTTGATCAGCGAGGGGTCCAGCTCACCGGTTTCGGTGAACTTGTAGGTGTTCGCGATGCCCTTGTAGTTCACCGTCTTCAGGAAGTCGTTGAGCTTCTGCGTGGTGGTGTTCCCCGCGTCGATGCCCTGAAGGAAGATGTTCGCGGCGTCGAACGCGACGTCGGAGTACGTGCCGGCGTCCTGGTTCCACTTCGCCTTGTAGTCGTTGACGAAGGTGCCACCCGCCGCCTCCGGCGGCGAGCAGGGGCAGGTCACGACGGTGCCGACCGCGGCCGCGACACCCGACGCCTTGGACAGGCCCGGGTCCTTCATGCCGTCGCCGCCGAGCAGCGTGCCCTTCCAGCCGGCCGCAGTGAGCTGCTTCCGGATGATGCCCGCGTTCGTGTAGTAGCCGCCGTAGAACAGCGCCGTGGCGCCGCTCGACTGCACCTTCTGCACCAGGGCCGAGAAGTCGGCCTGCTTGCCGTCGCCCTCGGTCTTGTCCGTGGCGACGACCAGCGCGCCGAGCTTGGACTTGACCACGTCGGCCAGGCCGGCGCCGTAGGCCGACTGGTCGTCGGCGACGAAGACCTTCTGGGCCTTCAGGTTGTCCTTGATGTACGCCGCGGCGGCCGGTCCCTGCGCGTCGTCGTTGGCGACGGCGCGGTGGAAGACCTTCCAGCCCTTCGACGCCAGCGACACGCGGGTCGCCGACGGGGTGATCGTCGGGATGCCGGCCGACTCGAAGATCGGGTCGGCGGCCTCGGACTCGCCGGAGAACGGCGGGCCGACGATACCGAGGATCTTCTTGTCCGCCACCAGGCTGCGAGCGACACCGGGCGCGACCGAGGCCTCACCCTGGGAGTCGAACTTCGCGACCTCGATACACGTAGAACCCTTGGACTTGTTGTACTGGTCGATAGCCAGCTCGAAGCCCTGCTCGATGTTCACACCGAGGTTGGCGGCCGAGCCGGTCAGAGCGCCGAAGAACGCGAGCTTGTAGCCGCAGTTCCCCTCGCTCGCGGTGTCATCGCTGCTCGATCCGCTGTTACAAGCAGCAGCACCGGCGATGAGCCCGATGATGGCCACCCCGCCGATGGCTCGTGCGAGAACCTGCCTCAAGGTTGGAACCCTCCTCCATACGAACCCACCGAGCCACTGCTGGTCGATTGGCACTTGCGCGCGCCGGCGACCACCCGTGCCCCGTTATGGGGCGGGACGTTATCCCAGGTTCATGGCCTGCTGAAAGAGTTGACTCGGGCTTTCACCGAACCGTTACGTCCGTTGACCCGCAGGCGGGAGGAGGTGTTACAACCAAGGGCTGATCTTGATCAACTATTGGCGGGTTGTGTTCCGCCGGCTTCCTGACCCTCGGCAAGGATCCGATCGGCTACTTCACGCATCGTCATGCGGTGGTCCATCGCCGTGCGCTGAATCCACTTGAACGCCTGCGGCTCGGTCATCTGATACTTGGTCATCAGTTCGCCCTTGGCCCGTTCGACCGACTTGCGCGTCTCGAGACGCTCGGTCAGGCCGGCCACCTCGGACTCGAGAACCGCAATCTCGGAGTACCTCGAGAGGGCGATCTCGACCGCCGGCACGAGGTCGGACTTCTGGAACGGCTTGACCAGATAGGCCATCGCACCGGCCGCGCGGGCCCGCTCGACGAGGTCGCGCTGGCTGAACGCGGTCAGGATGACGACCGGGGCGATCCGCCCGCCGGCGATCCGCTCGGCGGCGGCCAGCCCATCCATGATCGGCATCTTGATGTCGAGAATGACCAGGTCGGGGCGCAACTCCTCGGCCAGGCGCACGGCGGTCTCGCCGTCGCCCGCCTCACCGACCACGTCGTAGCCTTCCTCGACGAGCATCTCGGCCAGGTCCAGACGGATGAGCGCCTCGTCCTCGGCGATCAACACCCGCTTGCGCTCGGCACCAGCCTGCGAGTCGGCCACTGAACCCCTACCCCCAACATTCCCCGGAAGTCGCGACACCCCGGTATGCCGGTGTCGCCGCCCTAAGCCTAGTGGGTACGCTGTCTCCTGCTTGGATCAGCGTGACCTTGTCCCGCCATGTCCAGCATGCCGGGGTGGTGGAATGGCATACACGGGTCACTCAAAATGATTTGCTCGAAAGGGCATGCGGGTTCGACTCCCGTCCCCGGCACCGACTGACAACTGTCCTCACCTTGCTGACGGCGCATTTCCGCAGCATGCCCATGATGTTTCGAGCGGCGAAATCTTGGCGCCTTCAGAAGGCCGCCATCACTTGTTCGTTAGGCACGATGCGCCACGGGCAGAACAATCAAAGGCCAGCGGGCGGTGGCGGTTCGTTTTCTACAGACCGGCCTTGACCGTGTTCCCACACCGAACGGCACTGCCCGGGCCGGTCCCGTTCACCGCATTGCGTGACATTGATCTGCGGAACGCGATCGCCATCACAATGAGTCGCTGACCTCCTCATGACCGTTCGGGCTCGCCACCGACCGCTTTCCTGGCGTGGACGGCTTACCCGGAACGTCCGGCTTTCCCGGCGCGGACGACTTTCCGGGCTTTGAGGGCTTACCCGGCGTGGACGGCTCACGCGACTTCGAGGGCTTGCCGGGAGTGGACGGCTTACCCGGCACGACGGGCTCTCCCGGAGCGGACGTTCCCGGGGTGGGCTCCGCCGGAACGGACGACTCACCCGGCGCGGAGGGAACCGCCGACCCGCCCGGCGTGGGGCTCGGGGCCGGCGAGGCGGACCGGTGCAGCCGGTCGCAATACCGCTGGATACGTTCCTCGCCCCCGGCCGCGTCGGTCAGCTTGCGCCGGTCCTCCCGGCTCAACGGCCGGTCCGGCGCCCCGCGCCACGCCTCGCACCAGGTGAGCGCGGTGACATCCAGCGAGGGGCGGGGGCCGGGCCGGGCCGGGGAGGACGGGCTCGGGGAGCCTGTTCCCGGCGCAGGTACGCCCAGCGCCGAGAACAGGCGGTGCGCGTGCTGCTGGGCCCCCTGGGGGAGGTTGCCGGTCCGGGCGGCGACGGCGGTCCCGGCGAGAACAAGGAGAGCCAAGCCGGTCGTGACGGGCACGAGAGCGGCCCGGATTCCCGCCGTTCGGCGGCGTCGGACGCTACGAGCAGCACGCTTGCGGTGGGCGGCGAAGGCGGCGACCATCTCCTTCTCGCCGGCCAGCTCCTCCGGTGTCCCGGGGGCGCGGGCCGCCTCGAGGAGCGCGGCCAGACCGAGATGACCGTCGCCCGGCGGGTGGGCGGCAGCGATCATGTCAGCCTGGTCGCGGTCGATGCGCGAGCGCCGTCGCATACGCAGTGCACGGAAGAGAGCGTTCAGGGAGCGCATTCTGTTACACCCCCTGCCGGGTGCGGATCTGCGGGTGGGTGGCCAGCTTGCGGAGCCCGCGCATGGTGGCGATGCGCACCGCGCCCGGCCTCTTGCCGAGGATGTCCGCGGTGGTGGCGACGTCGAGACCGGCCACGACGCGGAGCATGACCGCCTCGGCCTGGTCGGACGGGAGGTTCGCGATCATGCCGATGGCCCATGCGGTGGAGGCCCCCTCGGCCGCCTCGGCGGCGGCATCCGGGGCGGCTTCGGACGGGGGTGCGGCGGTTTCCCTCGTACGGGAGGAACGCCTTTTCTCATCGATGCCGCGATGCCGGGCAATGCGGAAGAGCCAGCCCCGGAACGAGCCCACATCCCCGCTGAAGCGGTCCAGATCGCGGATGACGTGCAGCCAGGTCTCGCTGGCGGCGTCCTCGGCGTGCTCGCCGGCCAGCACCCTCAGATAACGCAGGACATTCGGGTGCAAGGCGCGCCAGAGCATGGCGAACCCATGCGCGTCGCCGTCTTGGGCGGCACGCAGGGCAATGGCGAGTTCCTCGTCGGGCACGGCCTCTCCGGGGGTGGGGCGGCCCCCCTTGTACCCCGCTGTGAATCTGCGCGAACCTCGGTTCCGGGCGTCTGCCGGATGTTGTCATGGCAGGGACACCTTCCTGGAGGCCTCATGTTGTGGTCCGGTTCTTCGCCCCTGTCCGTGATGCGGGAGAGCATGTGGGGGTTCCTGCTGTTCGCGGGCGTGGCATGGCTGGCGATCGCATGGAGCGTCCTGCGTCTCGAACCGGCCGACATCGTCGCGGTGACCGGGCCGGTGATCTTCTTCGGGGCGCTGTGCGAGGTCGTACGGGCGCTGGCCGGCACCAGGACGTGGTGGGTCAACGCGGCGATGGCCGCCCTGTTCATCGGGACCGGGATCGTGGTGCTGCTGGACCGGGACTCGACGTACACGACCCCGGCCTCGCTGATCGGGTGGTTCCTGATGGTGCGGGGCACGGTCGACATCGCCGTGGCCACCATGAACCGGGGCACCGACCGTACGTGGGGCCTGATGATCTGTCTCGGGGTGCTGCAGGCCGGGCTGGGCTTCTATGCCGCCGGCCCGCTGGCCCGGACGGCCGACCCGGTGATCGTCACGCTGGGCGCGCTCGGCGTGCTGCGCGCGATCGCCGACCTGGTGACGGCCCTGCGGCTGCGGGAGATCGCGGCGGCCCGGCACGACGTGCTGCGGCTGACCCCGGAACGGGAGGAAGGCATGACCGGCTACGCGGCCGGTCTGACCGACTTCGAGGTCGAGCCGTCGGCGCGGCACCGGGCGGACGCCCTCGAGGAGCAGGTGGGAAGCGCCGAGAAGCGTTAGTCTCCCCTGCCCCGCCGGGCCGGGATCCGCAGTCGGTCAGTCGCCGGGCCGGGATCCCACCGGCGGGGCTTCTCTCTATTTGCGTTCGCCGACGCGGCGCAGCAGGCCCTCCTGGACGGCGCTGGCGATGTGCCGGCCGTCCTCGGTGAACATCCGTCCGCTGGCCAGGCCGCGGCTGCCGCTGGCCGAGGGGCTCGTGCAGTCGTACAGGAACCACTCGTCGGCCCGGAACGGCCGATGGAACCACAGCGCGTGGTCGAGGCTGGCGCCGATCACCCCGCCGGGACCCCACACCTCGCCGTGGACCGAGAGCACCGAGTCGAGCAGCGACAGGTCGGAGGCGTAGGTCAGGGCGCAGGCGTGGATCAGCGGGTCGTCGGGCAGTTTGCCGTCGACCCGCATCCAGACGCGCTGCTGCTCGCTGGCGTTGCGGTCGCCGGGCGGCACCCAGCCGGGATCGTTGACGTAGCGCACGTCGACCGCCCGCGGGGCGGCGTTGAAGGCGCCCCGGCGGCTGGGGTATCGGCGCACCCAGTCGGCCATGGTCTGCACCTCGTCGGGCCCGGGCACCCCGACCGGCGCCGCGGTGTGGTGGTCGAGGCCCTGCTCGAGCACCTGGAACGAGGCCGACATGAAGAAGATCGTTTTGCCGTGCTGCTGAGCCGTGGAGCGCCGCACCGAGAACGAGCGGCCGTCCCGGATCGTCTCGACGGTGAACCGGATCGGCTCGGTCGGGTCGCCCGGGCGCACGAAATAGCCGTGCAGCGAGTGGACGAGCCTTTCCGGGTCGACCGTGCGGCCGGCCGCGACCAGGGCCTGACCGGCGACCTGGCCGCCGAACACGCGCTGGGCGCCGGTCTGCGGGCTCTCGCCCACGAAGGTCGCCGCCTCCAGCTGCTTGAGGTCGAGGACCTCGAGCAGCTGGTCGACGGCGGCCTGCCCGCTCAGCGGTTGAGTCACAGCTTGTTCGGGTCGGTGAGGTCACCGAGCCGGTGCACCCGCAGGGTGTTGGTCGAGCCGGGCGCGTTCGGCGGGGAGCCGGCCACGACGACCACATAGTCGCCGGGACGGGCCAGGCCGAGACCGAGCATCTTGGCGTCGACCTGCCGGAACATGTCGTCGGTGTGCTGCACGAAGTCGGTCAGGAACGTCTCGACGCCCCAGCTCAGCGCCAGCTGGTCGCGCACCTCGGCTACCGGGGTGAAGGCGAACAGCGGAAGCTCGCAGTGCAGGCGGGCCAGGCGGCGCACGGTGTCGCCGGTCTGGGAGAACGCGACCAGCGCCTTGGCGCCGATGTTGCGCGCGATCTGCGACGCCGCGACGGTGAGCGCGCCGCCGTGGGTGCGCGGGTCGTGCTGCAGCCGCGGAACCGGGATCGAGCCGCCCTCGGTGGTGGTGACGATCTTGGCCATCGTGCTGACGGTGAGCACCGGGTACTTACCGACGGAGGTCTCGCCGGAGAGCATCACGGCGTCGGTACCGTCGAGCACCGCGTTGGCGACGTCGGACGCCTCGGCGCGGGTCGGGCGCGAGTTCTCGATCATCGAGTCGAGCATCTGGGTGGCCACGATGACCGGCTTGGCGTTCTCGCGGCAGAGCTGCACCGCGCGCTTCTGCACCAGCGGCACCTGGTCGAGCGGGAGCTCGACGCCGAGGTCGCCGCGGGCCACCATGACGCCGTCGAACGCGAGGACGATCGCCTCGAGGTGCTCGACCGCCTCGGGCTTCTCGACCTTGGCGATGACCGGGACGGTGCGGCCCTCTTCGGCCATGATCTCGTGCACGAGCTTGATGTCGTCGGGCGAGCGCACGAACGACAGCGCGACCAGGTCGACACCCAGGCCGAGGGCGAAGCGCAGGTCGGCCGCGTCCTTGTCGCTGAGCGCGGGCACGCTGACGGCGACGTTGGGCAGCGAGACGCCCTTGTTGTTGCTGACCGGGCCGCCCTCGACGACCAGGCAGCGGATGTCGGTGTGGTTGTCGACCGCGGTGACCTCGACGGCGACCTTGCCGTCGTCGATGAGCAGGCGGTCGCCCGGCTTCACCTCGAGCGGCAGCTTCGTGTAGGTGCAGGACACCCGGTCGATCGTGCCGAGGATGTCTTCGCTGGTGATGGTGACCAGGTCACCCGTGTTCCACACGTGCGGGCCGTCGGCGAACTTGCCGAGACGGATCTTGGGGCCCTGCAGGTCGGCCAGGACCGCGACGGCCCGGTCGGCCTGCTCGCTGGCGGCGCGCACGAGGTCATACACCTTCTGGTGGTCCTCGTGGCTTCCGTGGCTGAAGTTCATGCGGGCCACGTCCATGCCGGCTTCGACGAGACCGAGCATGCGCTCGGGCGAAGCGGTCGCGGGCCCCATGGTGCAGACGATCTTTACACGGCGTGTCACGGCCATCAGGCTAGTCTCTCTTTCTCATCGGCCGGGCGGCCGACCCCCGTACCCGGGGTGAACTGCGTCTGTCGGGCGACGGCGGGCTGCCTGGGTCTCTCCTCTTGAACCCGGCGCGCTGCACCGTGCAAACCTGGCGGGCATCAACGACCGCGCCCTCAGCTTATCGGCATCCTCGATGCGCAACGACGAACGGGCTCACCCGGAGGCGAGCCCGTTCACAGCAGGCGGGTCAGACGCCGATCGGCTGGGCCGAGGCGGCCACCGGAGCGGGCAGTTCGCCCGCGGCGCCCAGGTAGTCGTGGATGGCGGCGGCGGCCGAGCGGCCCTCGGCGATCGCCCAGACGATCAGGGAGGCGCCGCGGTGCATGTCGCCGGCCACGAAGACGCCGGGGACCGACGTCTGCCAGGTGTGGTCGGCGTCGAGGATGCCGCGGCGGTTGCGCTCGATGCCGAACTGGTCGAGCAGCGGCTGCTTCTCGGTGCCCTCGAAGCCGATCGCCAGCAGGACCAGGTCGGCGGGCAGGTCGCGCTCCGAACCCTCGGCCACGATGACCGTACGGACACCGTTGACGCGCTCCACCGTCACGTCGGCCACCCGTACGGCCTGCACGTTTCCGGCGCCGTCGTCGACGAACTCCTGGACGGCCACGCCGAAGATCCGCTCGCCGCCCTCCTCGTGCGCGGGGTAGTTGCGCAGGATGATCGGCCAAGTGGGCCACGGGTGCAGCTCGGCCGCCCGGAGCGACGGGGGCAGCGGGTACTGGTCGAGCTGGATGACGTTGGCCGCACCCTGCCGGTGGGCCACGCCCAGGCAGTCGGCGCCGGTGTCGCCGCCGCCGATGATGACCACGTTCTTGCCGGCGGCGTCGATCGGCGTGGTGTCCTGCAGCCCCGCGACGACCCGGTTGGCCGGCACCAGGTGCTCCATGGCCAGGTGCACGCCGTTGAGCGAACGGCCGGGCGTATCGGTGGCGTCCCGGCCGGCCAGGGCGCCCGCCGCGAGCAGCACGGCGTCGAACCGGTCGCGCAGGTCGTCGGCGGTCACGTCCACCCCGACCTCGACGCCGGTCTCGAAGACGACGCCCTCGGCGGCCATCTGGGCCAGGCGGGCGTCCACCACGTCCTTCTCGATCTTGAAGTCGGGAATGCCGTAGCGGAGCAGGCCGCCGATCCGGTCGTCGCGCTCGTAGACCGTCACGGCGTGCCCGGCCCGGGCCAGCTGCTGGGCCGCGGCCAGGCCGGCCGGGCCGGAGCCGACCACGGCGACCTTCTTGCCCGTCGCCACCGGGGCCGGCTGCGGGCGTACGTACCCCAGGCCGAACGCGTGGTTGGCGATCTCGACCTCGACCTGCTTGATCGTGACCGGGTCGTCGGCGATGCCGAGCACGCAGGCCGCCTCGCAGGGCGCGGGGCAGAGCCGCCCGGTGAACTCCGGGAAGTTGTTGGTGGCGTGCAGCGACTCGGCCGCCGCCTCCCAGGCCCCCGTGCGCACGAGGTCGTTCCAGTCCGGGATGCGGTTGCCCAGCGGGCAGCCCTCGTGGCAGAACGGGATGCCGCAGTCCATGCAGCGGGTGGCCTGGTCGCGGATCAGGTCCTCACCGGCGGGCGGATAGACCTCCCGCCAGTCCTGGATGCGGACCGGCACCGGGCGGCGCTTGGGCAGCTGCCGCTCGTAGCGAAGAAAACCGTTCGGATCAGGCACCCTTGACCCCCATGACCGCCTCGTCGATGTTGCGACCGGCGGCTTCGGCGGTCCTGATCAGTTCCATCACACGCTTGTAGTCGCGCGGCACCACGGCGGTGAACCGCTCGACGGCCGCGGACCAGTCCTTGAGCAGCCGCTCGGCGACCCCCGACCCGGTCTCGGCCGAGTGCTTCTCGACGAGGGTGCGCAGCGTGTCCTGCTCCTCGTCGGTGAGCGGGGCCAGGTCGACCAGCTCGGGGTTGACCCGGCCGGGCACGAGGTCGAGCACGAACGCCTTGCCGCCGCTCATGCCGGCCGCGAAGTTGCGCCCGGTCGGGCCGAGCACCACGACGGTGCCGCCGGTCATGTATTCGCAGCCGTGGTCGCCGACGCCCTCGACGACGGCCTGGCCGCCCGAGTTGCGTACGGCGAACCGCTCGCCGGCGCGGCCCCGCAGGAACAGCTCACCGGTCGTCGCCCCGTACAGGATGGTGTTGCCCGCGATGATGTTGTCCTCGGCGACGAACGGCGCGTCGTCGTCGGGCCGCACCACGACCCGGCCGCCGGACAGGCCCTTGGCCACGTAGTCGTTGGTGTCACCGATCAGCCGCAGGGTCACGCCCTTGGGCAGGAACGCGCCGAACGACTGCCCGCCGGTGCCCCGCAAGGTGAACGCGATGGTGTCGTCGGGCAGGCCGGCGCCGCCGTAGCGACGGGTCACCTCGCCACCCAGCATCGCGCCGACGCTGCGGTTGTCGTTGCGGATCGCCACTTCGGCGTGCACCGGGCTGCCGTCGGTCAGGGCCGGGGCGGCCAGCTCGATCAGCTTGTTGTCGAGCGCCTTGTCGAGCTCGTGGTCCTGGGCGACGATGCCGCGCCGCGCCGCGCCCTCGGGCAGCTCGGGCACGAACAGGATCGGCGACAGGTCGAGACCCTTGGCCTTCCAGTGGTCGACCGCGGGACGCACGTCGAGGACCTCGGCGTGCCCGATGGCCTCGTCGATGCTGCGGAAGCCCAGCTCGGCCAGGTACCCCCGCACCTCCTCGGCCAGGAACAGGAAGAAGTTCTCGACGAACTCGGGCTTGCCGGTGAACCGCTCGCGCAGCACCGGGTTCTGGGTGGCGATGCCGACCGGGCAGGTGTCGAGGTGGCAGACGCGCATCATGATGCAGCCGCTGACGATCAGCGGAGCGGTCGCGAAGCCGAACTCCTCGGCGCCCAGCAGGGCCGCCACCACGACGTCACGGCCGGTCTTGAGCTGGCCGTCGACCTGCACGGTGACGCGGTCGCGCAGCTTGTTGAGCAGCAGCGTCTGCTGGGCCTCGGCCAGCCCGAGCTCCCACGGGGAGCCGGCGTGCTTGAGCGAGTTGAGCGGGGACGCGCCGGTGCCGCCGTCGTGCCCGGAGATCAGGATGACGTCGGCCTTGAGTTTGGCCACCCCGGCGGCGACGGTGCCGACGCCGATCTCGCTGACCAGCTTGACGTGCACCCGGGACATCGGGTTGACGTTCTTGAGGTCGTGGACGAGCTGGGCCAGGTCCTCGATCGAATAGATGTCGTGGTGCGGCGGCGGCGAGATCAGGCCGACACCGGGCGTGGCGTGCCGGGTCTTGGCGATCCACGGCCACACCTTGTTGCCGGGCAGCTGGCCACCCTCGCCGGGCTTCGCGCCCTGCGCCATCTTGATCTGCAGGTCGTCCGCGTTGACCAGGTATTCGCTGGTCACGCCGAAGCGGCCGGACGCGATCTGCTTGACCGCGGAGCGCCGGGCCGGGTCGTAGAGGCGGTCGACGTCCTCGCCGCCCTCGCCGGTGTTCGACTTGCCGCCGAGGCGGTTCATCGCGATGGCGAGGGTCTCGTGCGACTCGGCCGAGATCGACCCGTACGACATGGCCCCGGTCGCGAAGCGCTTCACGATCTCGGACACCGGCTCGACCTCGTCGAGGGGAACCGGGGTCCGCTGCTTGAAACTGAAGAGCCCGCGCAGGGACCCGGCCTCGGCGGCCAGGCCGTCCACCTTCTCGGTGTACTTGCGGAACACGTCGTACTGCTTGGAACGCGTCGCGTGCTGCAGCAGGAACACCGTCTCGGGGTTGAAGAGGTGGACCTCCCCCTCGCGCCGCCACTGGTATTCGCCGCCGACCTCGAGCCGGCGGTGCGTGCGCTCGGCCGGGTTGGCCGGGTACGCCTTCTCGTGCCGGGCCTTGACCTCGGCGTGGATGTCGGTCAGGCCGGAGCCGCCGATCCGCCCGTTGGTGCCGGCGAAATAGCGCTGCAGCAGCCGGTTGTCCAGGCCGACGGCCTCGAACACCTGGGCGCCGCAGTACGACGACACCGTCGAGATGCCCATCTTGGACATGATCTTGAGGACGCCCTTGCCGAGCGCCTTGACGTAGTTGCGGATCGCCGCCTTGGGGTCGAGCCCGGCCAGCGTGCCGTTGAGGATCAGATCGTCGACCGACTCGAAGGCCAGGTACGGGTTCACCGCCGCGGCGCCGTAGCCGATCAGCACGGCGGCGTGGTGCACCTCGCGGCAGTCACCGGACTCGACGACCAGCGCGACCTGCGTACGGGTCTGCTCGCGGACCAGGTGCTGGTGGACCGCGGCGGTCAGCAGCAGCGACGGGATCGGCGC
Source organism: Actinoplanes sp. NPDC021490 (assembly GCF_055562135.1). NCBI lineage: Bacteria > Bacillati > Actinomycetota > Actinomycetes > Micromonosporales > Micromonosporaceae > Actinoplanes > Actinoplanes sp. NPDC021490. The sequence continues at coordinate 703,851 of NZ_JBVHFW010000003.1, forward strand.
CAGGTCGGCGTTGGAGTCGCGGTCGCTGAGCACCAGGATGCGGACGCCGTCCTCGATCGCCTCGGACACGTGCCGGCAGATCTGGGTCAGGCGGGCCTTGATGCCGGCCGCGCCGTCGCGCAGCGGGTAGAGACCCGAGACGCGTACGGCCTTGAAGCCGGGCAGGTCGCCGTCCTCGTCGATGGAGAGCAGCTTGGCCAGCTCGTCGTTGTCGATCACCGGGTAGGGCAGGACGATCTGGCGGCAGGACGCCGGGCCCGGGTCGAGCAGGTTGGCCTCGGGGCCGATGGTGGTGGCCAGGCTGGTGACCAGTTCCTCGCGGATGGCGTCCAGCGGCGGGTTGGTGACCTGGGCGAACAGCTGGTGGAAGTAGTCGAACAGCAGCCGCGGGCGCTTCGACAGCGGCGAGATCGGCGTGTCCGTGCCCATCGATCCGAGAGGCTCCGCGCCCGTACGGGCCATCGGGGCGACGAGGATCTTGAGCTCTTCCTCGGTGTAGCCGAACACCTGCTGCCGACGCAGGACCGAGTCGTGCGTGTAGACGACGTGCTCGCGGGCCGGCAGGTCGTCGAGCTGGATGAGGCCGGCGTGCAGCCACTCGTCGTACGGCTGGGCGGCGGCCAGCTCGGCCTTGATCTCGTCGTCGTGCACGATCCGACCGGCGGCCGTGTCGACCAGGAACATCTTGCCCGGCTGGAGGCGGCCCTTGGCCACCACCGACGAGGGCTCCAGGTCGAGCACCCCGGCCTCGGAACCGAGGACCACGAGCCCGTCCGACGTATGCCACCAGCGGCCGGGGCGCAGGCCGTTGCGGTCGAGCACGGCCCCGATGACCTCGCCGTCGGTGAACGCGACGCTGGCCGGGCCGTCCCACGGCTCCATCAGGCTGGCGTGGAAGCGGTAGAACGCGCGCCGCTTCGGCTCCATGCCCGGGTCGTTCTCCCACGCCTCGGGGATCATCATCAGCATGGCGTGCGGGAGGCTGCGCCCGGACAGGTGCAGCAGCTCGAGCACCTCGTCGAAGCTGGCCGAGTCGGACGCCTCGGGGGTGTTGATCGGGAACAGCCGCTTGATGTTGCCGGGCAGCACCTTCGACTGCAGCAGCGCCTCGCGGGCGGCCATCCAGTTCTTGTTGCCCCGGATGGTGTTGATCTCGCCGTTGTGCGCGATGAACCGGTACGGGTGGGCGAGCTCCCACGCCGGGAACGTGTTGGTGGCGAAGCGCGAGTGCACGAGCGCGATCGCGCTGGACACCCGCTCGTCGACCAGGTCGGGGAAGAACGCCGGCAGCTGGTCGGGCGTGAGCATGCCCTTGTAGGTGATCGTGCGCGAGGACAGCGACGGCAGGTACACACCGACGCCGCGCTGCGACGACTCGCGCTCGGCCTGCTTGCGGATGGTGAACGCCACGCGGTCGAGCTCGATGCCGCTCAGCTGCTCGCCGGCCGGACCGGCGGGGGTGCCGGTGAGGCGGTGCGCGGCCAGGAACACCTGGATGATCGCGGGACGGGCGTCCTCGGCGGTCTGGCCCAGGCCGTCCGGCCGCACCGGGACGTCGCGCCAGCCGAGGATGTCGCCGCCCTCGACGAGCGCGTACTTCTCGAAGACCTTGATCGCCCGGGCACGCTCGTCGGCGTCGGCCGGCACGAAGGCCAGGCCGGTGACGTAGTGACCGGCGGCGGGCAGCTCGAAGCCGGCCACCTGGCGGTAGAACTCGTCGGGGACCTGGATCATGATGCCGGCGCCGTCGCCGGTGTTGTACTCGGCGCCACGTGCGCCCCGGTGATCAAGGCGGATCAGCGCCGACAGACCCTTGGCAACCACATCATGCGACCGGCGCCCGTGCAGATCGGCCACGAAGGCCACACCGCAGGCGTCGCGCTCCTGAGTGGGGTCGTAAAGCCCCTGGGGGTGCGGAAAAGCCACCGGGCCTCCTGTCGTCACTGGTGTTTCGTTTCAAGGTCGGGACGACGTCGGCCCTGCAAAGTCTCTAGAGTCTACGTTAAGGGGTGCCGATCTCCGCCAGTTCGGATGGATCACACTTGGCGCGGCACCAATCCCCCGTCGCGGCATAAACGGGTAGCCGAACATCCGCTCCGGTTGGGTAGTCTCGCGCGGTGGCGCAACAGGATACCGACGTCTTCGTCAGGCTCGAGCGTTTTTACGACGCCTTACCCCGACCCTACGCACGAGCCGAGGAGTTCGGCGGACTTGTGCTGTTCGTCCGCGAGGGCGAAGGCTGGCCCTACTATGCCCGGCCCCGGCTGGGGGCGGGCATTCCCTCTGCCGCTGATATTACTGCCGCCCGGCAGAGGCAACGAGAGCTGGGCGTCCCCGAGACGTTCGAGTGGGTGCACGAGACCACCCCCGACCTGCTCGCCGTGGCCCGCTCGGCCGGGCTCGACGTGCTGCTGGCGCCGCTGCTCGTGCTCGACCCGGCCGCCCTCGTGCCCGACCTGCCGGTCAATCAGGGCACGATCCGCTTCCTCGACCCCGACGGTGACGCCTTCGCCGACGAGCTGGCCGCCTCGCGCGCCGTGGCGCAACTCGGCTTCGGCGCGCCCGCCGGGCCGTCGTCACCGTTGCAGGGCTCGCTGCTGACCGCGCCCGCCGGGCCGGCCGAACGGGATGCCGCCACCGCCCAGCTCAGCGACGCTCTCGTGGCCAGCCAGCAGGAACGCAGCGCCTCGGGCGACTACTTCACCGCCGTGGTCGACTCCGCCGAGGGCATCCTGGCCACCGGGGCCGCCATGCGTTCCGGCGACGTGGTCGAGGTGGCCGGCGTGGCCACGCTGCCGTCGGCCCGCCGCCGCGGCTACGCCTCCCAGCTCACCGCGGCGCTGGCCCGCCGGTCGCTGGACGAAGGGGCCACCCTGGTCTTCCTGTCGGCGGGCGACGACGACGTGGCTCGCCTCTACACCAAGGTGGGATTCCGCCGGGTCGGCACGGCCTGCATCGGCGAGCCGGCCGCGGCGACCCTCTAAGGCGCTCAGTCGGGCGGGGTCCACTCGGGGGCGGGGGCGCCCAGCATGCGCGGGCGCATGTGGCTCAGGGCGGCGTCGCGGGCGCGCAGGGCCAGGCGTCCGCGCGCCTGCACCACGGCCGACATGCGCCGGGTCTGCCGGACGACGCTGGTCGTGCGGGGCCGCCGCAGCCGCCCGTACTCCTCGAGGGCGGCGGTCAGACCCGGGCCCGGCGCCACCTCGGCCACCAGCGAGCGGAGGGTGGCGGCGTCCTCGAAGGCCAGGCACGCGCCCTGGCCCAGGTGGTGCGGCATGGCGTGGGCCGCGTCACCGAGCAGCACCACGCCGCCCGGGCCGGAGGGGAACCCGTACGCCCGGGGAAGGGGTCTCAACTCGCGGACCTCTTGCGGCACGAGATCGTCGGCGTGGGTGGCGGCCAGCAGCTCGCCCACCGGCGGGTGCCACTCGGCGAACCAGCGCCGCAGCAGGGCCAGCTGGGTGGCGGGCGGCTCGGGCCGGGGCGCGCCGGCCGCCGTGGCGACCCAGTAGACGCCGCCCTTGCCCGCGGCCCGCTCGCCCAGCGGGATCGACACGAAGCGGTAGCCCGCGCCCAGCGTCTCGCCCCCGGCGGCCTGGCCGGCCGGAAGCTTGGGCAGCCGGTAACCGGGGATGACGGCCTGCCACGCCGCGAAGCCGGAGCCGACCGCGGCCGCCTCGGGGGCCAGCGCGCGCCGGACGGCGCTGTCGATGCCGTCGGCCGCGACGACCAGGTCGGCCTCGATCTCGGTGTGACCGTCGCTCACCACGGGCCGGCGCCGCCGGCCCGTGCGGATGGTGGTGACGGCGAAGCCGGTGCGGATCTCCACGAGGTCACCCAGCCCGGCCACCAGCGCGTCGTAGAGGTCTTCGAGGTGCACGGCGGCCGGGGCCGGACCGGCGCCGGTGCCGCGCGGGGCGACCAGCCACTGACCGTCGGGGCGGCGCACCCCGCCGTCGGGCAGCGGGGACGCGATCGCCGACCAGCCGCCCTCGGGGTCGATCGCCTCGAGGGCGCGCCGGCCGTTGGGCCACAGCACGAGCGCCGTGGGCGGGGCCGCGACCCGCTCGCCGCGCTCGAGGAGCACGACCTGCCAGCCGCAGCGGGCGAGGGCGCCGGCGGTGGCCAGCCCGGCCATGCCCGCGCCCACCACCACGGCGGTGCGCACTAGCGTTGGTCTTTGCGGGGCTCTTGCTCGGTGTCGCCACCGGAGGCGCCGTCGGAACCGGCGGCCGCGCCCGTGGCGAGCACCGCCTCTTCCACCCCCGCCGGTCCGGCCGGATCACGCTCGACCGGGTGCCCACCGGCCGCGATTTCCTCGGCCATGTCCTCGGGGGTGTCGGGCGGCAGGATCCCCGTACGGCGATAGGCCTGGAATCTCGCCTCGCTGACCACCTGATAGCTCTTGGGCGTCGTCTCGCTCGGGCCGGCGGCGGCGCTCACGTCGACCTGGGAGACGTCGCTCGCGGCCGAGGGCTCGGGGGCGGTCTCGGGCGCGTCGTCGGGCACCACGTACGCCCGGGGTCCACGCACGACCAGGAAGTAGATCAGCGCGCCCAGGAACACGATGATCGAGGTGAACACGTTGAGCCGGATGCCGAACAGCTGGTTGGCCTCGTCGACCCGCAGCGCCTCGATCCAGACCCGGCCCAGCGTGTACGCCATCACGTAGAGCGCGAACGCGCGGCCCCGGCCGAACTTGAACTTGCGGTCGGCCAGCCACACCAGCAGCGCGACGCCGAGGTTCCACAGCAGCTCGTAGAGGAACGTCGGGTGATAGAGGTCGGGCAGCGTCACCGCCTGCCCGTCGATCACCGTCGCGTGCCCGGGGTTCGACCGGTCCATGTCGTGGACCTCGAGACCCCACGGCAGCGTGGTCTCCTTGCCGTACAGCTCGTTGTTGAACCAGTTGCCGAGCCGGCCGACCGCCTGACCGACCGGCAGGCCGGGGGCCAGCGAGTCGGCCACCACGCCCAGCGGCAGGCCGAGCTGGCGGGCGCCGAGCCAGGCCCCGACCGCCCCGCCGATCACCGCGCCCCAGATGCCGAGGCCGCCCTCCCAGATGTAGAAGGCCCGGATCGGGTCGCCACCGGCGCCGAAGTAGTCCTGCGGCGACGTGATCAGGTGATAGATGCGGGCGCCGACGATGCCGAACGGCACCGCCCACACCGCGATGTCGAGCGAGGCCCAGCGGGCCACACCCCGGCTACGCAGCCGATATTCCATGATCAGGCAGGACGCGACGATGCCCAGGACGATGCAGATCGCATACGCCCGCGCGGGCAGGCCGAGCACGTGCCAGACAGACGTTGTCGGACTCGGGATCGCGGCGAGGTTCACGGATGCACACGCTACCGGGTCACCTGTCCGGGTTTCGCACGCCCTCGGCGTAACGTTGCGGCGTCATTTCGCCGGGTTACGCACGCCCTCCGCCAGCTCCGAACTCAGGGCCCGCAACCGGGACAGGCCGGTGGACCGGTCCGGCGACTCGAGCACGCAACGGATCAGCGCGCTGCCGACGATCACGCCGTCGGCGAACGCGGCGACCTCGGCCGCCTGCGCGCCGTTGCCGACCCCCAGACCCACGCCGACCGGCATGTCGGGGTTGGCGTGACGGACCCGTTCAACCAGCTTGGGCGCCTGCGACGACACCGACGTCCGGGCGCCGGTGACGCCCATCAGCGCGGTGGCGTAGACGAAGCCGCGGCACTGCGCGACCGTCATGGCGATCCGCTCGTCCGTCGAGGACGGCGAGACCAGGAACGTCCGGTCGATGCGGTGCTCGTCGGCGGCGGCGATCCACTCGCCGGCCTCGTCCGGGATCAGGTCGGGCGTGATCATGCCGGTGGCGCCGGCCGCGGCCAGGTCGCGGGCGAACGCGTTGACCCCGTACTTCTCGATCGGGTTCCAGTAGGTCATCAGCACGACCGGGGCGCCGGTGCTCGCGACCGCCTCGATGATCCGCAGCGTGTCGCGGGTGCGGATGCCCCGGCCGAGCGCGATGTCGCTGGCCTTCTGGATGACCGGGCCGTCCATGACCGGGTCGGAATAGGGCAGCTCGACCTCGATCACGTCGCAGCCGGCCTCGTGCATCGCGACCATCGAGGCGATGCTGTCCTCGACGGTCGGGAAGCCGGCCGGCATGCAGCCGATCAGCAGCGCCCGGTCCTCGGCGCGCGCCTTGTGGAAAATCTCCGCGATGCTCACGAGTTCTCTCCCGGTACGAGCGTCTCGACCGGGTCGAGGATCCCGAAGTAGGCGCCCGCGGTGTGCACGTCCTTGTCGCCGCGCCCGGACAGGTTGACCAGGATGGTCGGCGTGCGGCCGAGCTCGGCCCGGAGCAGCGGCGCGATGCGGGCCGCGCCGGCCAGCGCGTGAGCGCTCTCGATGGCCGGGATGATGCCCTCGGTGCGGCACAGCTGCTGGAACGCGGCCATCGCCTCGGCGTCGGTGACCGGCTCGTACTCGGCCCGCCCGGTGTCGTGCAGCCAGGCGTGCTCGGGCCCGACACCCGGGTAGTCGAGACCGGCCGAGATCGAGTGCGACTCGACGGTCTGCCCGTCCTCGTCCTGCAGCACGTAGGTGCGGGCGCCGTGGAGCACGCCGGCCGAGCCGCCGGTGATGGACGCCGCGTGCCGGCCGGTCGCCACGCCGTCGCCGCCGGCCTCGAAGCCGTACAGCTGGACGCTCTCGTCCGGGACGAACGCGTGGAAGATGCCGATCGCGTTGGAGCCGCCGCCGACACAGGCCGCCACCGCGTCGGGCAGCCGCCCGATCTGGTCGAGGCACTGCTGCCGGGCCTCGATGCCGATGCCGCCCACGAAGTCGCGGACGATCTCGGGGAACGGGTGCGGGCCGGCCGCCGTGCCGAGCAGGTAGTGCGTGGTGTCGACGCTGGCCACCCAGTCGCGCAGCGCCTCGTTGAGCGCGTCCTTGAGCGTGCGCGAGCCGTTGGTGACCGGCACGACCGTGGCGCCGAGCATGCGCATGCGGGCCACGTTCAGCGCCTGCCGCTCGGTGTCGGTCTCGCCCATGTAGACGACGCACTCGAGGTCGAGCAGGGCCGCCGCGGTCGCGCTGGCCACGCCGTGCTGGCCGGCGCCGGTCTCGGCGATCACGCGGGGCTTGCCCATCCGCTTGGCCAGCAGGGCCTGGCCCAGCACGTTGCGCACCTTGTGGGCGCCCGTGTGGTTGAGATCCTCGCGCTTGAGCAGGATCTCGGCCCCGACGGCCTCGGACAGCCTCTCCGCCCGGTACAGCAGCGACGGGGTGCCCGCGTAGTTCACGAGCAGGCTGGTGAGCCGCTCCTGAAATTCCGGATCCGTCTTGGCCGACCGATAGGCCGCGTCGAGCTCGTCGAGAGCACGGACGAGGGCCTCCGGAACGAACCGGCCGCCGTACCGACCGAAATGTCCGGACAGGTCGGGCAGAACCGGTGCGCTCATCGGACGGGCCTCGGCGTCGCCGGGTGGTTCCCGGCATTGACCAGCTCGGCCACCGCGTCACGCGGCGACTTCTGAGTCACCAGGCCCTCACCGACCAGCACGGCATCGGCGCCGGCCGACGCGTACCGGATCAGGTCGTGCGGCCCGCGCACCCCCGACTCGGCGATCTTGACGACGTTGTTGGGCAGACCGGGCGCGATGCGCTCGAAGACCGAACGGTCCACTTCGAGGGTGCGCAGGTCACGGGCGTTGACCCCGATGACCTTGGCGTTCGCCTCGAGAGCACGATCCGCCTCCTCCTCGTTGTGCACCTCGACCAGCGCCGTCATGCCGAGCGACTCGATCCGCTCGAGCAGCCCGACGAGCACGTTCTGCTCGAGCGCGGCCACGATGAGCAGCACCAGGTCGGCGCCGTGGGCCCGGGCCTCGTGCACCTGATAGCTCGAGACCACGAAATCCTTGCGCAGCACCGGGATCTGCACCGAGGCACGGACCGCCCGCAGGTCGTCGAGCGACCCGCCGAACCACCGGCCCTCGGTGAGCACGCTGATGCACCGGGCGCCACCCGCCGCGTACTCCCCGGCCAGCTCGGCCGGGTCGGGGATGTCGGCCAGCGCGCCCTTGGACGGCGACGACCGCTTGACCTCAGCGATCACCGCCACGCCGGGCTTGCGTAACGCCGCGTACGCGTCGATGGCCGGCGGCGCCGCCGCGGCCGCCTCTCGAACCTGCTCCAACGGCACCTGCTCCTGCCGGGCCGCCACGTCCTCGCGCACTCCGGCGAGGATCTCCTCCAGCACGTTCTGCGGTCCGCCAGAACCCGCTTCCGCCTGCTGATCGGATGTCACGAAACGACTCCCCTCTCCGGGTGTCCTCCGCCCGATGCTAGGAGGTGGCGGTCGTGCCAGGCCGCCCGGGGTATGGCGCGCCTCACCGGAAGGGTTGCGGCATAATGCCGCCTGCTCGCTCGCGCGTGTCACTTCGGTCACAGCGGCACCGCCGGCTCGGGCCCGCTGTGCAGGGACACCTCATCTGATCGGTGGATACCACGACGCGTTGACCCGACCGTCACGCACCGGAAATAGGGTCCGGCCATGATGGGTCCAAGGCAAACTGGTCCGGGCGCGCCCAGCCTGGCGGGGCGCCCAGCCGAGCGATCGATGTGGAGGTTTCCCGTGGCCGCCATCCGGACCGAGCCGGAGTTTCCCACCGGCTTCGCCAACGCTTCCCGCGCCCTGGTCTCCGCCGCCGCCGACCTCGTGATCGAGGTCCAGCGCCGGGTTCTCGGCGACGCCAACCTGCGCACCGCCCGTGACAACGCCTGGGCCGCGACCCTCGAGGACCGCGCCCGCAACGAGGCCCGGGCGGAACTCACCCGCGAGGTGGCCGCCCTGGTGGCCCGTCGCCCGGCCCGCACTCTCGCCAAGACCCGATAGACCCTTTTGCCCGTACGCGACGTGGCCGTGCTTCAACCGCACGGCCCGCCGTCCCGGGCCCTTGGCCTGCACAGGGCCGAACCGGCCTCCAGCCCCTTTACACGGTGGGGTCGTCTACACCGTGGGGTCGTCTCCCCGGTCCAGCGAGTCCCAGGCCGCGCGGTTGTCGACCGGCCTGTCCGGCTGCGCCGGGGTCACGACAGTGTCGGGTTTGCGCTCGTACCGGGCCGACATCCGCGCCCAGCGATGCCCCGATCGGGCCGCCGTCAGTCCGCCCAGCGCAACGATCACTCCTCCGAGGACGCAGGCGACCGGCCAGACCGTGCCACCCGCCCCCGCCGCGCCGGTGTCCAGACCGGCCCGGCCGGCGATCGCGCTGACCGCCACGCCCAGGCCGGCCAGCGTGAGAAGCCCGCCCAGAGCCCGCCGGAGCCAGCCGTGCGTGGCCAGCAGCGCCCCCGTGCCGGCCAGCCCGACCAGGGCCAGCCCCATCACCCACGGCGCTACGTCGGCCCCGGTCCGCACCGTCCGCAAGTCCGACATTTCCGGCCGAGCTACGACTTCGACCGACCACGTGCGCGTCGCGCCATAGGCAGCAAGCCCCGCCCCGGCCAGACAGGCCAGCAGCGCCAGCAGATAGGCCCGCCGGTTCCCCCGCTCAGCCGTCCCGGTTGCCGCGCCGCTGTCAGCCGGTCCGGCGGCCGCGCCTATGTCGGCTGGTCCGGTGGCCGCGCCGCTGTCGGCCGGTTCGGTCATCGGGCTGCGCGCAAAGTCTCGGCCGAGGCGATCGCGGCCAGCACCGCCGCCGCCTTGTTGCGGGTCTCCTGCTCCTCCGACGCGGGGTCGGAGTCGGCCACGATGCCGGCGCCCGCCCCCACGTAGGCGACGCCGTCCTTGAGCAGCGCCGTGCGGATCGCGATCGCCATGTCCATGTCGCCGGCGAACCCGAAATAGCCGACCGTGCCGCCGTAGAGCCCGCGCCGCGTCGGCTCCAGCGACTCGATGATCTCCATGGCCCGCACCTTGGGCGCCCCCGACAGCGTGCCCGCCGGGAAGGTCGCGGCCAGCGCGTCGAAGGCCGTCCGGTCGTCGCGCAACTCGCCGATCACCGTCGACACGATGTGCATGACGTGGCTGTACCGCTCGATGCGCGCGAACTCCGGCACCTCGACCGACCCGGCCCGGCACACCCGGCCCAGGTCGTTGCGGCCCAGGTCAACCAGCATCACGTGCTCGGACCGCTCCTTGGGGTCGGCCAGCAGCTCGGCCGCGAGAGCGTTGTCCTGCTCGGGCGTCGCGCCCCTCCACCGCGTACCGGCGATGGGGTGCAGAAGAGCACGGCGGGTGCCCTCCTCGTCGGCGCTCACCTTCAGATGCGCCTCGGGCGACGAGCCGACGATGTCGAAATCGTCGAAGCGCAGGAGATACATGTACGGGCTCGGGTTCGTCGCCCGCAGCACGCGGTAGACGTCGAGCGGGTCGGCGTCGGTGGGCCGCTCGAACCGCTGCGCCACCACGATCTGGAAGCACTCCCCGGCCCGGATCGCCTCCTTGGCCTCCTCGACCGCCTTCTGATACTCCCCCGGCGCGGTGCGGCTGACCGGTTCCCCGGCCGGCCGGCGCTCCACCGTGGAGATCATCGGCGGGGTGGGCCGGGACAGCGCCGTCGTCATCGCGTCGAGCCGGCCGACCGCGTTGTGATAGGCCGCGAGCCGCGCGCGGTCGTCCGCGTCCTCGGCCAGCACCGCGTTGGCGACCAGAATGGCCGAGCCGTCGTAGTGGTCGAGCACCACGAGGTCGGTCGCCAGCATCATGCCCAGCTCGGGCAGCGCCAGGTCGTCGCTCGCCGACGACGGCAGGCGCTCGAAACGGCGTACGAGGTCATAGCTCAGATAGCCCACCATGCCGCCGGTCAGCGGGGGCAGATCTCCCGGAGCCGGCCCGTCGGCGAGCGCGGCAACCGTCTCGCGCAAGGCCACCACCGGGTCACCGGTCAGCGGCACACCCGCCGGCGGAGTGCCCAGCCACAGGGCTTCACCGTCCCGCTCGACCAGCGTGGCCGCGCTGCGGACTCCGACGAACGAATATCGCGACCAGGCCGCACCGGACGGTCCCGCACCCTGCTCGGCCGACTCGAGCAGGAAGGTGCCCGGACCGCCCGCCAGTTTGGTGTAGACCCCCACTGGAGTCTCCCCATCGGCGAGCAGACGCCGGGTGACCGGCACGACCCGCCGACGCTGCCGCAGGAAACCGGCCTCGTCAGGAAACACCGCGCCGCTGGTCACTGCTCCCCCACCCCGGCGCCGGTCACCGGCAGCTCGTCGAAGAAACAGGTGCGCTCCCCGGTGTGACAGGCCGCACCGACCTGCTCGACGGTCACTAGGAGCGCGTCACCGTCACAGTCGAGCGCGACGCCGCGTACGTATTGGAAGTGGCCGGAGGTGGCGCCCTTCACCCAATATTCCTGGCGGCTGCGCGACCAGTAGGTCGCCCGCCCGGTGGTCAGCGTGCGATGCAGCGCCTCGTCATCCATCCAGGCGAGCATCAGCACGTCGCCGCTGCCGTGCTCCCGCACGATCGCGGCCACCAGGCCGTCGGGGGTGCGCTTGAGCCGGTCGGCAATCGCAGGGTCAAGGTCGGTCTTCACTACCACGCGACGATTCTCCCCCATCCACCACTGATCACTGCCGCCCGCATGCCGCCCGCCCGAAACTGCTGCGCCTCCACTCACCCCACCCCACCCAACCGGGGGCGGGCCCCGACCTTAGACCTTGATCGCCTTTAGGCCCGGAGTTATCCACAGGCGGCCGGCCATCACTTTCCGGAGTTTCCACAGGGCGGGGCGGCTGGCTGGTTTCCGACAGTCCGGTCTTACGACAGTCCGACGCCGGAGCGGTGCTCGGCCCGGTGGCCGTACGGGCGGGAGATGGCCCCGGACCCGCTCCCACCGGGGCGGGACGGTCGCGAGCCCCCCAAGGGTGATCTTGGAGCTATCGATGGGCGGCTGCGCGGGTCCGCTTTCGGGATCGGGAGCTGGGCGGTTACGGGCCGGGGCGACGGGCCCACGATCCGGGCACGGGGGATGCCTCTTGCAGCGCGGGACGGTACCGTCGTGCTGCGTTGCACCCAGTCAGGGGTGTTCACAGCCGCCTCCCCGAGGGTTATCGCAGCTCAAGTCCGCGGGTGGCGGAGCCGCAGCGACGGGAGTCTCAAACCGATGGAGCCGACGTCCAACCCCGACAACGCTCGGCCGTCGCGCGGGCTGGCCCGATTCTGGCCGGTTCACCGCGACGCCGAGGATGAAGGGGTCGCGCCCGATTCGCCGGGGATGTCGGGCACTCTTACGGGTGAAACCGAGATGGTGGCGCTGGGCTCCCGACGAAATGCCGGCGGCTTGGGCGCCGACGACCCGGACACGGACCAGCCGGTCAGTGGCGCGCCGGACAACGGTCAGGTCTCCGGTCCGCCGCATCCCCGTCAGGCCAGTGGACATTTGGGTCAGACCAGTGGGCCGCCGCACCTCGGCCAGACCAGCGGGCCGCCGCATCTGGGTCAGACCAGTGCGCCGCCGCATCTGGGTCAGACCAGTGCGCCGCCGCATCCTGGGCAGATCAGCGGGCCGCCGCATCTCGGCATTCCGATCGGGCAGTCGGCGGCGAACCGGCAAGCGGCGATGCCGTTGGCTCAGCCCGGAACCGGACGTGCGGGCGTGCCCGTGCCGCCGTTCGCCTCGGGCGCTCCAGGGAACGGCACGCCGAGCGGCTCCCCGTTCGAAGGGCCGAGGCCGACCGGCGTTCCTGGCCCGGCGGGTCAGCACAGCACTTCTCCCGGTCCGGCCGGACCGAGCGGCAGCCAGTACGGCTTCGGCACCCGGAACGGCACCGGGCCGAACGGCGTCAGCTTCGGCAACGAGACCGGTGCCGGCGGCGTTAGTGGTCCCCGGGGTACGGGCGGCTCGCACAGCTTGGCCGGCGACCAGGGGCCGAGAGGCGCGCACGGCTCCCCTGATCCGCTTGAGCCGGGGAACTCGCCGCTGAACTCCGACGGTCCATCGAGTGGCAGCGGCCGGCGCGGCGGTGGCGATCCGCTGATGGGCAATGGGCCTCTCGGCGCGACTGGGAACGATCAGTTCGGCGGCAGCTTGCACAACCCGCTCGGCACGGGCCGGAGCGGTTCGCCGGGCAGCCCAAGCGGCTCGTTCGGCGGCGGGAGTGGGTCGGCAGGCAGCGCCGACGGCCCCTTCGGCGCGGGTGGGAGCGGTTCGGCCGGCAGCAGCCCCAGCGGCTCATTCGGCCCAGGCGGGAGCGGGCCGGCCGGCAGGAACCCAGGCAGCTCGTTCGGCGGCGGAAGTGGGCCGGCCAGCAGTGCCGACGGCCCATTCAGCGTCGGCGGGAACGGTCCGGCCGGCAGCAGCCCCAGCGGCTCGATCGGCGGCGGAAGTGGGTCGGCGGGCAGCCCCAGCGGCTCATTCGGCGCCGGCGGGAGCGGTCCGGCCGGCAGCAGCGCTAACAGCTCGTTCGGCGGCGGCGCAAAGGATCCATTCAGCGCCGGTTCACTCGGTGCCGGCGACAACCGGCGGCCCAGTCCCGGCGGTGACAGCACCCGCGGGTCCGGTAAGGACGGTCTGTTCGGCGGCGGAGTGAACGAACCGCTCAGCGCCGATGGGAAGGGCTCGCTCGGCGGTGGAGCGAAGGACCCGCTCGGCAACGGGAATGCCAAGTCCGGCAGCACCCCGCTCGGGTCCGATGGAGACTCTCGTCCGGACCGGGGAGCGAACGATCCCTTCGGCCTGGGTGGGAACCGCCAGGCCGGGTCCGGCAACAACCCGCTGGCGTCCGGCGGCGACGGCCCTCGTGACGGCGGAGCGAACGACCCGGTCGGCCCCGGGGACAACCGTCGGTCCGGCCCTGGCCTGGGCAACCCGCCGGGTGTCGGCGAAGCCGAATCGCGGGGTGCGAGGGATAGCCGGCCGTTTGGCGTCAGCGGGAACGGCCTCTTCGGCGCGGGCGGCAACGAGCCGCGCGGCGCGAACGACAGCCGGCCCCTCAGCGGCAGCACGAACGACCCGCTCGGTGGCGACCAATCGCCAGGTGTCAGGGATAACCGGCCGCTTGGCGGCAGCACAAACGACCCCCTTGCCGTCAGCGGCAACGGCCTCTTCGGCGCGAGCGGCAACGCGCCGGGCGGCGCGAACGACAACCGGCCCCTCAGCGGCAGCACGAACGACCCGCTCGGCGCAGCCGGGAACGGGCCGCGTGGCGCGAACGTCAACGGGCCGCTCAGCGGCAGCACGAACGACCCGCTCGGCGCAGCCGGGAACGGGCCGCGTGGCGCGAACGACAACCGGCCCCTCAGCGGCAGCGCAGCCGGGGACGGACCGCGCGGCGCGAACGACAACGGGCCACTCAGCGCAACCGGGAACCGACCCCGCGGCGATGATCGGCCCCTCAGCGGCGACCCCGTCGGCCCTGGAGGCAACCGGGCGCGCGGTGCGAGCGACGACTGGCCGCTCAAGGGTGGAGCGCACGACCCGCTCCGGGCCGGCGACGACCGGACACGCGGCGTCAGCGACAACAGGCCGCTCGGGGGCGACGGCACCCTCGGCAGCGACAACCGGGGGCTCGGCGGCGGCCGAGGCGAGGCGCGTGGCGTCGATGGGCTGCTGGGCGGGAGCAACAGGAGTGGCGCTCACAGCGCCGGCGGTTCGAGCGGGCTGCACGGGAGCCCGGCCGGCCCGGTGAGCGGTCCTCCGCACCCGGTCAGCGTCCCGCCGCACCAGACGAGCGGAGTTCCGCATCAGGTCAGCGGGCCGCCCCACCAGGTCAGCGGGCCGCCGCAGCAGATCAGCGGTCCACCGCACCAGGTCAGCGGGCTGCCGCACCAGGTCAGCGGACCACCGCAGCAGATCAGCGGTCCACCCCACCAAGCCAGCGGACCGCCACAGCAGGCCAGCGGACCGGTCAGTGGACCTCCGGCGGCCGGGCGGGAGCGCGATTCTGATCACTCCCGGGATGCGGGGGAAGAGGGGCGGAATCGGGCGGCCGTAGAGTCCGGGCGAGGTAATCCCTGGGAGCGGGAGTTCGGGGGCTTCGGGCTGGGCGGGCGCAACAACCGGTTCCTGTTCGGCGGGCGCAATCCGATGGAGCCGGAGTCGAAGCCGGGCCTCAACGGTCACGGGACGAACGGGCGGGCGGCCGGGCCGGGGCACGTGGAAGCGCGAGACGAGAACGGGCGTGATGACATGAACGGACGGGTTCCCGACACCGGGCCCGCGGAGCCGGTCTCCGGGCCGGGCAGCGCGGGTGCCGACGAGAGCACCGGACGCCGTGCCGCCCCGGACGACATCGACGCGCGCCGGGCGGCGGCCGGCTGGGCCTCGGTGCCCACGTCGACCCACCCCATCATCGGGCCGGTTTCGGGTGCGCCGGTTTCGGCGTCGCCGGTCTCGGCCGCGCCCAGCACGAACACAGAGACGGACACGAACGTGGGCACGGGAACGAGCAGCACGACCAAGACCGGCGCGGGCTACGGCCAGCCTCCGGCGTACACGCCGGCCCTGCCCGACCCGGGTGACGGCCCGGTCTCCGGTGTTCCCGCACCGCGGGCGGCGGCCAGCATTCCGGTGCCGGTGGCCAAGCCGCAGACCGGTGAGCCGCAGGTGAGCATCACGATCGGCGGTGGTGAGGCCGAAACGGACGACGGGCTTCTGCCGCGCCGGTCGGCCAGCCTCGAGGACGCCGCGCCGGTCCGCCGCGGTCGCCGCGCCGCCCCGGAGGAGGAGCCCGAGGAGGAGCAGCCGTTGACCGGGGAGGTCGCGCTGCGCCCGGGTGACGTCGTGGCCGGGCACATCGCGTTCTGGGACGACGACGCGGTCCGGCACTTCCGGGCTGCCTGGCACGAGGTCAAGGCCGAGTTCGTCGACGACCCCGAGACCGCCCTGACCCGGGCCCACGACCTGCTCACGGACGCGGTCAACGAGCTCACCGAGGCACTGCTGGCCGAGCGCGACGAGCTCGACCCGCTGCGCGGCAACGGCAAGCCCGACACCGAGAGCATGCGGATGGCGATGCGCGGCTACCGCGAGTTCCTCGATCGCATCCTCGCGCTGTAAGAGCTGTAAGAAAAACGACCCCCAGCGATGGGGGTCTTTTTCTGCCCGCCGAATTCATCTACCGTTGAGTTCAACAGACGATGAATTCCGGGAGGACGACCATGGACAGCGCCATCGAGGTGCGCGACCTCGTCGTGGAACGCGGCCGAAGACGAGTTCTGCACGGCATCACCTGCACGATCCCGGGCGGCACGGTGACCGGCCTGCTCGGGCCGAGCGGCAGCGGCAAGACCACCCTGATCAGGGCGATCGTCGGCGTCCAGATCATCAAGTCGGGCGACGTGACGGTGCTGGGCCGGGCCGCGGGCCACACCTCCCTGCGGCGCGAGCTGGGCTATGTCACGCAGGCTCCGAGCGTCTATGCCGACCTTTCCGTACGCGAGAACGCGCGCTACTTCGCCACCCTGCTAGGCCTGGGCGCGGCCGAGGCCGACCGCGCGATCGCCGACGTCGGGCTGACCGCGGCCCGGCAGCAGCTCGTGGGCAACCTGTCCGGCGGCCAGCGCAGCCGGGCCTCGCTCGCGTGCGCGCTGATCGGCGAGCCGAAATTGCTGGTGCTGGACGAGCCGACCGTCGGGCAGGACCCGGTGCTGCGGGCCGACCTGTGGGGACGGTTCCACGAGATGGCCCGCGCCGGCACGACGCTGCTGATCTCGAGCCACGTGATGGACGAGGCCGGCCGCTGCGACCGGCTGCTGCTGATCCGCGAGGGCCGGTTGATCGGCGACGACACCCCGGCCGCCATCCGCACGTCGGCCGGGACGGACGACCTCGAAGAGGCGTTCCTGAGGTTGATCCAAGAGCGCGAGCAGGTGGCGGCATGAGCCCGCGGATCACCCTGGCCACGGCCGGTCGCGTGCTGCGTCAGCTGCGGCACGACCGCCGGACCGTCGCGCTGCTCATAGCCGTACCGGCGCTGCTGTTGACGTTGCTCTATTTCATGTACGACGGGGCCGGCGGCACGTTCGACCGGATCGCGCTGATCATGCTCGGCATCTTCCCGTTCGTGATCATGTTTCTGGTGACCAGCATCGCCATGCTCCGCGAGCGCACGAGCGGCACGCTGGAGCGCCTGCTCACCACCCCGCTCGGCAAGATCGACCTGCTTTTCGGGTACGGGCTGGCCTTCGGGCTGGCGGCCGCCGTGCAGGGCGCGGTCGCGACCGGGGCGGCGTACTGGCTGCTCGGTCTGCAAACCAGCGGCAACGCCGGGCTGGTGGTGCTCATCGCGGTGGTCAACGCCGTGCTCGGGGTCGCGCTCGGCCTGTTCTGCAGTGCCTTCGCCCGTACGGAGTTCCAGGCCGTACAGTTCCTACCGGTGGTCGTGGTGCCGCAACTGCTGCTGTGCGGGCTGTTCGTGCCGCGCGGGCAGATGGCGGGCTGGCTCGAGGGCATCAGCGACGCGTTGCCACTGACGTACGCGGTGGAGGCGCTGGTCCAGGTGGGCCGCTCGGCCGACCCGACCACGACGATGTGGCGCGACCTGACGATCGTCGCCGGCGCGGCGGTGGTGGCGCTGGTGCTGGCGGCCGCGACCCTGCGGCGCAGGACACCCTAGGAGAACTGTGGCAAGGCGCAGCGGGCGGCGTCCCGGCAATCAGGACACCCGCGAATCCATCCTGGAGGCCGCCCGGGCGAGCTTCGCCGAGAAGGGGTACGACAAGGCGTCGATCCGCGCCATCGCGGGCGACGCCGGGGTCGACCCGGCCCTGGTGCACCACTATTTCGGCACCAAGGAGAAGCTCTTCCTGGCCGTGATGAACGCGCCGATCAACCCGGCCGAGCTGATCCCGCAGGCGCTGTCCGGGCCGCGCGAGGAAGCCGGGGAACGCCTGGTCCGTCTCGTGATCAACGTCTGGGACTCGCCCGCCGGCAAGGCCGCGCTGGCCGTCTTCCGCTCGGCGCTGAGCAACGAATGGACGGCTCGCCTGCTGCGCGAGTTCATCGTCACGCAGATCCTGCGCCGGGCGGTGAGCGAGCTGGTCGAGGACCCGGCCGAGGCGCCCACGCGAACGTCCCTGGTGGCCACGCAGATCGCCGGCACCGTGCTGATCCGCTACGTGCTGCGGATCGAGCCGCTGGCCAGCGCCGACGCCGACACGGTGGCCGCGGCGATCGGCCCCAACGTCCAGCGTTTCCTCACCGAGCCGATGCCCGAGGTCTTCAAGCGCGAATGATCAGCCGGCGCCCGAGTTGTCCGAGCACGATGAGCAGCCGGCGCCCAAGGTGTCCGAGCGCGCATGAGCAGCCGTCGCCCGAGATCTTCGGGCCCGATGATCAGTCGGTGCAGCGGTGGCAGAGCACCGGGTGCAGCAGGTGCGCGAGATCGTGGCGGTCGGTCACCGGGCGCGGGAACGCGAGCCGCGCCAGCTTGTCGTCGAGGCGGACCATGAAGCCGTACCGGTCCATGCGCACCACCTGAGGCTCGGCGACCGGCTGGAACGTCTTGCCCAGCTGGCGGCGCACGTAGGCGCTCATCTCGGCCTCGTGGTGGTCGACCAGATCGGCGATCAGGTCGAACTCGATGCGGCACAACGGGTCGGGCGTGGCCACGGCGAAGTCGTCGACGTCGACCTCGCGCAGGTTCTCGTTGCGCTCGTAACGCACCTCGGCCACGTCCATGCGGTGCAGCACCTGACCGGCGCCGACGTCGAGCAGGTCGCCCGAGGCGTCGATCTCCGCGTAGTCGAGCGCGGCCGCCCGGGCCTCGTCACCGTCCAGCGCGACGGCCCAGCCGGAGATCCACACGCGGCCGAGGGCGGGCGAACCGGCCATCGGCGGCACGTCGGAGATGTCGAGCACCATCGCGGTGTCGTCGTTGCCCTCCTGCGGCCGCAGCGCCGCGGCGAAGGCGCCGTCGCGAGGGGAGAGCAGAAGCACCCGGCCGTGCGCGTCGGTGACGTGCCGCACCGGAAGGGGACCCGGGCGGCAGGCGATGTGCGCGACGCCGGGGAGGTGGCCGGCGGCGAGCGTCCGCGCGATCTCGGCGTGAGTGGGCTGCATGGTGACGACCTCCGGGCTTACGTTAGGCTTGCCTTAGTAAGGTGAGGCTAACCGTAACACCAAGGTCCGGCGAAGTCGGCCCTCGGGAAACACAGCCTCAAGTGCAAGTTGACTCGGAGACTTCATGAACAACTCCCGACCCAAGGCCAAGCTCTCGCGGGCGCTCGGCATCCCCCTGACGCCGAAGTGCGTGAAGTACTTCGAGAAGCGGCCCTTCCCGCCGGGCGTGCACGGGCGATCCCGCCGCAAGGCCTCGGACTACCAGGTCCGGCTGCTCGAAAAGCAGCGCCTGCGGCACCAGTACAACATCAGCGAATCGCAGATGCGCAAGGCGTACGACGACGCCCACCGCGCCGACGGCAAGACCGGCGAAACGATGGTCAGCCTGCTGGAACGCCGCCTCGACGCGACCGTCATGCGCGCCGGGCTCGCCCGCACCATCTATCAGGCCCGTCAGCTCGTCGTGCACGGGCACTTCACGGTCGACGGGAAAAAGGTCGACCGGCCGGGGTATCGGCTCAAGCCGGGCCAGGTTGTCGAAGTGCGGGAAAGCAGCCGGGAGAAGCCGCCGTTCGAGGTGGCCAAGGCTGGGGGGCATTTGGGCGGTCCGACCGCGCCGTATCTGTCGACTGTGGTGGAGGAACTGCGGGTTACTGTGCTGCGGGTGCCGGAGCGGTCGGAGATTCGGGTGCAGTGTGATGAGCAGTTGGTTGTGGAGTTTTACGCCCGGTAGGTGAGGGTGGGGGCCGTAGAAAGGCCAAAGACGGTAGGGCGGCTGTACAGGAGCAACTGTCTTTTTGGGCTCCGCTTCGCTCCGCCGAGCGATCGCCTCTTTTAGGCAAAGGAGGAGGGACCCGGTTTTTCGGCGCCGCAAAACCGGCGGCGTCGAAAAACCGGGTCCCTCCTCCTTTGCGAGGCGATCGCGGGGGGCTGGACGGAACACGGGGCTATCGGGAATTAGCGCGTTTGCTCTAGCCAGCTTGCATAAAGGTTTGCGTAGATTGAACCGGGTTCTTGGACTAGTTGGGCGTGGGGGCCTCGCTGTACTACGCGGCCTGCGTCTACTACCAGGATTTCGTCTGCTGACTGGGCTGTTGACAGGCGGTGGGCGATGGCTACTGTGGTTCGGCCTCGGGTCACGGTGTCTAGGGCTCGCTGCAGGCGGACCTCGGTGGCGGGGTCGACGGCGCTTGTGGCCTCGTCGAGCACCAGCAGGTCGGGGTCGGCTACGTAGGCGCGTACGAGGGCAACTAGCTGTCGCTCGCCCACGCTCAGCGCCTCGCCGCGCTCGCCCACGGGGGTTTCGAGGCCGTTCGGCAGGCCGGCCAGCCAGTCGGACAGGCCCAGCTCGACGAAGGCCTCCCGCAGCTCCTCGTCGGTCAGCGACGGCCGGGCGAAGCGGATGTTCTCGGCGATCGTCGCGTCGAACAGGAAGCCGTCCTGCGGCACCATCACCACCCGCTTGCGCAGGGCCGCGAACTTCACGTCGCGCAGCGAAGTGCCGGAGAGCTGCACCTCACCCTCCACCGGGTCCATCAGGCGGGTCAGCAGCTTGGCGAAGGTCGTCTTGCCCGAGCCGGTCTCGCCGACCACGGCCACCTTGGTCCGCGCCTCGAGCGTCAGGTCCACGTCGGCCAGCACGATCGGGCCGCCGGGATAGCGGAACGAGACGTCCTGGAAGCGTACGGACAAAGGTCCTTCCGGCAGGTCGACGCCGACCTCGGCCGGATCCTTCACATCGGGTTCCAGGTCGAGCACGTCGAGCACCCGCCGCCAGCCGGCCACCGCGTTCTGGGCTTCGTTGAGCATGTCGGTGGCGATCTGCACGGGCTGGATGAACAGCGTGACCAGGAACAGGAACGCGGTCAGCCGACCCACGGTCAGACCGCCGTCCACCCCGATCAGCACGCCGATCACCACCACCGCGGACAGCGCCAGACCCGCGCCGATCTCGCCGCTGGAGAAGCTGGTCACGCTCGTGCGCAACGCCCGCTGCTGGGCCACCCGGAGACGGTCGATCGAGGTGTCGAGGCGTGTCTCCGTACGACCGGCCACCCCGTACGCCCGGATGACCGTGGCCCCGACGACGCTCTCGGCGATCGCGCCCAGCATCACGCCGGTGCGTTCGCGGACCGCGCCGTAGACCTCGGCCAGCCGCTTCTGGAACAGCCGGATGACCGCGACGGCCGGGCCGAACGCGAGCAGCACCACGAAGGTGAGCTGCCAGGAGTAGACGAACATCACGATCGTCGAGACCAGGAGCTGCCCGCTGGCCAGCAGCAACTGCACGCCGCCGGTCTGCAGGAAGATCGAGATCTGGTCGACGTCGCTGGTCACCCGGGACACCATCGTGCCGCGCCGCTCGGACTGCTGGTGCAGCATCGACAGGTCGTGGATGTGCCGGAACGTGCGCGAGCGCAGGGCGCCGAGCGCGGTCTCGCTCACCGTGAACAGGCGGCGGGTCATCAGATAGCCGGCCATCGTCGAGATCATCAGCGCTACGAAGGTGATCGCGACGACCACGACGACGAACTGCAGGTCGGGCCCGCCCTCGGCGCGGATGCCATGGTCGATGCCCTGCTGCACGGCGATCGGCACCGCGACCCGCCCCGACATCTGCACCAGGGCCAGCGCGATCGTGCCGGCCAGCCCAGGCCGCAGCTCCGGCGAGAGCGACAGCCCCCGCTTGAGGGTGGCGTAGGTCCCCTCGCTCACGCTTGAGCCTTCATGGCATGCGCTCCTGGCCCTACGACCGCTTCGCTCACTCCGGTGCAGTCGCTCATACCTGGGCCCTTTCCGCTTCGGCTTTCTCGTACGCCGTCACAAGATCGACGTATCCGGGGTGATGTGCCAGCAGCTCGGTGTGGGTTCCGGTCGCCACCACCTTGCCCTGCTCCAGATAGACGACCTCGTCGGCCAGCGCGATCGTGGCCCGCCGATAGGCGACCACGAGGATCGACGCACCGGCGTCCCGGCCGCGCAGCGAGGCCAGGATGGCAGCCTCGACACGCGGGTCGACCGCGCTGGTCGCGTCGTCCAGCACGAGCAGCCGCGGGCGTCCGGCCAGCGCGCGGGCCAGCGTGAGCCGTTGCCGCTGCCCGCCGGACAGTGACGTGCCGCGCTCCCCGACCGGCGTGTCGAGCCCGTCGGGCAGCTTCTCGACGAACCCTTCGGCCTGGGCGTTGCGCAGCGCGGCCCAGGTCTCGTCGTCCCCGAGGCCGTCGCGCTCGAGGGTGATGTTGCCGCGCACGGTGTCGTCGAAGACGAACGGCAGCTGCGGTACGAGGGCGGACGCGCTGGTCAGAGCGGCCTGACTGAGCGCGGGCAGCGGCGTCTCGTCGAGGGTCACCCGACCGGCGTCCGGGTCGACGAGGCGCACGGCCAGCGACGCGATGGTCGACTTGCCGGAGCCGGTCGCGCCGACCAGCGCCACGGTCTTGCCCGGAGGCACGGTGAACGAGACGTCGTGCAAAACCAGCGGCCCGTCCCCGTACGAGAAATCGACCTGATCGAAACGCAGCGTGGCCGGACCGGCGCCGGTCGCGGTGGCCGAACCGTAGGTGAGATCACCGTCGGCCGCCAGCACCGCCTGCACCCTCTCCCAGCCGGCGACGCTGCGCGGCAGCTCGCCGAGCACCCAGCCGATCGCGCGCACCGGGAAGGCCAGCACGGTGAACAGGAACGCGACGGTGACCACCTCGGAGACGGTGACGGCTCCGTTCTGCAGCCGCCACGCGCCCAGCAGCAGCACGGCCAGCGTGCCCACGCTGGGCAGCGAATCCATCAGCGGGTCGAAGAGGCCGCGCAGCCGGCCCACCGAGATCAGCGAGTCGCGCAGCTCGTCGACGAACACCTTGAAGCGCCGCGACTCGTCCTCCTCGCGGCCCATCGTCTTGACCACCAGCGCGCCGTCGAAGCTCTCGTGCGCGACCGCACTGACCTTGGCTCGCATCTGCTGCGCCCGGATCTGGCGCGGCGACATCAGCCGGGCGTAGAGCGTGTTGAGGGCGAACAGGGCCGGGAACAGCACGACGCCGACCAGCGCGAGCACCCAGTCGGTGAGGAACAGCGCGGCGACCGCGGCGAAGATCATCACGATCGTGCCGACGGCGAACGGCAGCGGCGCGATCGGCACCCACGCGGCCTCGACGTCGGAGTTGGCGTTGGACAGCAGCGTGCCGGTGGCGTGCTTCTGGTGCCAGGCCGGCGGCAGCGAGAGGTAGCGCCGGGTCACCGCCCGGCGGTAACGGGCCTGCAGCCGGAACTGCATGTAACCGGCGCCGAGCCGGCGGCCGAAGATGGTGGCCACCCGCAGCGCGCTCAGCCCGAGGAAGACGGCGGCGATCAGCGCGAGCGTGCCCCGGCCGGTCGACCCGCTGGAGAAGGCCGGAACCACGACCCGGCCGATGACCGCGCCGACCACGTACGAGTTGGCGATGACGAGCAGACCGAACAGGCTGCTGCCGGCGACCCCGATGGCGAACAGGCGCGGTTCAGTCCGAATCGCCTGGCCCAGCACCCGCAGTCCCCGTCCCAGCACATCGCGGCTGGTCCTGGTGCTCAAATTTCCTACCTGACTGGTAAGTGTTCGCCGACTGTTCCGGCCTTACATTCCCATCCTGCCGAACGAGCCGCCCCGGGTTCACCTTCGTAACATGTGTCTACGATCACGTCTGTGACCGCCTATGCCCAGCGGGAGCGGCGCCTACTCGCCGACCTGCTGCTTCGCCTCGGACCCGACCAGCCCACCCTGTGCGAGGGATGGACCACTCGCGATCTCGCCGCGCACCTGGCCGTGCGGGACCGGCGGCCCGACGCGGCGGCCGGCGCGATGATCAAGGCCCTGCACGACCACGGCGAACGCGTGCGGCTGCGCACGGCGGCTCGCCCGTACGAGGAGGTCGTGCACGAGGTGCGGACGCCGCCGTGGTGGAGCCCGGTGAGCAACCCTCTCACCGATGAGGCGGCCAACACCATCGAGTTCTTCGTGCACCACGAGGACGCGCGGCGGGGACAGCCGGACTGGCAGCCGCGCGATCTGGACCCGGGCCTGTCGGCGGCGCTCTGGCGCAACGTGAAGCTGACCGGCAAGCTGGTGCTGCGACGGGCGGGTGTCGCCGTGACCGTCCGGTCCGATGGCCACGGGTCGTTCAGCGTGGGCGAGTCGCCGGCCACGACCCTGTCCGGACCCCCTGGTGAGCTGGCGCTCTATCTCACCGGACGGACGGGATCGGCCCGGGTCGTCATCGAGGGCGACGGCCTGGAGGGCGTACGGCTGGGCCTCTGAATTGGTCCAAATGATCGGCGGCTGATTGGTCCAAACGGCGAGCCAATCCGGCCCTAGCGTGTGGGTCATGGCCCAGAACTCCGGACTTTCCATGACCCAGGGCACCGCGCTCTGTGTCGGCGCCGTGCTCGGCACCGGCGTCATCTCGATGCCGGCCCTGGCCGCCGAGGTCGCCGGGCCGGCCTCGCTCCTCGCCTGGATCGCCCTGATCGTGCTGTCCGCGCCGCTGGCCCTGACCTTCGCCGCCCTCGGGGCCCGGCACCCGGACGGCGGCGGCGTCTCCACCTATGTCCGCCTGGCCTTCGGCCCGCGGGTGGGCGCGGCGATCGGCTGGACGTTCTTCTTCGCCGTCCCGCTCGGGGCGCCCGCCGCGACCGCGTTCGCGGGTGGTTACGTGGCCGACATCATCGGGGGCGGCCACGTAACCACCCTGATCACGTTCCTCGTCATCGTGTCGGCGGTGTTCGCGATGAACTGGTACGGCGTGCGGGTCTCGGGCCGGGTCCAGCTGGTGCTGACCGGGGTGCTGGCCGTGCTGTTGCTGATCACCGTGGTGACCGCGCTGCCCCACGCCGACTGGGACAACCTGACCCCGTTCGCGCCGCACGGCTGGTCGGGCGTGGGCTCGGCGGCGGCCGTGCTGGTCTGGGGCTTCGCCGGTTGGGAGGCGGTGTCGTCGCTCGCCGCGTCCTATCGCAACCCGCGCCGGGACGTGCCCCGCGCCACCGCGATCGCCGTCGTGCTGGTCGGCGTGCTCTACCTGGCCATCGCGGCCACCAGCGTGCTCGTGCTGGGACCGGCGCTCGGCTCCAGCCCGGCCCCGCTGGCCGACCTGCTCGCGGCCGGGGTCGGCGGTCCGGTGCGGATCCTCACCGCGGTCGTGGCCGTCCTGCTGACGGTCGGGGCGGTCAACGCCTATCTGGCCGGGGCCTCGCAGCTCGGGGCGGCCCTGACCCGCGACGGCGCGCTGCCGGCCCGGATGGGTCGCACCCCGCGCCGGGCGCTGGTCACGATCTTCCTGCTGAGCCTTCTCTCGGCCGTGCTGCCGCTCGACCTGCACACGGTGCTGCTGCTGGTCACCGGCTGCTTCACGCTGGTCTACGTGATCGGGACGGCGGCCGCGCTGCGCCTGCTGCCGTCCGGGCGGTGGCGGATCGTCGCCGCGATCGGGTTCGTGTCGGTGGTCGCGCTGCTCGGGCTGAACGGGGCGCCGGCGCTGTTCAGCCTGGTGATCGTGGCCGCGTCGCTGGCCTATCAGACGTGGCGCTCCCGTTCCAGCAGCTCCGCGAAGAGCGCCATCCCCTCGTCCAGCACGGCCGGGTCGGTGGCGCCGAACCCGAACACGAAGCCGGTCTGCGCGGGCGTGGAAGCCGAGTAGGAGCGCAGGTCGTCGACGGCCAGGCCGGCGCGGGCGGCCGCGGACACCACCGCGGTCGAATCGGCGCCGGTCAGGGCCGTGACGTGCAGCCCGGCGGCGGACGGGACGACCCGCAACGAACTCAAGCCGGTCAGCGCCTCGGAGATCCGGGCGTGCCTTTCCCCGTACGCGCGCCCGGCCTTTCGGACGTGCCGTGCGAGCAGCCCCTCGTCGAGGAAGCGCGCGAGAGCCGCCTGCACGGCCGGTTGCCCGTAGCCGTCGCCGAGCTGGCGGGCGGCGATCAGGGCGGCGCGCAGGCCCGGGGTGGCGAGCACGAAGCCCGTACGGATGGCCGGAAGCATGCTTTTGGAGAACGTGCCCACGTAGAGCACCCGGCCGGCCGTGTCCAGGCTGTGCAGCGGCTCGAGGGGACGGGCCGAGAAGCGGAACTCGCTGTCGTAGTCGTCCTCGACGATCGCGGCGGGCCGGGCGCGGGCCCAGTCGAGCAGCTCGCGCCGGCGGGCCAGGCTCATCGCCCGGCCGAGCGGGAACTGGTGCGACGGTGTCGTGTAGACGAGCCGGCAGTGCGCGGGCAGGCCGGCGACCACGAGCCCCTCGTCGTCGACCCGCACGCCGACCACCCGGGCGCCGAGCGCGGCCAGGATGCGGCGGGCCGGCGGATAACCCGGTTCCTCGACCGCGACCACGTCACCCGGCTTGACCAGCACCCGGGCGATCAGGTCGAACGCGTGCTGCGCGCCGTTGGTGACGATCACATCGGCGGGCGTGGCGCGCACGCCGCGGGAGACGCCGAGATAGCGGGCGACCGCCTCCCGCAGGGCCGGGTGCCCGGCCGGATCCCCGTACGTGCCGGGGTTGTTGGCTCGCAGGCGAAGCTCGGCGGTGACCAGCCGCCGCCAGGCGTCGAACGGGAAGAGACCGGCGTCGGGAATGCCGGTGCGGAAGTCGAATCGGGGCCGGGTCGTGGCCCCGCTCGTCTCCAGCGGCTGGAACGTCCAGTCGTCGCGGGGCCGGAGCGGATCGCTCGTCGCCTTCCGGCGCGTCCGTTTCGCCGTCTGCAGGGCGACGAACGTGCCCGCGCCGACCCTCGACGACAGGTAGCCCTCGGCGGCCAGGCGCTCGTACGCGGCGGCGACACTGCCCCGCGCCACCCCCAGGTCGGCGGCCAGCGCCCGGGTCGGGGGCAGCCGCTCCCCCGCCGGAAGCCGCCCGTCGACGATCGCCGTCCGCAGCGCCCGGTAGACCGCGGCGGTCTTCCCGTCCGTCCCGTCCAGCCGAATGATCAGGTCCACGTGTTCATTCTGCGCACTATGGCCCAATCGATATGCGGCGATCGAGCGTGACGACGCCTACGCTCGGCGTAATTGAAGAGACGGATGTCGATTCAACCCCCAGTCGGCTCAGAGAGGATCAGCATGGCGACTCCCCGCATTTTGGCCGCCGGCCTGCTCGCCGTCATCACCGCCGCGGTCGCGACGGGCACCCCCGCCGCCGCCGCGCCCGCATCCCCGTCCGGACAAATCCGGCTCGCCGGAACCGCCACCGCGATTCCCGGCAGCTACATCGTCGTCATGAAGCCCGGCGTCTCGACCCTGGCCGCGACCAACGTCAAGCGCAGCCTGCCCGTGATCAACGGGTACGAGGCGTCGATGTCGGAGGCGCAGGCCAAGAAGCTCGCGGCCAGCCCCGGTGTCGCGTACGTCGAGCAGAACCAGACCATCACGCTGAGCGCCACGCAGAACAACGCGACGTGGGGCATCGACCGCATCGACCAGCGGAACCGGCCGCTGAGCACGACATACACCTATCCGGTGACCGCGTCCAACGTGACGGCGTACATCATCGACACCGGCATCCGGTACACGCACAACGAGTTCGGCGGGCGGGCCCGGGCCGGCTACGACGCCGTCGGCACCGGAGCCGTCGACTGCAACGGTCACGGCACCCATGTCGCCGGCACAGTCGGCGGGACCACGTACGGGGTCGCCAAGGCTGTCAAGCTGGTCGGCGTCCGGGTGCTGAGCTGCTCCGGCAGCGGCTCGACGGCCGGGGTCATCGCGGGCGTCAACTGGGTCACCGCCAACGCGGTCAAGCCGGCCGTGGCCAACATGAGCCTCGGCGGCGGGGTCAGCAGCACCCTCGACAACGCGGTGGCCAACTCGATCGCCAGCGGTGTCACCTACGCCCTCGCGGCCGGCAACTCGACCGCCAACGCCTGTAACTCGTCGCCCTCCCGGGTCGCCGCGGCGATCACGGTCGGCGCCACGACCAGCACGGATGCCCGGGCCAGCTACTCGAACTACGGCACCTGCCTGGACATCTTCGCGCCCGGCTCGTCGATCACGTCCGCCTGGTACAACTCCAACTCGGCGACCAACACGATCAGCGGCACCTCGATGGCCAGCCCGCACGTGGCCGGCGCGGCGGCGCTCGTCCTGTCGCGCAACACCAGCTTCACACCTGCTCAGGTGCGCGACAGCCTGGTCACCAACGCCACCCCGAACGTCGTGACCAGCCCCGGCACCGGCTCGCCGAACCGGCTGCTCTTCGTCGTCCAGTAAGTCCACTCAGGGCGCCCGGTCCGCCGGGCGCCCTTTGTGCCGCGTCCTCCTCCGGGACGGCGGGCATCGAATGCAGTACATATCCTGCATTGCGTGACCACGACATTGCGCTCCGTCGGAATTCCGCCGTGACCAGCCTGTGGCGCAACCGCGAGTTCACTCTCCTGTGGACCAGCCAGTGCCTGTCCGACCTGGGCGGTGCGATCGCCATGCTGGCCATCCCGCTGCTGGTCCTCGAGGAGACCGGATCGCCCGTCCAGGCCGGCGCGGTCGGCACCGCGGCCCAGGTCACCAAGCTGATCTGCCGGCTGCCGGCGGGCGTGCTGGCCGACCGGTTCAACCGCCGCCGGGCCATGCTGGCCTGCGACATCGTCCGGCTGATCGCCTTCGCCGGGCTGGCCGTCGCCGTAGCGCTCGGACAGGCCGCCCTGGCCACGATCATCATCGTGGCCGTCATCGACGCGATCTGCGGCTCCCTGTTCAACACCACCGAACACGCCTCGCTCCGCAGCATCGTCCCCGCCACGCAACTGCCCGACGCGGTGGCCCGCAACGAGGCCCGCAGCTACGGCACCTCGCTGGCCGGCCCGCCACTGGGCGGCTTGCTCTTCGGCTGGGGTCACGCGCTGCCCTTCCTGGGCAACGCGCTGTCCTATCTGGCCTCGCTGATCGGCGTAGCCATGATCCGCAAGTCGCTGCAGGCCGACCGCCCCGCCACCCAGCCCACCCACGCAAAGGCCCTGCTGGAGGGCCTCCGTTTCGTCTTCGGCAGCCCGTTCCTGCGAGCCGTCCTGCTGATCGCCGCCCCGCTCAACTTCGCCCTGTACGGTTCGATCTTCACCATCATCGTCACCCTGCAGAACCACGACGTGGCCCCCGGCGTGATCGGCCTGACCGAAACCATCGTCAGCGCCGGCGGCCTGCTCGGCGCCCTGGCCGCCCCCACCCTGCTGCGCCGCTTGTCCTTCGCGGCCCTGATCCGCGGCCTGGGCTGGGCCGCCACCCTGTTCCTGGCGGTCAGCGCCTCCCTGACCATGAGCGTCGCCGCCGCCGCGCCGGTGGCCCTGGCCATCTTCGTGGGGCCGGCCTGCAACGCGGCTTTGTTCGGCTACCAGGCAGCCATCACACCCGACCATTTACAGGGCCGGGTGCTGAGCGTCATCTTCTTGGTGGCCATGTCCGCCGCAGCCGCGGCGCCCCTGCTGGCCGGGGTGTTCGTCACGGTATGGACGCCTACGACTAGCGTCCTGTTCTTTGCTGGGGCCGTCTCGCTGTCGGCTCTTACGGCTACGTTCTCGCCGGCCATCCGCAACATGCGCCCGATCGAGGAATCAGTGCCCGCCTGATCTTCCCCCGGCGCAGTTGCAGGGCGGCGGGGCCGGACCTGGGCCACGAGGAATACGTGCTCGCCTGATTCCCGCCCCTGGCCCAGTTCCAGGGCAGCGTGGCGGCCCCGGGCCATGAGGAAACAGTGCCCGTCTCATTCCGCCTTGACGCAGTTCCAGGGCAATGTGGCGGCCGCGGGCCATGTGGAATCAGCGCCCGCCCCATTCCGCCATGACGCAGTCCCAGTGCAATATGGCGGCCCCGAGCCATGAGGAATCAGCGCCCGCCCCATTCCGCCATGACGCAGTCCCAGTGCAATATGGCGGCCCCGAGCCATGAGGAATCAGCGCCCGCCTCGTTCCGCCTTGACGAAGCGCCAGGCCAGATCAAGGCCATGTCAACGCAGCCGACCGCCCTCCGACTCCGTCCGCTCTCACCCGCCAGGGGCCTGCCAGCCGCCGCGCCGGAACGTTCCGCGTAGCTGTTGGATGCTGATGGCGCTTCGGTGCTGCTCAGAAATTCAGCAAGCTCGAATTCCTCACTCGCAAGTCCGGTGATCTTTGTGTCCTGACGTAGCCACAATCAGAAGCCGGGAATGCAGCCGGCGATCTCCGAGAGGTGCCACCACCGGAACCCGGCCAGATGCGCTCGGCGAATCGGCCGTCGCCATGCCAAGTAGACACAGCGGCACGGTCGGGCGCCGACCGGCCAGGATGGACTTCCCCCACGCGGGAAGCGCTGAACTTTCGGCCAGGCGCGAACGGTGATCGCCCAGGCCGCCCCATCGCAAGAATGGCAGCGTCCCGGATCTTCGTCGCTGCCGCCCCAGGACAAGACCCGCCCTCCACCGGGGGACCTCCGCCAAGGCACATTATCGCCGAAATGACGGATCTTGGAGAGGCCCCTTGTGGATAACTCGCCGCTGTGGATAACCACGGACAGCAAATGATTTTGGTCGATATCCACAATTCCGAGTTATCCACGTTGAGATGCTGGGTGGCCCTTGGCGGCGAGTCTGACTCGTTATCCACATGGCATCCGCGATAGAACTTGGTGGATCTTCGGCGTCG
>NZ_JBVHFW010000004.1:0-175327 GCF_055562135.1 Actinoplanes sp. NPDC021490
GACGCCGAAGATCCACCAAGTTCTATCGCGGATGCCATGTGGATAACGAGTCAGACTCGCCGCCAAGGGCCACCCAGCATCTCAACGTGGATAACCCTCCGCCTGTGGATAACCGGCTGGGCTGTCGCCCGCTGCGGTAGCTTCGGCATGGCTCGTCCCGGCGCGCCAGCCTCGGAGGGTGGAGGCCCCCTTGGTTGGGGTGGGTTGGGCTAGTTGGCGGCCCCGGCGAGGCGGCGGCGCCGACCGGCGTGGGCCTGGCGATGGGGACCGGGCTGAGCGGCGCGGGCCTGGCGAAGCGCGGCCGGGCTGGTTGGGCCGGGCTTGGCGGGGCGACGGAGATCCGTGGCGCGGGCCCGGCGAGGCGGCGGGGCTGGTCCGGCGGGGGCCGGCGAGACGGCGGGGCTGGTTGGCGCGGGCTTGGACCAACGGACGGACCGGTTGCCGCGTCTGGCGAGGCGGTAGGGCGCGTTGTGGGCGGGTATTCAGGGACCTGGGGATGCGGCGGGTCTGATCCACGGGCCTGGAGACGGCGGTCCGGCAACCGCGGCGAGCTGGTCAAAGGCTGGGCGGCGCGGCGGTCCGAGCACTGTTCAGAGGCCTGGCGACAGCGGTCCTGGACCACTGATCAGCGAGGCCGCGCAGCTGGTGGAAGGACCCCGGCCGAGGCAACGACGGCCGCAGGAGACCCGCGGGCGAAAGCTTGGAAAACTGAGTGCGGGCTGTGATCCTCCGCTGTCGGATGAGTGACCGGTGCCGTCATCGAGGGCTTCTGATGCGTCAACATTTGCCGCATGAAGCCCGCACAGATGGAACGTACACCTTTCGCTGATCTTGATCGGCAGCCCCGTGAGATGACCGCGATGCTGCTTGCCGCGCTCGAGGCGATGGGCCGCCATCCCGAGATCCGGCGGGTTCGGCGTACGGCGATGGACGCGCTCCGCCCGGCCGAGGGCTGGCGGGTTCTCGACGCGGGCTCCGGGGCGGGCGACGTGGCGCGGTGGATCGCCGGTGAGGTCGGCCCGGGTGGTGAAGTGATCGCCCTGGACTACTCGGCCGCCACCATCGCGGCCGCCATCGAGCGGCATGACGGCAGCAACGTGCGCTACACCACGGGGGACGTGTCGGCCGTCGACCTGCCCGCGGACAGCGTGGACGGCGTCTGGTGCGAGCGGGTGCTGCAGCATGTGGACGACGCCGACCTGGCGATCGCCGAGCTCGTGCGGGTGACCCGGCCGGGCGGGCGGATCTGCCTGATCGACACGGACTGGAGTTCGCTGGCCTTCGACGGGGTGCCGGCGCGCCTGGCCCGCACGGTGGTGGCCGACATGCACGGCCGGCTCACGCCGCGGCAGTTCGACATGGGCCGCACCTTGCGGCGGCGGCTGGTCGGTCAGGGGCTTCGGGACATCAGCGCAACGCCGGTGACCTGCCTGTTCGGCGACCCGGCATCGGCCGCGGTGGTGCTGCCGATGGTCAATCCTATGGTGCCCGAGCAGGTGTGGATGACGGCCCCGGGCGTACGGGAGAAGTGGTTTTCGCAGGTCGACGAGGCGGGCTCGCGCGGCGACTTCCTCGCGGTGCTGACGATCTGGGTGGTCACCGGGACTGTGGCCTAGGACGCGACCCGCCGCCAGTACTGCTTCTTCTTGTCGTCCCGCACCACGAAGCCGAGCCGCCCCAGCTCTTCGCGCAGCTCCCGCACGTCCTCGTCGTCGCCGGAGTTGAGGGCCTTCTGACGGGCCGCGAAGACGGCGTTGGCCGCGTCCGACACGTCGGGCAACTGCGGAACCCAGCGCCGGTACGCCTCCAGGTACGGATCCTGTTCGGCCCAGGCCACGCCGTGCGAGCCGAACGCCTCCCGCAGCCGTTTCTTGGACAGGTGCGACGGCTCCCGCGCCAGTTCCTGACCGGTGCGGCCGAGCAGCACCAGCTGATCGCGGTCGGGGAAGGCCACGGCGATCTCGCCCCGGGGGACCGCGCGCCGGTGGCCGGGCCGGGTCAGCAGCACCTCGAGCGAGGAGACCCGTACGGTCAGCGACTCGGCGTCGACCAGGGCGGCCAGGATCAGCCCGATGATCGCCCCGACGCCGAGCGAGACGACCACGTCCCACGGCGGGGGCAGCTTGCGCACGAGGTCGAACGGGCCGCCGAACGGCAACCAGTCGATCAGCAGCAGGACGCCCCATAGCAGCGCGGCGCCCGCGATCGGCAGGACGAGCCACACGAGCACCCGCGACCACATCGGGGTGGGCACCGTCGTTTCCTGTTCCAGCACGCCACCGAGTCTGGACGGCCGGGCGGGCGCGCCGATACCGACTCGGGTCGACGCGACGTAGACCAAAGTCGACTGCCCGTCCGGGCGTGCCGCCGGTAGCGTCGACGGCATGCGGAGATGGCTGCTGGATGCGGCAGTGGTCCTGGCGGCGACCGGGGTTGGCGTCTTCTTCCTGGTCAACTCCCTCTCCGAGGACGGCGGCGCCCCGCTGCCGCTCGAGGTGACGCTGGCGGTGCTGTCGGCGGCCGGTCTCGTCTTCTTCCGGCGCACCCGTCCGATCACGCTCGTCCTGATTCTGCTGCCTGTGTCCATCCTGTTCGCGATGCCGATGGGCGCGCTGCCGTTCGCGTTGTTCAGCGTGGGGTTGTATCGCCGGGCCTGGGTCGCCATCGCGCTGACCGCATTGCACGCGGTGCTGGTCGCCGTCCTCTACCGGGCCGCCATCGGCGCCACCCAGGTCTATTACGAGAGCGTCGTCTTCCTGGTGATGCTGCACGTGATCGCGGTGGCGGCGGGCATGCTGACGCGCTCGCACCGGCAGCTGGTCGCGTCGTGGGCGGCGCGGGCCCGCGAGGCCGAGGAGGGCCAGCGGCTGCGGGTCGAGCAGGCCCGTCTGGCCGAGCGGGAACGTCTGGCCCGCGAGATGCACGACGTGCTGGCCCACCGCATCTCGTTGCTGGCCGTGCACGCCGGCGCCTTGGAGGTACGCCGGGAGTCCTCCCCTGAGGAGCAGCAGGCGGCCGGCGTGATCCGCGAATGCGCGTACGAGGCCCTGGAGGACCTGCGTTCGGTGATCCACGTGCTGCGGGCCACCGCCGACGACCATCCTCAGCCCACCTTGGGCGACGTTCCGGCGCTGGTCGAGCAGTCCCGGGTGGCCGGGGCCGAGGTCGGTCTGACCCTCGACGGCGAGCAGAACGTGCCCGAGAGCGTGGGCCGGCACGCGTACCGCATCGTGCAGGAGGCGCTGACCAACGCCCGCAAGCACGCGCCCGGCGCCCCGGTGCGGGTGGCCATCAAGGGCAGCGCCGAGCACGGGCTCGACGTCGCCGTCCGCAACAGCCTGGCCCGGGGCAGCGTGGAAAAGGTGCCGGGCGCCGGTGCGGGCCTGACCGGGCTGCGCGAGCGGGTCGCCCTGGCCGGCGGCCGCCTCGAACACGGCCCGACCGCGACCGGCGAATTCCATCTGAGAGCCTGGCTGCCGTGGGTGGCGTAAAAGTACTGCTGGTCGACGACGACGCCCTCGTACGGGCCGGGCTGACCATGATGCTCAAGGCGTTCGACGACCTCGAGGTGGTCGGCGCGATTTCCGACGGCACCGAGGTGGCCTCGGCCGTCAACTCGTACCGGCCGGACGTCGTGCTGATGGACATCCGGATGCCCGGTCTCGACGGGCTCAGCGCCACCGAGTCGCTGCGCGGGCGCAAGAACGCACCTCAGGTCATCGTGCTGACGACCTTCGACACCGACGAGCACGTGCTGCGGGCGTTGCGGGCCGGGGCGGGCGGGTTCCTGCTCAAGCACACCCCGCCCCGTCAGATTGCCGACGCCGTACGCCGGGTGGCGGCGGGCGAGCCGATGATGTCGCCCGAGGTGCTGCGCAAGATGATCGGCCTGGTCTCGGGCGTGGGTGTCGACCCGGCCCGCGACCGGGCGCGTGCGGCCCTCGACCGGCTCAGCCCGAGCGAACAGGATGTCGCCCGGCTGATCGCCGAGGGCCGCACGAACGCCGAGATCGCCTCGGAGCTGCTGATGAGCACCGCGACCGTGAAGGCGTACGTGTCCCGGATCTTTACGAAGCTGTCGCTGACGAACCGGGTGCAGATCGCGCTGCTTGTCCACGACGCCCGCTGACCTTCCGCGCGGACGGCGCCATGCGCGAGAGCAGCTCGTCGAGCGGCATGCTGGCGAACCCGATCCGCACGTCGCTGGCCCCGTACGGCATCCAGAAGCGCCCGCCGTGCACGAGTCCGCCGCACGAGTAGAGCACGTTGGGCACGTACCCCTCGCGCTCGACGTCGTCCGGGTCGATGAGGCCCTCGGGCAGGTCGGCGATGACCTTGGACGGGTCGTCCAGGTCGAGCAGCATCGCGCCGATCGCGTACCGCCGCATCGGGCCGACGCCGTGGGTCAGCACCAGCCACCCGGCCTCGGTCTCGATCGGCGAGCCGCAGTTGCCGACCTGGATCAGATCCCAGCCGCGGTGCGGCATGAGCAGCGGCACGGACTGCTGCCACCGGTGCTGGTCGTCGCGGACGGCCAGGCCCAGGGTCTCGCCGTCCGAGCGGCAGAGCGCCATCTTCTGGCCCTTGATGTAGCGCGGGAACAGCGCCACGCCCTTGTTGCGCGCGGCCGGCCCACTGAGCCGGGTCACCTCGAAGTGCCGCATATCGCGTGTGAAGATCACCCGGCCGGAGATCTGCCGGCCGTCGTACGCGGTGTAGGTGGCCTGATAGACGTGGCGGCCGTCCGGGTCGGTCACGCGCACGAACCGCGCGTCCTCCATGCCGTTGCTCTCGGCCGGGGTGGCCGGCCACATGACCCGCTGGTGCAGCGGCACCGCGCAGGGGAACGTGAGCGCGTAGTCCTCGGACACGATGTGCCGGATCCGGTCGATCGTCTCCTGCGAGTGCGGCCGGGCCAGCAGCTCGCCGGGCACGTGCGCGATGGTGTCCTCGAACTCGACGTCGGTGAACCGCTCGGGCAGCACGGAGACCACGTACGAGGAGGCCTCGTTGTCGATCTCGGCGTCGATCAGCGCCGCCGCCAGCTGGTTCTTCCAGTGCGTGGCGCCGACCCGCTGGCCGACGGTGAGCGGCCCGTCGCGGTCCTCCATGCGCAGCTGTTCGCCGGGGCCGAGCACGGCCGAGCAGAACCCGATCGACGAGATGTGTCCCTCGCCGATCTGCCGCAGACTGATCGCCACCCGCAGCTCGCCCGGTTCGAGACCGGTCTGGTCGGGGTGCTCGACCATCGACGGGTTGCACAGCGCGGCCGCCTCGACGGCGAACTCGTGGCTGAAGTAGGCGCCGATCAGCGAGCGTGCCGTCGGCGACAGGTCGATCTCGGGCGGCACCCGGTGCTGCACCAGTTCGTAGTGGTGCTGGAACGTGGCCAGCAGGTCGTGGTGCCGGCCGCCGAAGCGGGTCAGCACGTCGTCGAGCAGCCGGCCGATCTCCTCCTCGTCGAGCTGCAGGATGCGCTCGATCAGGCGGCCCGCCCGGTTCTTGACGGTCTGCGAGTCCTCACCGGGCACGAACAACTTGATCACGACGCGCCGGCCGTCCGGCTGCATCACGACGTCGTGCCTGGTGATGTTGGTTTGAGTATTCATGGTTGCGGTCACGCTAGGCCGCCTGACGGTCGGGTCGCGCTCCGGGTCGCCAGCGTGCGGGCGTGCTGCAACGTGGAGACGAGCGCGAGGGTGGATTCGGCTCCTTGATTCACATTAGGACCAGTTGCCGTCAATCCGTCATAACATCCGCCGGTTAGGGGGTCGTACATCGGTTTCTGCCCGTCGTTGTCGCCCAGGAACCAGGCCACCGACCGGAACAGCTGCTCGTCCCACCGGTCGTCGCCGGTGACCGCGGCCGCGGTGGCGCAGGCGTCGGCGGTCGCGGCCGCCTCGATCGGCTGCTGGTCGAAGCGGTGCTTGGGCACGCCCGGCCGCCACCCGCCGACCGGCACCACCGACAGGTGCCCGTGGTGGTCCTGCTCGCGGCACAACCAGACCAGCATCCGCAGCCCGGCCCGCAGCAGCGGCTCGTCGCCGAGCAGGTCGCCCGCCGCGATCAGCACCTCGGCCAGGGCCGGGTTGGAATAGGTCAGCTCGGGCTCGGGCCACACCCAGTCCGCCTGCGCGGAGGGCAGGCCGATCACCGTGGCCGCGTCGGCCAGCAGCTGGGTGGCCGCCGGCGAGCGCGGGTCGGACCGCAGCACCTCGGCCGCGCCCAGACCGGCGAAGGCCATCGCCCGCGGCCAGGCCGAGCGGTTCCGGCAGCCGATCAGGAACGCGTTGAGCGCCTCGCGCCGGATCCACGGCACGGTCGAGCGCCCGGCCGCGGTGCCCAGCCCCCAGAGCGCGCGGCCCCACCAGTCGCCCGTCGACGGCTCGTCCTCCCAGACCCGGGCGTACGAGAAACGGTTGCGGAAGCCGCCGTCCGGGCTCGCCGCGTGGGTCAGGAAGGCCAGATAGCGCTCGGCCAGCCCGACGAGCCGGCCGGTCGGGCGTGGCTCCCGGCAGATCAGCAGCAGGCCGCGGGAGACGTCGTCGACGCAGTAGCCGTGCTCGCGCCGCACGATGGCGTTGCGGGCGTGCTCGAGCAGGCCGGTGTCGTCGGAGAGCCGGACGACGTGCGACCAGTCGGGCGCCGGCGCGTCGGCGAGCTGGATGGGTGGCGGAACGAGGCGGAGCCCCCCGGGGGCCTTGGTCGTGGTCACGCCGGGACCGGGGCGGCCAGCGGCGTGCGGGCGGCGAGCAGGCGGGCGGCCAGCGACTGGTAGCGGGCGGCCACGGCCGGCCAGCGCAGGGTCGGCCCGCCGGCCAGACCGGTCAGTCCGACCGACATGCCGGGCTCGGCCAGCACGTGCCGGATCGCCGAGGCCATCGCTTCCGGGTCCTGATGCGGCACGAGCAGGCCCGGGCCGTCGGCCAGCAGCTCCACGGCGTGCGGGAACTCGGTCGCCACGACGGGGATCCCGGCCCCGACGGCCTCGATGAGCACGCCCGAGGTGACCTGTTCGGTGGAGTCGTACGGCAGCACCACCACGTCGGCCGAGCGGATCATCCGGGACAGCTCGTCCTCCTCCAGGTACGCGTCGTTCCATTGCACCGCGTCGGTCACGCCGAGCGAGACGGCCAGTTCCTCGAGCGAGTTCCGGTAGGCGTCGCCGAACTGTTCGAGCACCTTGGGGTGGGTGCGCCCGGCGACCGTGTAGACCGGCGCCGGGTCGAGGTCGCCCAGCAGCGCCAGCGCCCGCAGCGCCCACTCGATGCCCTTGCCCGGCCCGAGCAGGCCCCAGCTGAGCAGGTGCGGGCGGTCGTGGTCCTCGCGCGGGCCGGTGCCCCGGCTGGCCGCGCCGTGCGGGATCACTGAGATCTTGCGCGGGTCGACGGCGTACCCGGCGGTCAGCCGCTGCCGCGCGGTGTCGGTCATCGTGACGACCGCGTCGGCCGTCGCGGCGATCTCCTCGAGCACCTGGCGCTGCAGCGGGTCGGGCGAGCTGAGCACGGTGTGCAGCACGACGATCGAGGGCACGGTCAGGGCGCGCAGCACCGGGAGCACCTCGTAGCCGGCGTCACCCGGGTAGATGCCGTACTCGTGCTGGATGATCGCCACGTCGTAGCGGTTGAGCACGTCGGCCGCCGCCCGCCAGCCTCCCGGGATGCCGGTGTGCCAGGTGTGCACGGTTCGCGGCGCCGCTTTGTCGAGCTCGATTCCGCCCGCGACGCTGTCCTTGGCCAGCAGCCGGACGACTCCCGAGTCGCTGCCATTGGCCAAGTGGACGGCCAGCGCGGCATTGAAGGTCGCCAAACCGCATTGGGTCGGCGGGTACGTGCTCAGGAAACCGTACGTCGCGGGCATGACTAGGCCTTTCTCGCTCTGCGGCTTGCCTCCCCGCAGCACGGCTCAGCGCACGCGGACAGGCCAATGGCGGCCGCGCACAATCGGCATTGCGGAGTATCGGGAAATTGCCCGGTTTAACGCGCAATTCACAATACGACGTTAACAAGTAAGACCATTCAGCTGACGATTTTTCGATAAATCTCCAGGTAGTTCTCCACCATGCGGTCGCGGGAGAACCTTTCCCGGGCCCGTCGCGCGCAGGCTGCCCGGTCGATCCGGGCGACCCGATCGACTGCGGCGACCGCCTCGTCCACGTCCTCGACGAGATGTCCGGTCACGCCCTCGTCGACCACTTCGGGCATCGAGCCTTTCCGGTACGCGATCACCGGAGTCCCACAGGCCATCGACTCCACCACCGAGAGCCCGAACGGCTCGGCGAACCGGATCGGGTGCAGCAGCGCGAGCCCGGACCCGAGGACCGTGCCGCGCTCGTCCGGCCCGACCGAGCCCCGGTAGACGACGCGGTCCCCGTCGATCCGCGGCTCGATCAGCTCCTCGAAGTACGCGCGATCCTGCACGATCCCGCACATGATCAGCCGCCGGCCGGCCCGCGCCGCGATCTCGATGGCCAGGTCGGTCCCCTTGTCGGGGTGGATGCGCCCGAACAGGACGAGGTCCTCCTTCGCGCCCTCGGAGACCGGCAGCGCGTCCAGGTCGATCCCGTGGTGCACCGTGCCCAGATAGTCGAGGTCGGGGGAGCGGTCGCTGTCCGAGATTGACACGTACGCCGACCGGCCGCGGCGGTACGCGGGCAGGATGTTCGACCCCGAGAACCCGTGGATGGTCGTCACCATGGGCGCCCGGCACGACTGCGAGAACGCCAGCGGCAGCCAGTCCAGGTGGTTGTGCACGATGTCGAACTCGCCCGAGCGGGCCAGCGCGTGACCCACGTGCATCGCCTCCCACACCCGGCCGTCCAGCTCGTCGCTCTCCTCGTAGCCGGCCGGCGCGACCCCGTCGAGGGTGGCCTTGGTGATCGAGTCGAGGGTGGCGAACAGCGTCACGTCGATGCCGCGTTCCACCAGTCCCTCGGTGATCAGGCTGGTCACCAGTTCCCACGGGCCGTAGTGCCGGGGCGGCGTACGCCACGCGATCGGGCCCAACATGGCCACCTTCACGACAAAAGCCTCATTTCGGTAGTTAACACGTGCTTAGTATGCCCACCGGTTTGGCACGTCGTTCTCGTGTTACAGAAGACCCATGACGGATCTCTGGTGGAAGAACGCGGTCGTTTACCAGGTCTACCCGCGAAGCTTCGCGGACGCCGACGGCGACGGCATGGGCGACCTGCGGGGAATCATCGGCCACCTGGACCATCTGGCCGAACTAGGGGTCGACGTCATCTGGCTGTCGCCCATCTATCCCTCGCCCCAGGACGACAACGGCTACGACATCAGCGACTACCAGGACGTCGAGCCGGTCTTCGGCACCCTCGAGATCTTCGACGAGTTGCTCGCCGGAGTGCACGCCCGGGGCATGAAGCTGGTCATGGACCTGGTCGTCAACCACTCGTCCGACGAGCACCCGTGGTTCGTCGAGAGCCGGTCGAGCCGGGACAACCCGAAGCGCGACTGGTACTGGTGGCAGCCCGCCCGCGAGGGACTGGAGGCCGGCACGCCCGGAGCCGAGCCGACCAACTGGGGATCGGTGTTCGGCGGCTCGGCCTGGGAGTTCGACGAGACCACCGGCGAGTACTACCTGCACCTGTTCTCAAAGAAGCAGCCCGACCTCAACTGGGAGAACCCGGAGGTCCGGGAGGCCGTCTACGCGATGATGAACTGGTGGCTCGACCGGGGCAT
Source organism: Actinoplanes sp. NPDC021490 (assembly GCF_055562135.1). NCBI lineage: Bacteria > Bacillati > Actinomycetota > Actinomycetes > Micromonosporales > Micromonosporaceae > Actinoplanes > Actinoplanes sp. NPDC021490. Next base: position 9,702 of record NZ_JBVHFW010000004.1, read on the forward strand.
CGACGGCTTCCGGATGGACGTCATCAACATGATCTCCAAGGTGCTGCCGTTGCCCGACGGCCGTGTGGTCACCGGCTCCGCGTACGGGGACGGCTCGGAGGGTTTCATCAACGGCCCGCGGCTGCACGAGTTCCTGCAGGAGATGCACGCCAAGGTCTTCGCCGGCCGGGACGCGAAGCTGACCGTGGGTGAGATGCCCGGCGTGACGGTGGACGAGGCGATCCTGTTCACCGACCCCGAGCGGCACGAGGTCGACATGGTCTTCCAGTTCGACCACGTCTGGGCCGACCGCGGCGCCGACCCCTGGGCGCTGGTCCCGCTGCGGCTGACCAACCTCAAGGCCATCTTCAACCGGTGGCAGGCCGGGCTGGCCGAGGTGGGATGGAACAGCCTCTACTGGAACAACCACGACCAGCCGCGGGTCGTCTCGCGATACGGCGACGACAGCGCCGCCTATCGGGTGATCTCGGCCAAGATGCTCGGCACGGTGCTGCATCTGCACCGCGGGACGCCGTACGTCTATCAGGGCGAAGAGCTGGGAATGACCAACTTCCCCTTCCGGACGATCGACGACTTCCGCGACATCGAGGCGCTCGGCCAGTACGCGCAGGCAATCGACCAGGAGGGCCGCTCGCCCGAGGAAGTGCTGACCGTGCTGCGCGCCCGGGGCCGCGACAACGCGCGTACGCCCATGCAGTGGAACGCCTCCGAGCACGCCGGGTTCACCACCGGCACGCCGTGGCTGGCCGTCAACCCGAACTACCCCGAGATCAACGCCGAGGCCGCGCGGGCCGATCCGGACTCGGTCTTCCACTACTACCGCAAGCTGATCGAGCTGCGGCACACCGAGCCCGTGGTGGTGGACGGCGACTTCACGATGGTGCTGCCCAACCACGAGCAGCTGTACGCCTTCACCCGGCGCCTCGGCGACACCGAGCTGCTGGTGATCGGCAACTTCTCCGGCGACACCGTGAAGGCCGAGCTCGATGACGACTGGCCGGACGCCGAAGTGCTGCTGACCAACCTGCCCACGGCCCCGAAGGATCTGACCTTGGAGCCGTGGCAGGCGGTCGTCTACAAGCGGGTCAGGCGGTGAGGACCGGCCAGGAGTAGGCCAGCAGGGCGAACGCGGCGCCGAGCAGGGCCAGGCTGATGCCGCGGGTCGCGATCGGCAGCGCCGCCAGGACGAGCAGGATGACGGCGATCAGGTAAAGGATGCCCTGGAAGGACATGGAAGCTCCTCGATAGTGGGGGTGGCGGCGCCCCTGTTACCCCCACGCCGAGGATGCCTAAACCATGGTCAATTCCAGCGTCGACCCACGGCCGATCGTGGTCTCGGTCGGCACCAGGCGGGTCGCCCGGCCCGGAGCCTCCCCGGTGCCGTAGTTGCGCAGGAACCGGGGGTGCGCGCCGCCGCTGACCTGAACGCGTACGCGGTGGCCGGGCCGGAAGACGTGGGCGGTGTGGCCCAGGTCGACCACGACCCGGCCGTCGGAGGACATGCGGGTCAGGCCGTCGCAGATGTTGAGCGAGACCCCGGCCGGGTCGACGTCGCACAGCCGCACGAACAGGTCGCCGCTGGCCGCCGAGGTCGACGCGTCGAGCTCGGCCCGCACCGGTCCCATCAGCGTCAACGGCGACTCGACCGGCTCGCCGGTGAAGAGCAGAACGTCGGCGCGGCTCTCCAGCGGCGCGTTGTCGACCTGGCCCTGCGTCGGTGACTGCAGCGCGCCGCCGATCGACGGGGTCGGGTCGGCCGGGTCGTAGCGGAACGACCACCCGCGCTCGGCCTTCAAGCCGGCCATCGCCAGGCTCAGCGGACGGGCGCCGGGTGGCGGCCAGTCGGGCAGGTCACGCCACTCGCCGGCGCCGCCGACGTGCACCCGCACCCGATAGGCGGGCGGCTCCCGGCGCAGCCGGCGCATGGCCTGGGCGAACACCTGGGGCCAGTCGCGTTCCAGGAAGTTCGTGTGCGTCCAGGGGCCGATCAGCAGGTCGACGTCGCGCCCGGCGGCCCGCATCCGGGTGTACTGCTCGAGGACCTGGTCGGGGGAGAGGTCCCACCAGCCGGTGAGCAGGCTGGTCGGGATGTCCATGGCCCCGGCCACCTTGACCAGGTCGATGTCGTGCCAGTGGTCCGGCTCGGGGTGCGTCAGCCACTCCTCGAGCGCCGGCCGCCGGCCCCCGATTGCCGACGGATAGGCGTCGAGGAGTGGCAGGCCGTGGGTGGCCCGGCGCAGCCGGAACTTGAGGCGCAGGGCGCCGCGGAGCATGTCCCACGAGGTGACCTTGCCCTGCACCAGGCTGAGCCCGCCGACCAGCGCCCGTTCCAGCCCGAAGGCGCCGGTGGACCAGAAGAAGTCGTGCGGGTCGGTGTGGCCCACCTGCATCACGGCGCCCCGCCACTCGGGCGGCGGGTCGACGGCCAGCGCCGCCTGCGTGTACGACATGTAGCTCGCGCCCAGGGTGAACAGGTCGCCGGTGAACCACTCCTGCTTGCGGAGCCACTCGACGGCGGCGCGGCTGTCGGCGACCTCGTTGCGCCAGGTGTGGAACTCGCCGCCCGAGCCGCCGGTGCCCCGGCTGCTCTGCAGCACCACATGGAAGCCCTGCTCGGCGAAGCGCACGCCGAAGAAGAGATTCCAGGGAAACCCGCTCCGCACGTACGGCGCCCGGATGAGCACGGTCGGGCACGGTTCGCCGGTGACCGGGGCGTAGTGGTCGGTGAGCAGCGGGCTTCCGTCGGCGCCGGGCACGGGCAGGGCGGTCTCACGGTGAACCTCGTAGGGGGCTTTCGGGCCCCGGCGGGCGAGGAGTCGGAGGGAAAGTGGCAGTCTTCGCATGGCTACCCCCGTTTATTCTCGTACGTCGTACCGGAAATAGTAGCAGGAGGTATCGATGCCCCGCGGACGTCCGCCGTCGCACACCCGCGAGCAGGTCGTGGAGGCCGCGATCCGGATCGCCGACGCCGAGGGTCTGACGGCGCTGACCATGCGGCGGATCGCGCAGAACATCGGGGCGGGGGCGATGTCGCTCTACACCTACGTGCCCGACAAGGACCGGCTGCTCGATCTGATGGTCGACCGGGCCGGCAGCGAACTCGGCCCCTCGAAGGTCACCGGTGACTGGCGTACGGACCTGATCGCCCTGGCCGGCGCGCAGCGGACGCTCATGCTCGCGCACCCGTGGCTGCCCTCGGCCCTGCCGAACCGGCGGCTGACCGGGCGCAACATGCTGGCGTACCTGGAAAAGGGTCTGGCCTGCCTGGCGCCGACCGGCCTGGCCGGGCCGACCAAGATGGAGATCGTCGCGCTGATGACCGGCTTCGTGGCGTCCTTCGTGACGGCCGAGCTGGCCGGGACGACACCGCCGGAAGAGCAGGTCGCACTGATCGGCGAGGCGGTCGCCAGCGGCGCCTTCCCCGAGCTGGCGGCGGCCCTGGCCGAGGGTGGCCAGGGCCGCGAGCCGGGCTTCGACCGCATCGCCGACTGGATGATCACGGGCCTGGTCACCCAGGCCCTCGCGGTCAGCTCTTGAGGCAGATGTCGAACGGGTGACCCTCGGGGTCGAGCAGCACCCGCCACCGGTCGGGCTGGGGCTGCTCGCCCGCCTTGGTCGCGCCCAGCGCCAGAGCCTGCTCCTCGCCCTTGTCCAGATCCTCGACATAGAAGTCGAGGTGGTAGCGCTTGGGCGCCTTCTCCTGCGGCCAGCCCGGCCCCGAATAGCCCGGGACCTGGCCGAAGCCGAGGCTGGTCGAGCCGTCGCCGATCATCGCGTACTCGTCCTGGGCGTGCAGGACCTCCCAGCCGAGCACCGCCGCATAGAAACGGGCCTGCCCGGCCGGGTCGGACGCGTCCAGATTGATCATCGCCAGTGTTGCGAATCCACTCATGGACGCGATCCTGCCCGCAGAGGCTGACACCTTCTGTCAGTTATCGCAGATAGATGAGCCCGTCCAGCACCACTCCCGGGCGGCCGCTCGTGCCCTCGACCACCACCCGCACGGTGTGCTCGCCGCTGTCCGCCCACGAGCGGGACCAGACCACCTGACGCGGCGCCGAACTGGCCGAACGGAGGTCGACCATGCCCTGCGGGCGCCCGTCGACGAACACCCCGACCCGGCCCGCACCCGGTCCCTTGCTGAAGACGAGCGCGGCCGAGGCGCCGGTGAAGGTCCAGCTCGCGGCGGCCCCCCGGGTGCTGCCGCCGGTCGCGGTGCCACCGAGATAACCCCCGTTGCGCAGGGGCCGCCAGCTTCCCCGCCGCTGGGCCGAGACTTCCGAGATCACCCACGGCGTACGGGTGATGGTGGCGCTGGTGGCGTTGCCGGCGCGGTCGGTCGCGCGCACCGTGAACGGCGTGGCCCGGTTGGGCGGAGCGGCCACGTCCCGGCTGCTCGAGGCCGTGCCCAGGTTGATCGGCAACGGCCGGGTCAGGCCGACCGCGCCGAGGGCCACGCCGTCGCCGACGTTCCAGCGCAGCCGCAGCGGCACCGCCCCGGCGCTGACCGTGCCCGGCCGCAGCGCCAGAGCCGGCTTCGCGGCGAACACCGGCGAGTCGGTGTCGACGACCACCCGGCTGCTCACGGTGGTCGAGCGGCCGGACAGGTGCAGGGCCCGTACGGTCAGGGTGTGGCTGCCCGGGGCCAGGCGCAGCCGGGTGGTGCGGTGCCCGCCGGGGGTGGCGGTCCGCAGCACGCCGTCGACCCACACCTCGAAGCGGTTGATCAGCGCGGTGGGGGTGCTGGTCGTCCAGACCGGCTGAATCAGGCCCTGCGTGAAGTAGCGCCGGGCCGACAGCGCGGTGCCGCCGATCCGCAGCACGTGCAGGCCGGAAGGGGCGGCCCCGGCGATCGCGCGGATCGAGGGGAGCTGGGCGTAGAGCGCGTTGCCCGGGCAGGCGGTGAGGCCGGCGTCGCGGTGGCCGGCGATGCGCCACAGCGCGGCCCGCTGACCCTTGGGGAAACGGGGGCCGCCTCCGGAGGTGAGCACGACACGGCCGCTCGGAGCATTCCCGTACGCGCCGAGCTTGTACGCGGCGACGGCGGCGATCACGGTGCGGACCCTCGGGGTGACCCCGCGGCCGCCGTAGTTGCCGATCACGGCGATCGAGCTGGCGTCGGCGTTGAAGCCCACGGTGTGCGCGCCCAGCACCGTGCGGCCGACCCCGCCGCGGCGGCCCTCGAAGACCGTGCCGCACTTGTCGATCAGGAAGTTGTAGCCGACGTCGTCCCAGCCCCGGCTGCGCACTTGATAGACCTGGATGCCCCGGACGATGCCGGCCGACTGGGCACAGCTGTAGCCGTTGCCGGTGGCGGTGTGGTGCACGAAGAAGACCTGGGTGGGCCCGGTGTATTCGGCGCCGCCCTTGACGATCGCCTCGTTGGCCCGCCACCCGGCGCGGGTGACCATCCGCGGAACCGGCCGGGCCGGCAGCGGCACCGCCGACCTGCTTCCGATCTGTGCCTTCTCCGCCCGAATCCCGCCGTTGCGTACTTCGGTCCGCGCCGGCTCTTCGATCGTGTCCGGGTTGATCAGGTCGAGGCGCAGGCCGGGCGGGAGGGGGCGGCGGGCGCCGGTCACGCGGGCCTCGATCGCGTTCGAGGGGCCGACCCACAGCGGGTCGGACGAGCCGCGTACGTCGGCCGGAGCGCGACCGTCCGTCTCGAGCGTCTGCCACGGGGTCCACCGGGCCGAGCCGATCGGGCGGGTGCGCACCTGCACGACGCCCTCGACGGTGGCCCGCGGATCGGCCCAGGTGACACCGACCAGGCTGAACGGCCGGATCGTGGTCCGGGCGACACCGCCGAAGTCGATCGTTTGCAGGGCCGGGGCGATGACCCGGGCCGGCTGGGGCTCGACCGCTCGCGCCGGGAGGCCGCCGGTGCCGGCGATCAAGGCCAGCAGTCCCGAGGCAGCAAGAAGTTTCGTCCGATTCCGGTGCACGTGTCCCCCCGTGGTGCTGGTCGATCGGCCAAATGACACCCTCGCCGCTTGTGCCGTCGTCCGTCCCCGGAATCCGGAACTATGTCGGACATCTCCGTCAAAAAGCGGAGCATCCTGTCCGAACGTCGGAGCTGTCGGTCTTTTAAAAAGCCGGGCTGTGTGGCCGATGGAAGGACGTGACCAGAACCGAAGCCGCCGCTCCCGGCGCTCGCCGGTGGGGCTTCGCCCACCATCTGGCGCTGGCGTTGCCCGCGCTCGCGGCGTTGGTGTTCGGCCCGCCCGGTCTGCAGCAGGTCGCCGTCGTGCCGATCATGGTGCTGTGCCTGGTCGGACTGCGCACCGGGCCGCGCCGGTTCCTGCCGAGGGCCGAACGGGCGCCGTGGTGGTACCTCGAGATCAGCGCCTACCTGTTCGTCGCCACCTTCGTCATCCGCGTCGTCGTGCCGGGCGCGGACTCGACCCCGCCCACGCCGATGATGCTGATCCCGGACTCGGTGATCCTGCCCGCGTACGGGTTCATCGGGATGGCCTTCGCGACGATGCTGAAGCGCCGGCGCGCGGCCGAGGACGACCCGGCCCGGATCGACGCGCTGCTGATCGGCCTGGCCGCGGCCTTCCTGGTCTGGACGTTCGTGATCGAGCCGGCCGTGGCCAACTCCGGCATGAGCCCGCTGCGGATCTTCGACGCGTTCTTCTCGATCCTCGACGTGGTGCTGCTGGTGCTGGTCGCACAGCTCATGCTGGCCGGCGGCGTACGGCAGCCCGCGCTGTGGATGCTCGTGATCGCGGCGTGCTGCATGTTCCTGGCCGACACCTACTTCGTGTTCCGCACCGCCGAACTGGTCGACGTCTCGGCGCACACCATCCAGACGCTGTTCATGATCATGTTTGTGGCCGTTCCGGCGGCGGCGCTGCACCCGTCCATGCGGACGCTGACCGAACCGCAGCACATCGTCGTGCGTGACCTGAGCCGGCGCCGTCTCATGCTGATCGGCCTGGTCGTCTCCGTGCCGACCGCGGTGACCTCGATGATGCCGACCGGCGTCCTGGCCAACGACCTGATCCGCGCCGCGCTCAGCGTGGCGCTGATGCTGGCCGTGCTCGCCCGGGTGGTGCGTTCGAACAATTCGCGGGCCCGGGCCGAGCAGGCCAGCCGCCGGCGGGCGACGCACGACGCGCTCACCGACCTGCCCAACCGCGAACTGCTCGCCGAGACGATCGGCGAGTGGGGTGACCGGGCGGCCGACGAGCAGCTCGAGATCAGCCTGCTCTTCCTCGACCTCGACCGGTTCAAGCACGTCAACGACCATTGGGGCCACCAGGTCGGCGACGAGTTGCTGTGCGCGGTCGCGGACCGGCTGTCGGAGCAGGTGCGTACGGGCGATCTGGTCTGCCGCATCGGAGGCGACGAGTTCGTCATCGCCCTGGCCAGCCCCTCGCATCTGCGGCTGGCCGAATCGCTGGCCGAACGGTTGCTGGACGAGTTCGCCCGGCCGTTCCGCCTCTCGGTCGGCGAGGTCGTTGTTTCCGCGTCGATCGGGCTCGCCAAGTCGCACGGCGGCGCACACGCCCTCGAGCTGATCCGCGACGCCGACACCGCGATGTACAAGGCCAAGGGCTCCGGCCGCAACGCCGTGGCCCTGTTCGACTCGTCGCTGCGCGAGAAGCTGCGCGACCGGGTCAACCTCGAGCAGGCCCTGCGCGGCGCGGCCGAGCGCGGCGAACTGGCCGTGCACTTCCAGCCGATCGTCGACGTGGCCACCGGCGAGCTGGACGGCTTCGAGGCGCTGATGCGCTGGGAGTCGCCCACGCTCGGACCGGTCAGCCCGATGGAGTTCATCCCGGTCGCCGAGGAGACCGGAATGATCGTCGAGATGGGCGAGTGGCTGCTGCGCGAATCCGCCCGGCAGCTGGTCGAGTGGTCGCTGTGCCGCGGCCCGGGCGCGCGTCCGCTGCACATCTCGGTCAACGTGGCCGTGCGCCAGCTGCGCGACGGCTCCCTGGTGCGCGTCGTCGACGAGGTGCTGCACGACACCGGCCTGCCGCCGTCGTCGCTGTGGCTGGAGATCACCGAGTCCGGCGTCATGGAGAACATCGAGGCCGCGCTGCTCACGCTGAACGCGCTGCACGCCCTCGGTGTGACGCTGTGCATCGACGACTTCGGCACCGGCTATTCGTCGCTCAGCTACCTGCAGCGCCTGCCGATCGGCATTGTCAAGATCGACCGATCGTTCGTGTCCCGCATCGGCGACGGCACCGACGAGCCCATCGTCCGCGCGGTGCTAGCCATGACCCACGCGATGGGACACCGGGTGGTCGCCGAGGGCGTCGAGACCGCCGAGCAGCGTGACTGGCTGCGCAACCAGGGCTGCGACCTGATCCAGGGGTGGTTCTACGGCAAAGCCGACCGCCCCGAGAACCTGACCCACTGGATCAGCCCCGCGGTGCCGGCCGGGCGTACGGCTTCAGGGTGATCGCCTCGGCCTTGCCGAACTGCTTGGCCAGCAGCTGCTTCATCGGCCAGTGGCCCATCGAGCTCATCGACAGGGCCCGCAGGCGGATCATCAGGCGGCTGTCCGGCGCGAAGGCCGCCATGCCGCCCGGGGGCAGTTGCGTGCCGTCGGCGACGTAGTCGGCCATCGCGGACTGGTAGGCGGCGAACGCGGCCGCGGGGGAGGACGCCCCGGCCAGCTCGCCCGCCAGCACGTACGCGCCGACCAGGGCCATGCTCGTGCCCAGACCGGCGAGCGGGGAGCCGCAGTAGCCGGCGTCGCCGAGCAGGACGACGCGCCCGCGCGACCACCGGTCCACCTGCACCCGGTCGATGGAGTCGAAGTAGAAGTCGCCGGCCTCGGGCAGCGCGGCCAGAAACGACGGCACCCGCCAGCCGACCCCGGCGAAACGCCCAGCCAGCACCCGCTTCTGGGCCGCGCGGTCGAGCCGGCCGAGACGCCGCGACGACCGGAAACTGAGGCTGGCCTTGGCCGTTCCGCCGCGTTCGGGGCGCAGACCGGCCACCCGGCCGCCGGGCGCATTGAACATCAAAAACCAGTGATCGAGGTCGCCGGGGTCGGGCACGGTGAAATACGCGCCGTAGCCGCCCAGGGGGCGTACGAAATCGGCCTCGGGACCGAAGGCGAGCGCGCGCACCCCGGAGTGGACGCCGTCGGCGCCGACGACGATGTCGAAGCGCTCGGTGCCGCCGCTCGCGAACGTCACGCCGACACCACTGTCGTCCTGGCGCAGCGCCGTGACATGGTCGCCGTAGCGGTACCGGGCCGTCGTCGCGGTGGCGTCGAGCAGAACACCGGCCAGGTCACCCCGGGAGATCTCGATCTCGGCGACGATGCCCTCACCGCCGAACAGGCCGGCCGGCATCGACGCCAGGCGTCGGTCGCGCGCGTCGACCAGCGCGACACCGCGTTCGTCGACCTGGCGGGCCAGCACGGCGGGCATCAGGCCCATCCCTTCGACCACTGTGCGGGCCGCGCCGCGCACGTCGACCGCGTGGCCGCCCGGGCGCGGCCCGGACGCCCGCTCGACGACCGTGACGTCGGCGCCCGCGCGGTGCAGCCACCAGGCCAGCGCCGGGCCGGCGATGCCGCCGCCGGAGATCAGAACACGCATTTGCGTACCGTGTACTCGCATGTACTAGGACGCTAGAAGTGGCCTCAGCTGAGCGCAAAGCGCCCTAGTACAGTGCGACCATGGCGATCGAGCGTACTAGTACGGAGGCGCCGTATCGGCGGATCGTGGCCGACATCCGCCGCCGCATCGACTCGGGCGCGCTGCAGCCGGGCGACCGGGTGCCGTCGGCCCGGGCGATCACCCGCGAGTGGGGCGTCGCGATCGCCACGGCCACCAAGGCGCACGCCGCGCTGCGCGAGGAGGGCCTGACCATCTCGCGGCCCGGCGTGGGCACGGTCGTGGCCGGCCCGGTGCCGCGCCGCGAACACGAGCTGAGCCGGGAGCGCATCGTCCGGGCCGCGATCGCGATCGCCGACGAGCACGGCATGGCCGAGCTGACCATGCGCCGGCTCGCGGCCGAACTGGACGTGGCCACGATGTCGCTCTACCGCCACGTGCCCGGGCGCGAGGACCTCGTGCTCGCCATGATCGACGTGGCCCTCGGCGCGGTGCGACTGCCACCCCGGCCCCCGGCGAACTGGCGCACCGGCCTGGAACTGTGCGCCCGCGAGCAATGGGCGGTCTTCCAGCGCCACCCGTGGCTGGGCCCGTCGATGTCGCTGACCCGGCCCCAGATGGCGCCGAACGGGGTGCTGCTCACCGAGTGGGTGCTGACCGCCTTCGACGGCACCACGCTGACGGCCGGCGAGCGGATGTACGTCCAGATTCTGCTGTTCACGTTCGTACGGGGGCTGTCGACCGCTCTGGAGATCGAGAACGAGGCCATCCGGGAGACCGGCATGACCAACGAGCAGTGGCTGCGAACGCAAGAGGGATCGCTCGCCGGACTGATCGACTCCGGGGTGCTGAACCATTTCCGCGAGCTGACCGAGCACGGGTTCGACTTCGGGCTCGATCAGCTCTTCGAGTTCGGCCTGGCCCGGCTGCTGGACGGCATAGCCCAGTTCGTCACGCTCCGGGCTCGATGATCAGCACTACTTTGCCGTGGCTGTGGCGCGACGCGACCGCCCGGTGCGCCTCGGCCACCTCGGCCAGCGGGAACGCGTGCACCGGCAGGCGCACCCGGCCCTGCGCGGCCAGCTCGACCACCCGGGCCAGCCGCTCCGGATCCCGGCCGGCCCGCACGACCCGCGTTCCGTGCTCGGCCGCGGCCTTGTCGTCGACGATCGTGCCGATGCGGTCGGGCGCGATGCCGAGCTGCACGGACTGGGCGATCGCCTCGGCACCGGCGCCGTCCAGCGCGACGGTCGGCTGCAGCCCGAGTTCGCGCACCTCGGCCACGAGCCCGGCGCCGTACGTGACCGGGAGGGCGCCCTGCCGGCGTACGCGCTCATGGTTCTCCGGACTGGCCGAGCCGATCACCGTGGCCCCGCCCAGACGCGCGAGCTGCGTGGCCACCGTGCCGACACTGCCCGCGGCCGCGTGCACGAGCAACACGTCACCCTCGCCCACCCTCAGCTCGAGCAGCGCCCCACTGGCCGTCTGCGCCGCGGCGACCAGGGCCGCAGCGGTCGGAAAGTCGACCTCGGCCGGTTTGCGCACCACGTTCGCGGCCGCCACGACCACCAGCTCGGCGGCCCCGTTGAGCATGGTCGAGCCGAGCACGGCGTCACCCACGGCCAGATCCCGTACGCCCTCACCCAGCGCGTCGACCACTCCCGCGTACTCCTGGCCGATCGTCTGCGGGAACTCCACCTTCGCCCACGGCATGTTCCCCTCGCGCACAGCCACGTCGAAGGGCTGAACCCCGGCGGCCAGCACCCGGACGCGGACCTCACCCGGGCCGGGCCGCGGATCGGGAACGTGCACCACATGCAGCACGTCGGGCGGACCGAACCGGTCGAACACGGCAGCTCTCATGCGAGCGAGTCTGCAAGCTGAACCGAGGTTGAGGTCAAGCGCCGGTCTCTTCCGGCCGCTGACCGTGGAGCACGCGCAGCGCGTCGAGTGCGACCGCGGTGAGAACGCCGCGACCGACACCGGCGCGGCCGAGCAGCGATCCTCGGAGAGTGCCCGCAGGAACAATTCCCGCTTTCCGCCGAAAGCGTTGTACAAGCTCTGCTTCCCCAAGCCGGTCGCCCGCACCAGGTCGTCCAGCGTCGCGGCGGCCAGGCCATGCACGGCGAACACCTCACTGGCGCTGCTGACGACATCACTCTCGAGGAACTTGCGGGGGCCGCATCTCGGCGGGTTCCCGACTCCGATCGGCGAAATCCGCCCGACCGGTAACCGTATCGACGTGCCCACGGCGGATCTCTGGTATCTCCGTGACGGAAAATCGATAGCTTCAACTGCTACAACGCGGCGAATGTGCTGCTCGCTCAGATCGGAGCCACCCCCGACTTCAAGGCAGCCATCGAGGCCGCCGCCGGGGCGTAGTTCGACGAAGCGTCACGCGCCATCGACGCTGTGCTGTCCCGGATGGCCGGATAGGTCAGCTTTGGTCGCCGCCCGGCCACGATCGGACGGCATGCCGCGACCACCGGGCGCGGCCTCGCTACCGTTAGCGCGTGTCTAACGTCCCGTGGTGGGGGCTGCCCCTCATCGCAGCGCTGTTCGCCCTGGCCGGAGCGGCCGCTGTGCAGCTTCTGTCCGCCCGCAACGACTATCTGCTGAGCCGCCGCCGGCGCACCCGGAGGTGGTACGAGGAGCGCAAGGCGGCGTACGTGGCCCTGCTCGCCGTCTTCGAGCGCGACACGTTCCGCCTGCGGGCGGCGTTCGACGCGGGGGAGAAGCCGGTGCCCGCGCTCGTCTACATGGACGAGGTCGGCCCGGCCCTCATGCAGGTGCGGTTGCTCGCCTCAGGCCCGGTGCGCAGCGCCGCCCTGGCCGTGCACGTTCTGTTGCAGAAGTTGCACGGCGAGATGAACCCGGCCGCCGTGATCGGGGTGCAGCCCGAGATCCACTTCCGTGAGCTGCTGACCCAGGTCCCGCTGGTCCTGCAGCAGTTCGAGGCGGCCATCCGGGACGAACTGGGCATCGATGCCAATCCACCCGCTCCGCCGGCGGCGAACGGCCGGGCCCGCGGCCTGTTGAGACGCCCCGCACGCTCCGCGCCTCTGGAGGGTTTGGCCGAGATCGGGCAGGATCGCAAGGTGTGACCGATGAGAGCGTTCCCCTCGACGCCGTGTCCGCCGCCGTGGTCAACAGTGGGATCGTCGCGGTCCTGCGGGCTCCCACAGCCGACTATTTCGCCGCCGTCGCCGAAGTGCTGGCCGGCAACGGCATCACCGCGCTGGAGGTGACGCTCACCTCGCGGGGCGCCCTCGACGCGCTGGCCGGTCTGCGCCGGCAACTGCCCGCCTCGGTGGCGATCGGCGCGGGAACCGTGCTCACCGCCGACGATGCCAAGGCCGCGGCCGACGCCGGCGCCGAGTTCCTGGTGTCGCCGGTGCTCGACGCCGATCTCGTACGCGGCTCCGCGCTGCCGTTCTATCCCGGCACCTGCACCCCGACCGAGATGTACGCGGCCCACGTCGCCGGCGCCCCGCTGGTCAAGGTGTTCCCGGCGGCCGGGCTCGGCTTCGAGTGGCTGCGCAACGTGCGCGGCCCGCTGCCGCAGATCAACGTCATGCCGACCGGCGGCGTCAAGATCGAGGACATCGCGGACTGGCTGTTCGCCGGGGCCCGCGCGGTTGGTCTGGGCGGCCCGCTCATCGGCGACGCCGTCACCGGGGGCAGCCTGACCGCCCTGGCCAACCGCGCCCGCCACGCGGTCAGCGCGGTCAAGTTCGCACGCTCGTGACCGGCCTGCTCACCTTCGGCGAGACCATGGGCCTGGTCGCCGCGGACGGCATCGGCCCGCTCGGTCACGCCAAGAGCTTCTCGTTCGGCATCGGCGGCGCCGAGAGCAACGTGGCGATCGGCGTGGCCCGGCTGGGCGGCGAGGCGACGTGGCTGGGCCGGGTCGGCGCCGACGCGACGGGCGCGCTGATCGCGTCGAGGATCGCCTCGGCCGGCGTACGCACCCTGGCCGTCACCGACGAGTCGTTCACCGGTCTCATGGTGCGGCACCGGCGTTCCGGGGAGTTCGCCCAGGTCGACTATCACCGGGCGGGCAGCGCGGGCTCGCGGCTGTCCCCGGCCGACATCCCGCCCCACGAGGTGCGGGACGCGTCGATCGTGCACGTCACGGGCATCACGCCGGCCTTGAGCGAGACGGCCCGGGCCGCCGTGTTCCAGTCGATCGAGACCGCTCGCGCGGCCGGGGTCGCCGTGTCGGTCGACGTGAACTTCCGGGCCAAGCTGTGGAGCCGGTTCGACGCGGCACCCGTCCTGCGTGACCTGGTCTCGCGGGCCGACATCGTCTTCGCCTCGCCCGAGGAGGCGGCCCTGTTCGTCGACGAGGGCGACGTGGCGGCCGAGCTGGCCAAGCTGGGACCGGCCGAGGTGATCGTCAAGGACGGCGGCCGGGGGTGCACGGCCCTGATCGAGGGCGTCCGCCTCCACAAGCCGGCGCTCGCCGTGACGGTTGTCGACCCGGTCGGCGCCGGGGACGCGTTCGTGGCCGGCTATCTGGCCGACCGGCTGGCCGGGGCGGCGCCGGAGGACCGGCTGACCACGGCCATCGCCACCGGCGCGTTCGCGGTGACCGTGCCCGGCGACTGCGAGGGCGCCCCGACGCGGGACGAGCTGTCGGCGCTGAGCGGCGAGGACGTGCGCCGCTAGAGCTTGGCCTGACGCTTGCGTTCGCGCTGCTCACGGGTGTAACGCTTGCGGTTTTCGAGGTCGCGCTTCCACTGCTCGCGGGCACCCTCGTCGCAGCCCTGAACGGCGCCCTTGGTCTGGGCCGGGCCGATCAGCGACCGGAACCACCAGTCGTCGAACGTCTCGTGGAACCACTGGCGGACCTTCATGTCAGTGCCCTCCCGTTCGTTGCCGTGCCAATAATTTGTACCCCAACTATCGGCACGGCCCCAAACGGATGTGAGCGGTTACTCCCGGGAATCCGGGGCGTCCGCCTTGTCCTTGGCCACCCGGACGAGCTCGACCAGCCCGCCCGCGTACTCCTGCGACTCGCCGTGCGCCTCGTCGAACGGCGGCTGGAACCCGACACCCTCCCACTGCTGGGTGGCGTCGTTCCACCGGTCGTTGCCCACCTCGAAGTCCCAGGCGTCGATGCCCAGATCGTAGTAAAGCTGGTCGGCCGAGTTGCCCGCCGCCGAATAGAGCACGTCGGCCACCGGCCCGGTGTAGGACGGCCAGGTCACCGTGCCCCGCTCGGACGAGATCGCGCCGACGATCCGCCGCGCGCTGTCGAGGAAGAACTTCGACTCGTCGATCGACGGCCGCGGCAGCGTGACCCGCCCGTCGGCCCGGTACGCGCCGGGCGGCCACATGAAGTACCCGCCGTAGCTGTGCACGTTCATGGCCAGCCCGATGTTCGGGTGGGCCTTGGCCAGCGCGATCACGTTGCCGCTCTCGGCCTCGGACAGTTCGGCCGTGCCCGCGTACGTGCCGGAGAGGCAGTTGGCGCTCGCGCCGACATACCCGTCGAAGTACGACCCGACCGTGTAGTTGCGGTTGAGGTCGACGCCCCACGAGTCCCGGTTGCGCGGGTCGCGGGCGGGGCCCGTGCAGTGGTTGACCAGGTTCTTGCGCTGGAAGTTGAAGTCGTTGAACGAGTAGTTGGCGCCGTCCGGGTTGACCGTCGGGATCACGAATACGTCCACGGCGTCGACCAGCTCACGGGTGCCCGGGTCGGTCGCGTAGTTGGCCAGCAGCCGCTCGGCGAACTCCAGCGTCACCAGGGGAGTGGCCCACTCACGCGCGTGTTCCTGCGAATAGGCCAGCACGCCCGGTTTCGACCCGTCGCGGACCTTGCCGATGCGCAGCGCCTGCACGGTCCACGGGCCGCGGGGGACCTCGGTGCCCTTGAGGCCGTCGTCGAGGCGTACGGGACCTGTCACCGGCATCGGAATCCCGGCCGAGCCCTCCTCGACGAACGCGCGGAACCGTTGCGGATAGCGCGCTGAGATGAAAGCGGCGACGTCGTCCGTCGTGCTGATCACCTTGCCGCCGGCGTCGGTGGCCAGGCGCAAGGTCAAGACCCGGTCCCGGTACGTCGAGGAAAGCGGACGGTTGGGCAGGCCCGGGTCGACCGTGCGCACCTGGACGCCGTTCATCCCCTGATCACCGAACTGCACCGACTCGACGACGACGGCGGCCGCGGCCGGATCCCCGAGATACGCCACCGCCGTACGCCGATAGCCCTGGGTCTTGCCGGGCAGGTTGATCACGTCGACGAGCGCCGGGTACTGCCGGGCCAGCCGCTTGATCCGGGCCCGCACGTCGACCGGCGTCATGTACGCGTCGATGAAGTCCTTCTGGTATCCGCTCGGCGTGGCCGGCGGGGTCGCACCCGGCCAGGCCGCCGGTGTGACCGCGCGCGACGTCCCGCCCAGGCTGGAGGTGGCGGTGACCTGCACGGGCTTGGCGGGCAGCGGCTGCGGCAACGTGTAGTGGTACTGGTATTCGCCCGAGTCCTCGAACCGCACCAGCGGGAACGAGCCGGTCGCGCCGTCCGCCGTACGCCAGGTGACCGTGATCTCCACGTCCGGGTCGGCGGTCGCGGTCGTGGCCACCTGGGTCTGCAGGAACGTCCGGCCGCCGGTGGTCCACCAGTACGCCTGCAGGAAGTGCAGCGTGTCGGCCTGCGCCACCCGCGCCTGGTCCCGGTTGAGCGATCGCGGCGCCTCCGACGAGCGCTGGATGACCTGAACCGGCACGGCCCCCTGCCCGGTCAACGCGGTGAGCTGCGCCTGGTCGACCACCAGGTCGGCCAGCACCACGCCCTCCTGGGTGCGGGGCCGGGCGGCGAGGTCGGCGCCCTCGCGGACGAGCCGCTGCAGCGCGGCCTCGTCGGGGAGGCGGAACCGCACGAGCGCGGCCTCCCCGGCGGCCAGAGCGAGCGGCGCCTCGTCCGGCGCGGCCTGGGCCGGCAGTGACGCCGGCGTAACGATCAATGCGAGAACGGCGGCGACCGCCATCCATCGGGCACGAGACGACATCGAACCCCCTGCTTCATTGAAGGATGTCGCTCCCCACCCCATCGGGCGCATAGGCAATTGTCAATGAGCGGTGGTGCCGCGCCGGGTGCCGTCAAGGGATTCGCGTAAGGTGCGCGCATGCCTGACATCAAGGACGCGCAGGTGGAAGCCCGGGTGCGCGAGCATCTGGAGCCCGGCGAGAGCTTTCGCGTCGCCGTCTGGGTGAGCCGGGCCGACGGGCGTACGACGGCCGGGACGACCCGCGGCGAACTGTCGCCGTTCCGGTTCCGCCGGCCCGTGCCCAACCGCCCCGGCGACCGGCGCGGCGTCCACGGCGTGCCCAGCAGCCTGGCCGTCGGCCTCGACGAGCACATCCGCATCGTCACCGACCCGCGCGTGCTGGCCCTCACCGACCGGCGCCTGCTGGTGCTGGCCAAGCGCACCGGCTGGCGTGACATGTTCCGCCCGGCCCCCGACGACCTCGCGCCCCTCCAACTGCGCTGGCAGTGCCCGCGCACCCAGGTGAAGTCGGCCACCGGGCCGGCCGCCGGCCGCCTGCGCCTCGACTTCACCGACGGTTCGGCCGTCACCCTGCTCACCCCGGCCGCCGGCCTCCCGGCTTTCCTGGCCGGCTGACGCGGCTACGGCCCGAGGCTCCGCAGTTTTGCGGTGAGGAAGTCGCGCTCGGTCTCGTTCCCGGTCAGGGCCAGGGCTTCCTCGTACGCGGTGACCGCCTCGGCGACGCGGCCCAGCCGGCTCAGGAAGTCGGCCCGGGCCGCGGCCAGATAGGGGTAGGTGGCCAGGGCGGGCTCGGCGGTCAGCGGGTCCAGGGCGGCCAGCCCCGCCGCCGGCCCGTCCCGGAAGCCGATCGCCACCGCCCGGTTCAGGGCGACCACCGGCGAGTTGTCGGTCAGGCGCAGCAGGACCATGTAGAGGCCGGCGATCTCCGACCAGTCGGTCCGCTCCCACGTCGTGGCCTCGGCGTGCACGGCGGCGATCGCGGCCTCGACCGAGAAGCGGGACGGCGGGTGGCGGCGCAGCGAGTCGGTCAGCAGCGCCACACCCTCGGTGATGAGCTCACGATTCCACAGCGTGCGGTCCTGCTCGGAGAGCAGTAACAGACGGCCATCGGGAGCGACCCGGGCCGCCGCGCGGGCGTCGATCACCAGCATCAGGGCCAGCAGCGCGGTGACCGGCGCCGAGCGGGGCATGAGCAGGTGCAGCGTGCGGGCCAGCCGGATGGCGCTCGCCGTCAGGTCGGCCCGGGTCAGCGCCGGGCCGGTGGGGGCCGTGTGACCGGTCGTGAAGAGCAGGTGCACCACCTCGAGCACCGGTTCGAGCCGCTCGGCCAGGGCGTCCGGCGGCGGCACCCGGTACGGGATCCGGGCCGTGGCGATCTTCTTCTTGGCCCGGGTCAGCCGGGCCGCCATCGTCGGCTCGGAGACCAGGAAGGCCCGTGCCACGTCGGCCGTCGACAGGCCGCAGACCAGCCGGGCGGTCAGCGCCACCTGATGGTCGCGGGACAGCGCCGGGTGGCAACAGGTGAAGATCAGCCGCAGACGGTCGTCCCCGGCGGCCGGCGCGTCCTCGACGACCAGCAGGGGCAGGCGGCGCCGGAACGCCGCCTCCCGGCGCAGCAGGTCGAGCGCCCGGTTCCGGGCGACCCGGGTGAGCCAGGCGCCGGGCCGGGCCGGAATCCCGGTCCGGCCCCACGTCTCGAGAGCCTGCGCGTACGCGTCCTGGGTGCACTCCTCGGCCCGGTCCAGATCACGCGTGACCTGCACCGTCGTCGCCAGCACCTGGGCCCAGTCGCGGCGATGCGCCTCGGCCAGGGCGTCGGCGACCGAGGTCATCCGTGCTCGACCACCGGCCGGATCTCGACCCCGCTGTGCCCGGCCCGCACCTCCGGCAGCAGCTTGGCCAGGGCCAGCACCTCGTCCAGGTCGGCCGCCTCGAGCAGATAGAACCCGCCCAGCGCCTCCTTGGTCTCGAGGAACGGCCCGTCCGAGGTGGTGAACCCGCGCAGCGTGGTGGCCGTCGGCGCCGGCTCCAGCTCCTGCCCGCCGATCACCCGGTCGCCCGCCGCCGCGCGGAACTCGGCGTGCGCGGCGTCGTGCTCCCTGCGCTGCTCGTCGGTCAGCGCCTCCCACTCGGCCGAGTCGCCGTAGATGAGCAGCGTGTACTTCGCCATGATCAGTTCCTTCCGTCGTGGGCCGATCTCAGCTCACCGACGAACGGCACGGCCCCGGAATCGACAGTTTCAGGAAACCGCCGGCTCGATGGTCAGCGTCCCCGCGTCCGCGTCCAGCATGGCCGGCGTGCCGACCGGAATTGCCCCTTGACCGATCGGCAGACCACCCAGGATCGGTACGCCCAGTGGCGCCAGCCGGTCACGCAGCACGCCGAGCACATCGCCCGGCCCGCACTCGGTGTAACGACCGACCGCCACGGCCCGTACCCCCTTGAGCCGTCCCGTGCGGAGCAGCATGGTCAGCTGCCGGTCGATCTGCTCGGTCCGCAACCCGTACGCCTCGAGCAACAGGATCGCCCCGTGCAGGCTGGGCAGCACCCACCCGGCCGCGGTGGCGATCTGCTCCTGGTCGCCGCCGAGCAGCACCCCGGACGCCCGCCCGCCGGTGGTCAGCCCGGCCGTGTGCGAGTCGGGTTCGCTGCGCACCACCACCGGCTCGGTGCCGAAGGCGGCCTGCAGGAACGACCGGTCGGGCCGCCCGTAGACGCCGGCCAGCCCGGCCCGCTCCCAGAAGGCCAGGTGCAGGATCGTGCACTCGCGGAAGCCGACCAGCAGGGTCGGCAGGTGCGCCGCGGTGGTGAAGTCGAGGTCGTCGGCGATCCGGTGCGCCGCGGTCCCGGCGCCGACCGCGACGATCGCCTTGACCGACAGGTCGCGCAGGCCCCGGTCGATGTCCTGGATGCGGTCGGCGTCGTCCAGCGCGTCCACCGCGTGCGGGCCCACCGACACCTCGAGGCCCTGGTCCTCGAGCCACTGGACCGTGCGCTCGACCTCGGCCCGGTCGGGCGTTCCGGTCGGTGTCACCACCCGCACATGATCGCCGGGCCGCAGCCGCGGCGGCCGGACGACATCGACATACTCGTATGCACTCTGCACGTCCGCATTATCGCGTCGCTTTCGCCCCGACGCCTCGGGCGTACGACCGGATCGTTCCGCCTCGGGACGCGATGGTGCCTTTCCCGGCTCCGGCGAAAGGCGAAAGCTCGAGGGTATGACCACAGCGCTTCTCGTCATCGACGTCCAGGAATCGTTCCGGCAGCGCCCGCTCTGGCGCACCCTCGACAACCCCGCCCTGATCGCCAACGTGGGCCGGCTGGTCGAGGCGGCCCGCGCCGCCGGCGACCGGGTCGTGTGGGTGCTGCACGCCGAGCCCGGCACCGGCAACCTCTTCGACCCCGAGAGCGGCCACGTGCGCGTCGTCGACGAGCTCAAGCCGGCCGCGGACGAGCACGTCGTCGTCAAGACCTCGCACAACGCCTTCAGCACGACCAACCTGCAGCAGTACCTCACCGCGGCCGGGGTGACCGCCGTGACCACGTGCGGCCTGCGCACCGAACAGTGCGTGGAGACCACGACCCGGGTCGCGTCCGATTTCGGATACGAGGTCACCTTCGTCACCGATGCCACCGGCACGTTCCCGATCCCGCACTGGACCGCGCCGGACGGGCGATGCGTGGAGGAGCTGCTGGCCGACCCGCGTACGCTGGCCGCCGCGGACGTGGTGTCCCGCACCGAATACGCGCTGGCCGGCCGGTTCGCCGCCGTGCGCACCGTGGACGACTATCTGGGGGAGTGACCGGATCGTGCGGCGGGTGGTGTTCGTCCTGACCCCGCGGCTGCACCTGCTCGACCTGGCCGGCCCGGCCCAGGTGTTCTCGACCGCGCCCGGCTACCGGCTCGACTACGTGGCCGAGACCGAGTCCGTGCCGTCGTGGCAGGGCGTGACGCTGCGGGCGGAGGTCGAGTGGCCCGCGCTGACCGCCGACGACCTGGTGCTGGTGCCCGGCTGGCGCGACGGTTACGACCCGGTCGGCCCGGCGATGCTGCGGCGCATAGCGGCCCACCACGCGGCCGGGGGCACGGTGGCCAGCGTCTGCTCGGGCGCCGAGGCGCTGGCCCGGGCCGGGTTGCTCGACGGGCGGCGCTGCACCACCCACCACGACCTGCAGGACCGGCTGGCCCGCGAGTTCCCGCGGGCCTCGGTCGTACGGGATGTGCTGTTCGTCAGTGACGGCCGGGTGGTGACGTCGGCCGGGATCGCCAGCGGCATCGACCTCGCCCTGCATCTGGTGGCGCAACGGCACGGCCCGGCGGTGGCGGCCCGGGTCGCCCGCGAGATGGTCGTCTACGCCCGCCGCAACGGCGACGAGCAACAGGCGTCGGCCATGCTGCGCCACCGCGGCCACCTGAGCGACGTCGTGCACCGCGTGCAGGACCGAATCGACGCCGAGTTCACGAACGCGCTCCCACTGGGCGACCTGGCCTCCGGCGCGGGCGTCAGCGAACGCACCCTGACCCGCCTCTTCGAGACCGCGACGGGCCGCACGCCGCTGCGCTACCAGCAGCAACTACGCGTGGAGCGGGCCGAATACCTGATCGGCCACGGCACCACGGTCGAGGCCGCGGCCCGCGCGGTCGGCTTCAGCGACGCCCGCATGCTCCGCCGCCTGCGCGCCCGTGCCTAAGCTCATCGGGTGCTGCGCGGCGTACTGCTCGATCTCGACGACACGCTCGTCGACCATCGCGGGGCCGTGAGCGCGGCGCTCGACCGGTGGCTGCCCGAACTCGGCGTCGCCTCGACCCCGCACACTCTCGCGCTCTGGAACGAGGCCCAGGAGCGCCACCTGGTGGCCTGGCGCGAGCGCCGCGTCACCTTCGCCGAGCAGCGGCGCCGCCGGCTACGGGACTTCCTTCCGCAGATCCATGTCTCGTACGCCGAAAGCACGCTCGACGAGATCTTCGAGGGCTACCTGCGGGCGTACGAGTCCTCCTGGCGCCGTTTCCCCGATGTGGACGACGCGCTGGCCGCCCTCACGGCCGCGGGCCTGACCACCGCCGTCCTGACCAACGGCACCGTCGAGCAGCAGCGCGCCAAACTCGTCAAGACCGGGCTGGACGGGCGGGTCGGCCCGCTGTTCACGGTCGAGGACCTGGGCGTGGCCAAGCCGTCGCCCGAGGCGTTCCGGCTGGCCTGCGAACGTCTCGGCCTCCCGCCGGGCCAGGTCGTCAGCGTCGGCGACCGCCACGACCTCGACGTGCTGCCCGCCCGCGCGGCCGGCCTGCACGCGATCCACCTCGATCGCCACGACACCGGCCCGCACGACGAACCCCACCGGCTGACCACGCTGACCGGCCTGACCGCGGCGCTGGACGTCGCCGCGCGTCGCCCCCGGGATGGGCGATCTTCTTAGTAGGGTTCGGGGCCATGAAGGTGCAGGAGGAAGACGTACGGATTCCCGGTGCGGGCCATTCGATCCGGGCCAAGGTGCTCACCCCCGCCGGCGGCGGTGACCGGCCCGGGGTACTGCTCTACTCCGACATCTTCCAGCTGACCGAGTCGACGCTGCGGACGTGCCGCCGGCTCGCCGCGGCCGGGCTGATCGTGTGCGTGCCCGAGATCTATCCGCGGGGCGAGCTGGCCGGGGTGGCGCTCGAATTCGACGATGAGGGCAAGCAGGCCGGGCTGGCCGGGGCCGCGTCGATGACGACCGCCGAGTTCGACGAGGACCGCGCGAGCGTCCTCGACTATCTGGCCGGGCGTTCCGACGTCACCACCGTGCACGCGGCGGGCTACTGCCTGGGCGGGCACCTGGCCTTCCGGGCCGCGTTCGACGAGCGCGTGGCCTCGACCGTCTGCTTCTATCCGACCGGCCTGCACAACGGCTCGCTCGGCGCCGACAACGCCGACTCGCTGGCCCGTGGGGCCGACATCCCCGGCCGGCTGATGATCATTTTTGGGTCGCGGGACCCGCACGTGCCCGCGGCCGCGCGCGTGCAGATCCTGTCCGCGCTCTACGAGGCCGGTCACGAAGACCTCGAACTGCACGTCTACGCGGGCGGGGAGCACGCGTTCATGCGCGACGTCGGCCCCCGCTACGACCCCGAGCTCACCGACCGCGGGCTGGACGAGGCCGTGTCCTTCTTCCAGGGGCGCTCGATTCCGTAGCCGGCCTCTCCACCCGGGCCGGATTTCCCCGTACGAGCTCGTCGTGCACCCGCCACCGGGCGGTCACCGCCGCCCGCTCGGCCGCCGCGTCCCCCGCTTCGAGGCGTTCCCGCAGCAGCCGCATCGCGATCCGGCGGTTCAGCCCGAACTGCCGCTCGGTGTCGACCACGACGACCAGCCCCGAAGGACGGTGGGTGGCGCGGACGGCCGTGCTCGCCTTGTTGCGGTGCTGGCCGCCCGGGCCGCCGGTGCGGATCGCGACGACGACCACGTCCGCCTCGTCGAACGTCGTGCGTGGACTCTCCAGCGAGCACGGCTGCGAGATGACATACCAGTTCTTGCGGCCGATGCCCGTACGGAACGGGCTGGGAGCCTGCCAGCAGAGCGTGCCCGTCCAGCCCCGCGCGAACTCGTCCGCCCCCGGCCCGTCGATCTCCACCACCACGGACCGTGGCATCTCTGTCTTCCCGATCGTGAGTCCGCGCCCGGCCGCCTCCGCCTCGAGACGCCGTACGAGCTCGGCCAGCGCCCAGTCGCATTCCCGCGGCCCGCGCCCGGCCGACATCAGCAGGTGCACGCTCACGAGCGGTCCCGCGTCTTGTAGGTGACCAGCGGAACCGTCACCGCGACGGGCGTGGCCAGCTCGTG
Source organism: Actinoplanes sp. NPDC021490 (assembly GCF_055562135.1). Lineage (NCBI taxonomy): Bacteria > Bacillati > Actinomycetota > Actinomycetes > Micromonosporales > Micromonosporaceae > Actinoplanes > Actinoplanes sp. NPDC021490. The sequence goes on from NZ_JBVHFW010000004.1 coordinate 33,129, forward strand.
CGCGACCAGGTCGCCGACCACCTGCTCGATGCGCTTGTAGGCCGTCGGCGCCTCCTCGAACAGCAGCTGCCGGTCGCCGCAGACCACCAACGACCCCACCGCCGTACGCCGGAGCTCGGCCACGGTGTGCTTGGCCTTGTTGCGCCGCAGCGCGTCGGACCGCGACATCTTGCGGCCGGCCCCGTGCGCCACCGAGAAGTTGGCCTCCGCCCCCGCATGCCCCGCCACCAGATAGGACGGCGTGCCCCGCGTGCCCGCGACCAGCACCTCGCGTCCGTCACCGCGCGCGGCCCCCTTGCGGTGCAGATAGAGCCCGTCGCGAACCTCGACGAAGTTGTGGCATTCGTCGACGACCGGCTCGGCCGGCGCTGCTCCCAGCGCGTGCGCGACCCGTTCGGCCATGAGGCGCCGGTTCAGCGACCCCCACCGTACGGCGTCGTCGTGGGCTTGAAGATAGGCCGCGGGATCGGCCGCCGGCCCCGCGCCGTGCACCTCGGTGTGCGCCCGCAGAATGCTCTCGCCCAGCCCACGCGAGCCGCTGTGCACGATCAGCACCAGGTCACCCTTGCGCAGAGCCCCGTCCCGCATCACCGCGTCGACCCGGGCCAGCTCGACGAAATGGTTGCCGCGACCCACCGTGCCCAGGCTCTCGGCGTAACCGCCCGGGATGTCGTCCGGCCACTCCGGATCCTCCGGAGTCAGCCCACGGTCCAGGTCGGGAAAGCGGGCGGCCAGCCGCTCGAGATTGGGCCGCTTGAGCTTGACGGGAAAGACGGCGATGCCGCAGCCGATGTCCGACCCCACCAGAAACGGATAGAGCACCGACGACAACATGGCCGCCCCGATCGGCGCGCCCTTGCCCGGATGCAGATCCGGCATCCCGGCGACATGCCGCATGCCGTCGAGCGCGGCCACGCGGTGACATTGGTCGACAGCGTCGGACTCGATCCAGCTGCCCGGGGAGGAGAAGACACGAACGGAGGCAGAAACCTGCTCAGACAAGACAAGAACTCCGAAGACGACGAAGCGGCGGACAAACCTCGAACGAGGCGCCGAGAGAGGCTGAGTTCAGTCCGTCAGTACGTCATGCCGAGATGCTCCCGAACCCACCGCCGCACAGCAAGCGATTTACGCGGTCGCGGGTCGCTCGTGCTGGTCTTGTGGTGATCCGGTGAAGACCGTTGTGCTGCTGCCGTAGCTGACCCGAGCATGACTTCGTGTCCAAGCCGTCGCATCGAGTTGTGCTGGCGCTCACGGGCGTGATGACCGCCATGGTCGTGGCGTGCGGAGTTCTGGTTCACATGTCTTTTGTTGACTTCGCCGATACTTTTCGTGACGATCCGAGAGCACCGGCGGCCTCGATCGACGGCCGCTACTGCTCGGTGGCGGGCGACCTGCTGATAATCGCTGGGCACCAATTCACCGCACACCATTTGGCCCCGCAAATCGCCCAGTTGATCGGAATTCGCGGGCCGGCAGCGGAGGTCCAGGGTGCCGTCGGCTGGAGCCGGGGCGAGGGTTATTCGGCGGCGAACTTCTCGTTCGAGGATCCTCGTTCGAGGCAGCCGGTCGGCGAGCCCTTGGAGGCCATCATGACCGAGAGCATGGCTGGCTTGCAGCTCGACTTCGGCTTCTCCTCGAAGCCGCTGACGCCCTGGGCGGCCGGCAAGTGATTCAGCTACCGGTTACTCCGTCGACGAGTTCTCGGATGAGGTCGGCATGGCCGTTGTGCCGCGCGTACTCCTCGATCATGTGTACATAGACGTATCTAAGGTCGCATGACTTCTTCTCGGTTCCGAACAGCACGGGCAGGGCGACTTCTTCGATCCCGTCCCGTTCGGCCACGAGGCGACCGTGCCTGGATAGGGTCTGTACGGGAGGTGCTGGGATGAGTCGTGTGGTGGTGATCGGGGCGACCGGGCACACCGGCAGCTATCTGGTGCCGCGGCTGGTGCGGGCCGGGCACGAGGTGGTGGCGGTCAGCCGCGGGGAGCGGGGGCCGCATCAGGAGCGGCCCGAGTGGCAGGCCGTTGAGCGGGTGAGCGCCGACCGCAAGGCCGAGGACGCCGCGGGCACGTTCGGCGAGCGGATCGCGGCGTTGCGGCCCGACGCCGTGGTTGACCTGATCTGTTTTTTGCCCGATTCGGCCCGGCAGCTTGTCGAGGCGCTGCGACCGGCCCGGCCGCTGCTTCTGCACTGCGGCAGCATCTGGGTGCACGGGCCGGCGCTGCGGGTGCCGCTGACCGAGGACGAGCCGCGCACCCCGTACGGGGATTATGGCGTCGGCAAGGCCGCTATCGAAGCGTTGCTGCACCGCGAGACGATCGCCGGTGGGGTGCCCAGCGTGGTGCTGCATCCGGGGCACATCAGCGGTCCGGGGCGGCGGGCGATCAACCCGGCCGGAAACATGGACCCGGAGGTGTGGCGGCGCCTGGCGGTCGGTGAGCCGGTCGCCCTTCCCGCTCTGGGCCAGGGCGTTCTCAACCACGTGCACGCCGACGATGTGGCGCAGGCCTTCGAGCGCGCGCTGACCCGGCCGGCGGCCATCGGGTCCAGTTTTCACGTCGTCGCCGAGCAGGCCATGACGTCGCGAGGGCTGGCCACCGGCGTGGCCGCGTGGTTCGGGCGGCGGCCCGAGCTCGAGCTGGTCGACTGGGCCGAGTTCGAGGAGCGGGCGGGCAAGGAGCACGCCGAGGTGACCCGCGAGCACATCGAGCGCGGCATCGCGGCGAGCATCGACCGGGCCCGTACGGTGCTCGGCTACGCCCCGCGCTACTCCTCGCTGGACGCTCTCCACGGCTCCCTGCACTGGATGGTCGACAACGGCCAGGCCGACGTGGGCGGCCAGCAGTTCTAGAGAGCCGCCGGGAAAAGGTCGTACGCTCGGCCCCATGGCATGGATCACGGCGGGAGTGGTGCTCGCCGCGGGGGCGGGGCGGCGATACGGCATGCCCAAGGCCCTGATCCCGTACCCGGAGCAGTTGCTGGTCGATCGCGCCGCGGAAACCCTGCGTGAGGCGGGAACCTCACCCAACGTGGTGGTCCTCGGAGCCGACGCGCAACGAGTGATCGAAGCCGCGAAGAACTTGCCGCACACCGTCATCAACGCGGAGTGGCCGACCGGGATGGGGTCGTCACTGCGGGCGGCCCTGCGGGAGCTGGAAACGACGACGCGGGCCGACGCGGCGGTGATCGTGCTGGTGGACATGCCGGGCATCACCGCGGAAGCGGTCCGGCGGGTGATGGCCCACGCGTCTCCGGATGCGCTGGTCATGGGCGGTTACGGCGACGGCCGGCGCGGGCATCCGGTGCTGCTCGGAAGAAACCACTGGGCGGGCGTCATCGAGTCCGCGACCGGCGATCAAGGCGCGCGCGGTTACCTCAAGACCCGTCCCGTACGTGTCGTGCCCGTCGACGACGTGGCCGACGACCTCGACCTCGACCTTCCGGAGCTGAACCCTCATGCGTGACGTGCTGGACAGGCTGCTGGCCTGGTGGGAGGCGGGTGAGCCGGTCGGGCTGGCGACCGTCACGGCGACCTGGTCGAGCGCGCCCCGGCAGCCGGGCGCGGCCATGGTCGTCGGGCCGGACGGCGAGGTGGTGGGCAGCGTCTCCGGCGGGTGTGTCGAGGGTGCGGTCTACGAGCAGTGCCGCGAGGTGATCGAGACCGGCCGGGCCCGCACGGCCCGGTACGGCGTCAGCGACGACGACGCGTTCGAGGTGGGCCTGACCTGCGGCGGCATCATCGAGTTGCTGATCGAGCGGGTCGACCGGGAGTCGTTCCCGCAGCTGTCCGAGCTGGCCGCCGCGATCACGGCGTCCCGGCCGGTGGCGTTGCTGACCCGGCTCGACGACGCGCGCCATCTGCTGGTCACGCCGGACGAGCGGGCCGGCACGCTGGGCAGCGACCGCGTCGACGACGCCGTCACCGACGACGGGCGCGGGCTGCTGGCGGCGGGGCGCACCGGCGTGCTCCACTACGGACCGTCGGGGGAACGCCGCGGTGAGGGGCTTTCCGTCCTGGTGGCCTCGTTCGCGCCGCCGGCCCGGATGCTGGTCTTCGGCGCCACCGACCACGCCGCCGCGACCGCCCGCATCGGATCGTTCCTGGGCTATCACGTGACCGTCTGCGACGCGCGGCCGGTGTTCGCCACCGCCCGCCGCTTCCCGTCGGCCGACCAGGTCGTCGTCGACTGGCCGCACCGCTATCTCGCCGCCGAGGTCGAGGCGGGACGGATCGACGAGCGAACCGTCCTGTGCGTGCTGACCCACGACCCCAAGTTCGACGTGCCGGTGCTCGAGGTCGCGCTGCGGCTGCCGGTCGCGTACGTGGGCGCGATGGGTTCCCGCCGCACGCACGACGACCGCAACAAGCGCCTGCAGGAGGCCGGACTGTCCGATGAGGACCTGGTCCGGCTCGCCTCGCCGGTCGGGCTGGATCTGGGCGCGCGTACCCCGGAGGAGACCGCGGTCAGCATCGCGGCCGAGATCGTCGCGCTGCGCTGGGGCGGCTCAGGGGCGCGACTGGCCGCCACCGCCGGGCGCATTCACCCCGAATAGGGGGCGTATTCCAGCATGACCACCCCCGAGCCGAAAGTCATTGTCCGTACGGGCTCCAGCCGCAGCGAATGGTCCTCGAACAGCCGCGTGCCGTGCCCCTGCACGATCGGATGAACGAAGAGCCGGAAGATGTCCACCAAACCTGTCGGAATCAGTGACCGTACGAGCGTCGTGCTTCCCGTGACGGTGATGTCGTGGCCTTCGGTGGCTTTCAGGGCCGCGATCTCGTCGGCCATCGGGCCGCGCAGGATCGTGGTGTTCTGCCATTCCGCCTTCTCGAGGTTCGCCGACACCACGTATTTGGGCACCTGGTCGAGATACGCCGAGATCTCGCTGCCGTGACCGGGCCAGAAACCGGCGAATTCCTCGTACGTCGTCCGGCCCAGCACGAGCCCGTCGGAGTCGGCGCCGTTCTGCGCGTTGACCGCGGCCAGTTCCTCGTCCGCGGCCATCGGGTCGAACCAGTCGCCGATCGGCGAGATGATCCCGTCGAGGGTGATGTTCTCGGTCACCACGAGTCTTCGCATGGCCTGTCCTTACCCTCGGCGGCCGGTCCACAACGTCGCCGATCGGCGTAGCACGAAGCCGGGCTGCTCGACCATGCGCTCGAGCAGGCGGGCGTGCATCTCGGCCCGGCGGAACGGCGTCAGGTTGTCGATGAACCGTCCCGATCCGTGGGACCGGCTCCACCGCCAGTAGGTCTCCCCGTCCGGGACGGGAACCGCGATTTCCAATTCGATCGCCGTCAGTTCCTCCAGCCCGGGAAAGCCGTCCTCGAAGTCGAAGTCGTTCCCGTGCCGGCCGGAGCCGTCCTGTTGATAGGCGCGGTATTCGGCATAGAGCTCGACCAGCGGATCGGGATGGTCGCCGGCCGCCCCCGGCACGGTGAAAGCCAGCCGTCCGCCGGGTTTCGTCACCCGCAGACCCTCCCGCAGCGTGGCTTCGGGATCGGTCACGATGTGGATCGCGAAGCCGCACACCAGCAGATCGAAGGTCCCGTCGGCCAGCGCGAGGCGGGCCCCGTCCATGACGCTCACCGGCACCCCGGGGCGGGCCGCCTTGAGCAGCGAGACCATTCGGGGTGCGGCGTCGACGGCGGTGACGGCCGCGCCCCGATCGAGCAGCGCACCCGTGAGGGCTCCGCGACCGGCGGCCAGATCCAGCGCCCGTACGCCCGCAGCCGGCGCCAGCCTCGCCACGGTGACCTCGGCGAACCCGGAGAAGAAGGGCAGCACCTCGTCGTAGCGTTCCGCCACCTGGTCGAAGTGGGCGACCACGGCGTCAAGCACGGCGGGCCGCCCGCACGAGGGCATCGATCGCGGGGAAGTGATTGCCCGGCGGCCACGCCAGCAGGGTGGTGACGTCGGGCGCGTCGGTCACCGGCACCGCGACGTGTTCCGGCCACTGCCAGGCCCGGGCCGACGCCGGGATCACCAGCAGCGTCTTGCCCAGCGCCACCAGCTGGGCCAGCTGTGACTGCGTGTGCACCTCGGGACCGGGCCCGTCCGGATAGGTGCCGTCGAGCCGGGGCCACCGCGCGATCGGCAGGCCGGGCACGTGGCTCACCTCGGCCAGCGTGACCCGCTCCCGGGAGGCCAGCGGGTGCGCGGCCGGCACGATCGCGACCTGGCTCTCGACCAGCAGGTCCTCGGTGGCGAAGCCGTTCAGGTCGTCGTACGGCCGGTGCATGAGGGCGACGTCGGCCTGCCCGTCCCGCAGCCGCCCGGCCTGCTCACCCACCTCGCACAGCAGGACCTCGATCGGATCGGCGTACGCGTCGAGGAGCCGTTGCAGCAGTTCGTGGGACGCCCCGGCCTTGGTCACCAGCACCAGCGGCCCGCGGGGAGCCCCGGCCCGGCGGGTGCGCCGCGCGGCCGCCGCGACCGCGTCGAGCGCCACCCCGGCCTCCTTGAGCAGCACCCGGCCGGCGTCGGTGAGCGTGGCCCCGCGACGGTCCCGGTCGAGCAACCGGACGCCGAGTCGGCGCTCCAACCGGCCGATCGCGCGGGAGAGCGGCGGCTGCGCGATCCCGAGCCGGACGGCGGCCCGCCCGAAGTGCAGTTCCTCGGCGACGGCGACGAAATACCGCAGCTCGCGGGTCTCGAGATCATCCACGCGGACGAGCGTACGTCGTGATACCCGGCGAGTATCACAGCGTACGCAGATGGTCTTGGACCCGGAACGCGCGCACGACCAGCATGGGACGCATGAACGACACGAAGATCGCGCTGGTCACCGGCGCCAACAAGGGCATCGGGTTCGCCATCGCGCAGGGGCTCGGGGCGCTCGGCTTCCGGGTCGCGGTGGGGGCCCGGGACGACGCCCGGCGGGACGAGGCCGTCGGGAAGCTGCGGGCCGCGGGGGCCGACGCCTTCGGGGTGGCCCTCGACGTCACCTCGGACGAGAGCGTCGCCGCGGCGGCGGCGGTCCTCGAGCGTACGGGGGAACGCCTGGAGGTTCTGATCAACAACGCGGGCATCGCCGGGCGGACCGACGGCGACGCCCAGGACCCGACGACCCTCGACCTCGACGTGGTGCGCACGGTCCTCGACACGAACGTCTTCGGGGTCGTGCGGGTGACCAACGCGATGCTCCCGCTGCTGCGCCGGGCCGAGTCGCCGCGGATCGTCAACATGTCGAGCAACATGGGCTCGCTGACGCTGCAGACCGGTCCGATCATGGCCGCGTACGCCCCGTCGAAGTCGATGCTCAACAGCATCACCACCCAGTACGCGCGCCGGCTGGCCGGCACCAACGTCATCGTCAACGCGGCCTGCCCCGGCTATGTCGCCACCGACTTCACCGGTTTCCAGGCGCCGCGGACCGCCGAGCAGGGCGCCGCCATCGCGATCCGGCTGGCCACCCTGCCCGACGACGGACCGCGCGGCGGCTTCTTCGACGACGAGGGAGTAGTCCCGTGGTGAACGCCTAGGAAAGGCGCATCCGGCGCTCGCTGATCTCCCACGACATCACGTACAGGCGGATCATCTGGGCCAGGGACTCGCCGCTGCTGAAGGTGAGCACGATGTGCTGACCCGGGTCGCCGTGCGGAGCCTCCCGGACGGTCAGAATCGTCCCGGTCACCTCGACCTCGCCCGCCGCGCCGAGCGAGACGGTGGCGCGCATCCGGTCGCCCGGGGCGACGGCCGCCGGCTCGTCGATCCAGCAGCGCAGGCCGCCCTCGCTGATGTCCAGCAGGGCGCCCTCGATCCGGTGGCCGTCGTCGTCGCCCTCGGTCATGAGCCGGACCGCGGCGCCGCCCCCGCCGCGGACGTACTCCCGGCGGTTGCTCTGCCGCGGGGCCTCGGTCGGGGCGAGCCGCCAGCGGAACGGCGCCTCGTCGGAGATCGCGACCAGGCGGGTCGGCACCACGATGCGGGTACGCGGCGTGGCCCAGAAGACGTCGAACTGCTGACCCGGCGTGAACCCGCTGGGGCCGGCGGTCTCGAGCGGCGCGGCGACCGTGAAGGTATCGCCGTCGACCGACTCGAGGCGCGACCGGAAGTTCACCCCGTCGCCGAGGACGAGGAACATCGGCGTCCCGGCGGCGGGAAGTTCGATGGCAGCGGAGACGGCAACAGTCATGGGAACACCTCGGGTGGGGGATCGGTCGAGGAAGCTCATCGGCCGCGGGTGCGGGAACGTTAGGGTTCCGGTTGCGAAACGGGACGCTGGCGTCTGATCACTATGCTGACCCGATGGCAGCGTGTCCCGAGCTGGCCGTCGTCCGTCGTTCCCGGCGGCGAGGGCTCTCCGGGGCAACCCCGGGGAAGTTCGCTTGACCACCGCAGCGCATCGCCGGCGCGCCTCTGCGCTTCGCGCAGCTCGGCGCAGGCACGACCGGGATTCGTCGGGGCACGCTGCCGCCCCCGTCGCCGACGCGTTCCTCACGACGAACTGGCAACCCCAGGAAATGCTGGCCACCGTACGCTCGGTGGCCGGGCTGCGCCGCCGCCGCGCGCGGCGGCTGGTCAAGGTGGTGCTGCGGGCCTATCCGCGGATACCCGCCGACCGGCCGGGCGAGCTGCGCCGGTTCCTGGTGGCGCTCGGCCTGCTGCCCCGCTGGGCGGCCGTCCGGCATCGGCTGGTGGCGCCCACCCGGGTCGTACGGATGCGGTGGGGCGCCCCCGGAATCGGCGATCTGGCCGAACTGGCCGAGTTCCTGAGCCTCGACGGCGACGCGCTCGACTGGTTCGCCGACCGCCGCGAGATCAACCGCCACGCCACTGACGAGCGGCTGCGCCACTACCGGTACGCCTGGATGACGCACCGCCTGATCGAGGCGCCCAAACCGCGCCTGCGTGACTTGCAACGCCTGGTGCTCGATCGGATCCTGGCCGCGGTGCCCGTCCACGAGCGCGTCCACGGCTTCGTTCCCGGCCGCAGCACACACACCTTCGCCCGTACGCACGCCGGCCGCGACCTGCTCGTACGCCTGGACCTGCGGGCGTTCTTCTCCAGCATCACCGCGGCCCGGATCTACGGCCTGTTCCGGGGCATGGGCTACCCCGAGCCGGTCGCGCACGCCCTGACCGCGCTGACCACCACCCGTACGCCGGCCCGGATCCTGCGCGCCGCACCCGACGCGCATCTGGCCGCCCTGCTGCGCCGGCCCCACCTGCCGCAGGGCGCGCCCACCTCGCCCGCCCTGGCCAACCTGTGCGCGTACCGGCTGGACCGGCGACTGACCGGGCTGGCCGGCCGGTTCGACGTGACCTACGGGCGCTACGCCGACGACCTGGCCTTCTCGGGCCGTCTGAGCGGTGCCCACGTCGAGCGCCTGGTCGAGCTGACCGGCCGGATCGCGTACGAGGAAGGCTTCCGGATCCACCCGCACAAGACGCGGATCCGCACCCGGGCCCAGCGCCAGTCGCTGACCGGCCTGGTCGTCAACACCCGCCCGGCCGTGCCCCGCGAGGATTACGACCGCCTGCGCGCGATCCTGCACAACGCGGCCACCCACGGCCTGGCCGAGGCCAACCGCGACGGCCACGCCGACTTCGCCGCCCACCTGGCCGGCCGGGTCGCCTGGATGTCGCACCACCACCCGTCCCGCGCGGCCAAGCTGCACGCCCTGCTCGGCCGGGCCCTCAGCGCGGGGTGAGGTGGGCGCGTTCGCCCTGCGCGCCGAACAGCGTGAGCAGCTCGGCGGGCTGGGCGCCGGCGCTGCCGAGCCAGTGCGGCGTCCGGGTGTCGAACTCGGCGGCCTCACCCGGGCCCAGCTCGTACTCCCGGTCGCCGAGGACGAAGCGGATCCGGCCGTCGAGCACGTAGAACCACTCGTACCCGTCGTGGGTCTGCAGTCGTGTCGTGGTGGACCGGCCGGCCGGTGGATAGATCACCTTGTACGCCTGCACGCCGCCGGCCCGCCGGGTCAGCGGCACCACGGTGAGGCCGGAACGCCGGACCGGCCGCAGATGGATACGCGGATCACCGGTGGGCGGCGCGGCGACGAGATCGTCGAGCGGCACGTCATGGGCCCGGGCGAGCGGCAGCAACTGCTCCAGCGTCGGCCGCAACTTTCCGGTCTCGAGCCGCGACAGCGTGCTCGTGGTCAACCCGGTCTCGGCGGCCAGCACGGCCAGCGAGAGGCCCCGGGCCCGGCGCAGCGCCCGCAACCGCGGACCCACCCCGGCCAGCACATCATCGGTCACGAAGGCATTTTGCGGATCGGCAACGTTTCTTGCAACCCGGGAACGGCGCGGCCGACGCTGGCCCGATGAACACCGAGAAGAGCACCCTGCTCGACGTCCTCGACGGGCTGCGGGAATCGATCGCCGGCAAGCTCGACGGCGTGCCCGAACCGCAGGTCCGCGCCGCGGGCGTCGGCTCCGGCACCAACCTGCTCGGGCTGATCAAACACCTGACGTACGTGGAACGCTTCTACTTCCTGGCCGAACCGATCACCGACATGCGCCGCACCCTGCGGCCCACGGCCAAGGAAACCGCCGACGGCGTGCTGGCCGGTTACCGCGACACGATCGGGGAGGCCAACAAGGTGATCGGGTCGTGGACCGACCTGGCCGCGCCCGCACCCCGCCCGCCCGGCCGCAACGTGCCGGTGTCCCGCCGCTGGGTGCTGATCCACATGATCGAGGAGACCGGCCGCCACGCCGGGCACGCCGACATCCTGCGCGAGCGGGTCGACGGCGTTACCGGGCGCTGACCAGACCCCGCACGGCGGCCAGGCCCAGCGCCGTGCGCGGGTGGTAGGCCGTGGTCCACAGGCCGCCGTGGGCCGCCGCCACGGCCTCGTCCTGCCCCGTCGTCGCGGTGGCCGGGCGCGGCTTGCGGATCTGGTGGACCAGCAGCAGGGCCATCAGGCGGTTGGCCGTGGCCGGCTCGAAGATCTCGACGTCGAAGAGGTGCGCGCCCGCGTAGGCGGCGGCCAGCAGGCGGTTGCTGGTGACCGACCGGGTGCGGGTCGGAGGCGCCACGGCGAAGCTGACCACGCCGTCGCGGCGCGTGACCGAAGCCCGCCAGCGCTGGATGCGCTTGGCCAGCGCGTAGTTCGGGCCCTGCTGCGGCACCAGACTGTCGTTGATCGGCTCGCCGTCGTAGTTGGGCTGCAGCAGACGCCCGCCCGAGACCGCAGCCGTCATGCGGGCGGTCCGCGAACGCGACCGGAAACGCGACTCGGACAGCGCCACCGCGGCCGGCGGCGCGGCGAAGACGTCGGTCGGGGTGGCCAGGAAAGCCAGCGCCACGTCGTCGCGGCGGTCACGCAGGTGCACGGCCAGCGCGTCGACGGCGACCGAGAGCTTCGTGTACGCCGCCCCCGGCGCGTACACGTAGTTGCCCAGGATCAGCCGGCCCTCCAGCTGCTCGAGCCACTGCGCGACGGCGCCCAGCTCGGCCAGCAGGTCGGCGCCGGGGGAGCGGCCGGGAAGCACGGGGGCGATCAGGCGGCCCGCGCTCGGCACGGCGGCGATCCGGTCCCACACCGCCGGCAGGTCCACCGCGGCGACCGTTCCGCCCCAGGCCAGCACGGCCGGCAGCGGGCCCATCTCGGCCGCCGCGCCCAGCACGACGAGCCGCTGGTCGGAGAGGTCGAGCCAGTCCGGGTTGTCGGCGACCTCCCGTACGGCGTCGGCGCACGACTGCTCGATCACACCGCCCGCGACCCAGGCCTCGAGGCGCCGGACAAGCGCCGCGCCGCGCAGCGACTCCCCGCGGTACGGCAGCACCACCTCGGTCTCTCGCACGGCGTCACCGTCGGCCGTCAGCGTCTCGAACGGCCGGGCCGGCGCGGTGATCCCGACCGGCATCCGCTCGTGCACCGACGCCAGACCGGCCGCCGCGATGTCGTACCCACCCGTGGATCCCGCCGAGATCAGATCGCGGAAGGGACGCAGATAGCCGCGTCGCCAGTCCCGGACGCCGAGCGTGGCCTCGGCGGCGGCCGGGTCGGCCACGCGCAGGGCGTCGGCGACCACCTGACGGCCGAAGGCGGAGCTGCTGCGGCGGCCGGACTCGTCGGCGGGAAATTCGATCACGCGCGGCAGTATCTCCTACTCCGGATCTCCTACCCCGGTAGGAGCCCGCCTCGGACCACCGGCCGACACTGGGGCTCGCGGGCGGAAGATTCGGTCCCCGAACAACGCGACGCTGCCGTCATGACCAGAACCGAGAGATGGCACCGCCCGCTGCTTGTGCTGACCGCCGCCATGGCCGCGCTGACCATGGTGACCCTGGCCGGACTCGCGGTCGACGACCGGAGCCTGCTCGGCGCCCCGGTCTGGCTCAAGCCGTTCAAGTTCGCGGTCTCGTTCGCCGTCTACGCCGCCACGCTGGCCTGGATGCTCTCCGTGCTGCCGCGCCGCAGCCGCCTCGCCGAATGGGCCGCCACGATCATCGTCGCCGTCTCGGTCATCGAGGTAGCGATCATCACCGTCCAGGCCGCGCGCGGCCACCAAAGCCACTTCAACAACACCAACCCGCTCGACGAGCGCCTCTTCTCGATCATGGGCCCCTCGATCATGGTGCTCTTCGTCGCGCACCTCGGCATCGGGATCGTCGCGCTGATCCAGCGGATCCCCGACCCCGTTTCCGCGTACGCGATCCGCCTCGGGCTCTTCCTGTCCGTGCTCGGCATGCTGGCCGCCATCCCGATGGTGACCCCCATGCAGGACCCCGGCATCGACGGCATCTCGGGCGCCCACGCGGTCGGCGTGCCCGACGGCGGCCCCGGCCTGCCCGTCACCGGCTGGAGCACAACGGGCGGCGACCTGCGAATCGGCCACTTCGTCGGCATGCACGGCCTGCAGTTCCTGCCGCTGCTCGCCATCCTGCTGACCCGCCGCACCCGGCTGACCCGGCTGACCACCGCGCGGCTGCTGTTGGTGGCCGGGTTCGGATACGCCGGGATGGTCGTGCTGCTGACCTGGCAGGCGTTGCGGGGGCAGCCGCTGCTTCGGCCGGACGGGCTTACGTTGGTCGCGCTGGCCGTGCTGGTCGTTGTCACGGGGGTGGCCGCCCTGGCCGTCATCAAGTCCGGCGCGCGCGGTACGGAGGCGGCGGTGGGCGGGTCTGGTCTGGGTGGTTCAGAGCCCGGCGTGGCCGGGTCCGGTTTGGGCGGTCCGGAGTCGGTCGTGGCCGAGTCTGATCTGCGCGGCCCGGACTTCAGCGTGATCGAGTCTCACTCGCATGGGCCACAGTCAGCGGTGATCGAGTCGAACTCGCGCGATTCGCAGTCGGCCGGGATCGAGCTGAACGCGGGCGGCCCGAAGCCGACCGCGGTCGAGTCTCACCGGCGTGGCCGGATCTGACCGTGGCCAAGTCGTACCCGTGCGGCCCGCAGCGGCTGAAATCGAGTTGCACGCGGACGGCGCCTCAATCAGCCCGAACTCAAGTGCCCCCAACCCATCCCGGCGCGATCAAGTCGAACTGGCGTGGCACCGCGGCTGCCTCGTGGTGATCGAGTCGGACCGGCATGGCCCGGGTCTGCCCCACCGTGATCGAGTCCGACTGGCGTGGCCCCAGCCCCACCCCCACAGTGATCAAGTTCAACTGGAGTGGACAAAGGCCCGCCCTCCCAGGGGGTGCCCCCGCCGAGAATTCTGCCGGAGGAAGGCGATCTTTGCTGGGCCCCTGTGGATAACTTCGCGCCTGTGGATAACGAGGAAGGGATCATGGTGGCACCGCCTAAGGTGAGCGCCATGGGCTGGCTAGGGCGTGTTTTCGACAAGCGGGATGCTTGGGCGCGCATGGTCCTGCTCGATCTGACCGGCGTGAGCTATTTGCTGTTCACGCCGGATGGGCAGCACGTCACCTCGGTCACCCAGTGGACTCTGGCCGTCATCGCTTTCGTCTCGCTTCCGCTGCTCGGTCGCCGGCCGGTGACCAACCTGCTGGTTCAGACGGGCCTGCTGGTGCTGGCGTTCGTGCTCGTCGACGACAGCACGATCAACCAGGTCGGCAGCAGCTGGGCGCTGGGTGAGCTGGTCGTCTGGGCCTCCCGTCCGCGGGTCTTCGGGCTGGCCGCTGCGCTGCTCGCCGGCGTCCATGTGGCTTTCGACGTCCTGCCCGACAGCGAGCAGATCAAGGACGGCATCTTCAGCCTGGTCGTCCCGATCGGGTTGCCGATGCTTCTCGGGCTGGTCGTGCGCAACTCGCGCGAGCTGAGCCGGCAGGCCGAGCAGCGGGCCGCTATGGAAAACCGGGCCGCCCGGGCCGACGAGCGCAGCGCGATCGCCCGCGAGCTGCACGACGTGGTGGCGCACCACGTGGCGTCGATGGTGCTGCGGGTCGGCGTGACGCGGCACGTGATTGCCGACATCGATCCGCGGGTGCGTGAGGTGCTCGACGACGTGCACGGCACCGGCACGGCCGCGCTGGCCGATCTGCGGCGGCTGGTGGCGGTGCTGCGCGCGGACGGTGAGGTGCAGAGCGCGACGGCCACCGCGATCGAGCCGGGTTCGCTGCCGGTGGCCCTGGGCTCGGCCGTCGACACCGCGCGGCGTGCGGGGCTGACGGTCGAAGCCGACATCGACGAGGCGGTGGGAAACCTTGATTCCGTACGCGGTCTGGCCCTGCTGCGCCTCACCCAGGAGGCACTGACCAATGTGGCCAAGCACGCCGGGCCGTCCGCGCACGCGCGACTGCGGGTGGCCGTCGAGGGCGGCGACGTGGTGTGGGAGGTGTCCGACGACGGTGGTCAGGGTCCCGGGCCCAAGCCTCCGGGTGGCGGCCACGGCCTCACCGGCATGCGGGAACGCGTCGAGGTGCTGGGCGGCGAGCTGAGCGCGGGACCGTCGGGCCCGGGCTGGCGGGTCGCCACCGTCCTACCCGCAAACCCCGAGGAGCACAGCGGGGCAGGCCGCGGCGGGAACGGGCGTAGCGGGGCGGCGGCGTGATCCGGGTTTTGCTTGTTGATGACCAGCAGCTCATTCGGGCGGGGCTGCGGATGCTCTGTGATGCCGAGCCCGACCTCGAGGTGGTGGGTGAGGCGGGCAACGGGCGGGAGGCGATCGCCCTGGCCGCGCGGCTCGCGCCCGACGTGATCGTGATGGATCTGCGGATGCCGGGCGTCGACGGGATCAGCGCCACGAGCCGGGTGCTGGCCGAGCGGCCCGCGACCCGGGTGCTGGTGCTTACTACGTTCGGCGACGACGATCACCTTTATCCGGCGCTGAACGCGGGGGCGTGCGGGTTCCTGCTCAAGGACGCGCCGCCCGACGAACTGCTCGACGGGATCCGGCGGGCGGCGGCCGGGGACAGCCCGTTCAGCCGGGACGTGCTGCACCGGCTGGTGCGCCGGGCGACCGATGCGGGGGCCCAGCGGCGGCGGCCGGTCGAGGGGCTGACCGCCCGCGAACAGGACGTGCTCGATCTGGTGGGCGAGGGGCTGTCCAACGCCGAGATCGCCGAGCGGTTACACATCGGTATCACCACGGTGAAGACGCACATCACGGCGTTGATGACCAAGACGAACAGTCCCAATCGCGTACGGCTGGCGCTGGTCGCGCATCAGCGGAGCTGACGCGCGGGACGCGGTCGGCCGGGACGCGGGCGGCAGGGATGTGGGTGGGCGGGATGTGGGCGCGCAGCCAGGGCGTGGGCGGGCGCTTGGCACGCGGGGGCCGGGACGCTGGCGGGCGGCCCGGACGCTGGCGGGCGGGACGCAGGCGGGCGGGACGCAGGCGGGTGGGCGACACGCAGGCGGCGGGAAGCGGCCGGGCGGTGCGGGGCGAGAAAAAGCCGGAGCCCCGTGGCGGCGGGACTCCGGCTTTGTCGCATCTACGTTATCGCGGTTCGCCCGTGGCGTCCCGTGATCTGCGGTATCAACCCTGACGACCGTTCCAGCGCGGGTTCTTCCGGTTGATCACGACCTGGCGGCCACGGCGGCGGGTGATGATGCTGCCGGGCTTGCTCTTCAGGGACCGCAGGGAGTTTCGGACCTTCATGATGAGTTCCTCTCTTGAAGCCGTACCGGTCAACGCTCGTGGCAGGGCCGGTATTTCCCCGGTGCGGGCTGGGTCTTTTCCTCACCTTGACCAGGGCGTACGCCGATGAGGCGGCCATGCGAATGCGCACCCTTGCCACCGCGGCCGCCACGGCCGCCGTCGTCATCTCCGGCACCGCCGTTCCGGCGCAGGCCGCCGTCCCGGCCCAACTCGAGGGGACCGTCTTCGGCGCGGGTGCGGCCGGCGCGGTCCCGGGCCGCTACATCGTGACGCTGGACGAGCCGGCCCCGGGCCAGGCGTCGGCCCTGTCGCTCGACGGCGGCACGACCTACGTCGCCGACCTGAGCGCGACCGAGGCCCGCCGCCTGGCCGCCCAGCCGGGGGTGCGTTTCGTCGAGCAGGACCGCGTTCTGACCATCCAGGGCGCGCAGAAGAACCCCCCGTGGGGCCTCGACCGGGTCGACCAGCGGGCCGTCAAGGGCTCGAAGTCGTACACGGCAACCGACGACGGTAGTTCCGTGCACGCGTACGTGCTCGACACCGGCATCCGGGTCAGCCACGTCGACTTCGGGGGCCGGGCCTCCTACGGCTACGACGCGATCACCGGCACCTCGAACGCGGCCGACTGCAACGGGCACGGCACGCACGTGGCCGGCACGATCGGCGGTCAGGTCTTCGGGGTGGCCAAGAAGGTGCAGCTGGTGGCCGTACGGGTGCTCGACTGCAAGGGCGAGGGCACGCTGTCGCAGGTGATCAGCGGGGTGAACTGGGTGACCGCGCACGCCGTGAAGCCGGCCGTGGCCAACATGAGCATGGGCGGCTCGTACAGCGCCTCGCTCAACGCGGCCGTCCAGCGTTCGATCAACTCCGGGGTCACGTACGTGGTGGCGGCCGGCAACGAGAACGTCAGCGCGGGCAAGTTGAGCCCGGCCGGCCTGCCCGCGGCGATCACCGTGGGCGCCAGCGACGCGTCCGACCGCCGGGCGTCGTTCTCGAACTTCGGACCGGTGCTCGACCTGTTCGCGCCCGGCGTCAACATCCGCTCGGACTTCTACGGCGGCGACTATTCGACGGCCGTGGCCAGCGGCACCTCGATGGCCTCGCCGCACGTCGCCGGGGCCGCCGCCCTGGCCCTCGACGCGTCCCCGGCCCTGACCCCGGCCCAGGTGCGCAACTACCTCGTCAAGAACGCCACCGCGAGCAAGGTCAAGGACGTCAAGGGCTCGCCCAACAAGCTGCTGTTCGTGCCCGCGCCGCCGGCCCAGCCGGTCATCACCAGCTCCGCGCTGACCGTCACCACCGGGCAGGCGTACACGGGCAAGCTGGCCCTCAAGGCCGCGCGCCGGGGCGCCTGGAGCATCACGTCGGGCCGCCTGCCCGCGGGCATGACGTTGTGGCCGAGCGGTTCGATCACCGGCAAGCCGGTCGCGCCGGGCACCGCCACCGTGACGGTCCGCTTCACCGACTACGTGCCGCAGTCGGCCAGCCGCACGGTCACCGTGACGGTGCACAAGACCATGCCGGTGATCGCCACGACCTGGCTGCCGGACGGCTCGCCCGCCTCCTACTACTCGGAGACGCTCGCAGTCGCCGACGGTCGCACCGGCACCTGGTCGGTGGCCGGCGGCGCGCTGCCCGACGGGCTGTCGCTCACCGCGAGCGGTCTGATCGAGGGCTGGCCGGCCGGCTCGGGCACGTTCACCGTGGCCTTCACCGACGGCTGGGGCACCCGTACGACGCACACGCTGTCGATCAACGTCGCCTGAAGGGCGGAGAAGGCAAGACCAAAAAGGGACTCGTCCCGCTCGGTGACCGGGGGCACGGCATCACCGAGCGGGACGGGTCTTCTGTGCGTCGGGCCGGGCGGAGACCCATGATCGAACTAGCCGAAAGGTACGAGAGGCGGCTGTCAGCGCCCTGTCACGAGCCTGTGTACTCGCTGAAGGTGGCCGCGTACTTGCCGGCGATCGCCGCCGATTCCGGAAGTTCGGCCTCGACCACCGGCAGGCCCGGGGCGACGTCGGCGCCCAGTTCGGTGAGCAGCTGACGCAGCAGCGCCTCGGCCGCGGCCGCCTGGGGTGCGACACCGGCCGTCACCACCGGCACGGCCCGCTTGCCGGCCAGCGCCCGCGCGGGCAACTGGTCGAGCAGCACCTTGAGAATTCCGGTGTAGCTGCCCTTGTACGTGGGTGTGGCGACCACCAGGACGTCGGCCTCCTGAAGCGCGGTCACGGCGGCCGCGGTCGCCTCGTCGCCGGGGGTGAGCAGGCCGGTCCCGAGCTCGCCGACCTCGATGCGGGTGAAGGAGCCACCGGACAGGGCGGCGCCCACGGCGTCGGCCAGGGTCGAGGTCCGCGAGCCGGGACGGGGATTGCCGGACACGACGACGTACTGGGTCATGATTCTCCTGAGCTGGCGACAGGGCTGGGCTGGGCGACTGGGCTGGGCGACTGGGCTGGGCGACTGGGCGGAGTTGCCATATCCTATTACGCCTACAGGATATGGCCAATAGCTATTCTCGGGAGATGCCCGACCAGCAGTGGACCAGCAGCTCGCACTGGGGCGCCTTCCGGGTCTCCCGCACCTCCGCCGGCCTCGAAGTCACCCCGCGCCCGGGCGATCCCGACCCCGCGCCGCTGCTCGGCAACATCGCCGGCGCGCACCGGCACCGGTCCCGGGTGGCCCGCCCGTCGATCCGCCGTCGCTCGCAGGGCCGCGGTTGCGACTCGTACGAGGAAATCGCCTGGGACGACGCCCTCGATCTGGTCGCCACGGCCTTGCGAGACACCCGTACGCGGTACGGGGACAACGCCATCTTCGGCGGCTCGTACGGATGGGCCAGCGCCGGCCGCTTCCACCACGCGCAGTCCCAGCTGCACCGGTTCCTGGCCCTCGGCGGCGGGTTCACCCGGTCCCGCAACACCTACAGCCTCGGCGCGTCCGAGGTCGTGCTGCCGCACATCGTCGGGCGGCGTGGCGCCAACGGGATCCTCTGGCAGGGCACCGACTGGCCGGTGATCGCCGCGCACACCGATCTGATCGTCGCGTTCGGCGGCCTGCGCCGGAGCACCACGTTCGTCACGCCGGGCGGGCGCGCCACCCACACCAACCGGGGCGACCTGGCCGGCAGCAAGGCGCGGGTCGTCTCGATCTCGCCGCTGCGTAACGACGTGCCCGAGGGCAAGGGCGACTGGCTGCCCATCCGGGTCGGCACCGACGTGGCGCTGATGTTCGCGCTGGCCCGCCGGCTGGTCGCCGACGGGCACGCCGACCTCGGCTTCCTCGACCGTTTCACGGTCGGCGGCGATCGGTTCCTGGCGTCGATCAGCGAGGCCACCCCGGAGTGGGCGGCGGAGATCTGTGGCATCCCGGCCGCCCGCATTGTCGAGCTGGCGCGGCGGATGGCCGCCGGCCGCACGTTCGTCACGGTGAGCTGGTCGTTGCAGCGGGCCCGGCACGGCGAGCAGCCGCTGTGGGCCGGCATCGCGCTGGCCGCCGTGCTCGGGCAGATCGGCCTGCCCGGGGGCGGCTTCGGTCACGGGTACGGCTCGACCGGCGGCGTCGGGGGCGGCCGTCTCCCGTACGGGCTGCCGACCTTCCCGCAGGCGATGAACCCGGTCACCGACTTCATCCCGGTCGCCCGCGTGGCCGACATGCTGCTGCACCCGGGGGAGCCGTTCGAGTACGACGGCGGCCATCACAGATATCCCGACGCCAAGCTCGTCTATTGGGCCGGGGGCAACCCGTTCCACCACCATCAGGACCTGACCCGGCTGCGCCGCGCGTTCCAGCGGCCCGAGACGGTGATCGTGCACGAGCCGTTCTGGACGGCGACCGCGCGCCACGCCGACATCGTGCTGCCGGTGACCACCACGCTGGAGCGCGACGACCTCGGGATCAGCCACGGCGACACGCACCTGATCGCGATGAAGGCGGCCGACGAGCCGTACGAGCAGGCTCGCGACGAGTACGACATCTTCGCCGCGCTGGCCGCCCGGCTGGGCTACGCCGACACGTTCACCCAGGGCCGGACGAGCGCGCAGTGGCTGCGTCACCTCTACGAGCGGTGGCGCGCGGAGCCGAAGAAGCCGTTCGACGAGTTCTGGGCGGACGGCGAGATGGAGACGCCGGGACGACGTGAGGACACGGTGCTGTTCGCCGACTTCCGCGCGGGCCGGCCGTTGGACACGCCGAGCGGGCGGATCGAGCTCTATTCGGAGACCGTGGCCGGGTTCGGTTACGCCGAATGCCCGGGTAATCCTGTCTGGGCCGCCCCGCGCGAGGAGGCGTACGGGAAACTGGTCTTGATCTGTAATCAGCCGGCGTCGCGCCTGCACTCGCAGCTGGACATGGGTGGTTTCTCGCAGGCCTCGAAGCGGGCCGGACGCGAGCCGGTGCGGATGAACCCGGCCGACGCGGCCGCTCGCGGGATCGCCGACGGTGACGTCGTGCGGCTGCACAACGACCGCGGCAGCGTGCTGGCCGGCGCCGTGCTCAGTGAGGACTGCGCCCCCGGTGTGGCGCAACTCTCGACCGGCGCCTGGTGGGATCCGTCGGTGCCGTCGGTGGCCACCTGTGTGCACGGCAACCCGAACGCGCTGACCACGGACATCGGCACGTCGCGGCTGGCTCAGGGCTGCACCGGGCAGGTGACGAGCGTCGAGATCACCCGGTTCGACGGCGAGATTCCACCCGTACGGGCCTACGACCCGCCGATCGACTATTAACCTACCTCGCACATAGGAGATATATTATTCCTCCGTCACCGGAGGGAGAACCCCATGTCCGCGCTCGCCGTCGCCCACCCCGCCGTTCCCCGTCGCCGTCTGCACCCCGTGCCCGATCTCGACGACTCGCCCGTCACCGTGACCATCAGCATCTCCGGCGACGGAGCCGGACGCGACCGGGTCGTCGCCGCGCTGCGCGACCTCGTCGACGCCGCGGGTCAGGCGGTGCGGGTGACCCTGGCCGACCCCGGCGGAACCGGCGGGCTGAGACTCGATCCCGGCGCCCGTACCGCCATCCGGGACGGCAAGGCGCTCGACCTGAGCCGGCTCGAGTACGACCTGCTGCTGTTCTTCGCGCGGCACCCGCGGCAGGTGTTCAGCCGCAGCCAGCTGCTGGCCCAGGTGTGGGGGCACACGCACACCACCAACCGCACGGTCGACGTGCACGTCAGCCGGCTGCGCACCAAGCTGTCCGACCCCGAGGTCGTCACGACCGTGTACGGGCTGGGCTACCGCCTGGCCGACGAGTCCGGCGTGACAGTGGTGGAGCGGTGACCACGGTCGCCGTCGTGGGGGGTGGCTGTGCCGGCGTGCTGGCCACCCGGGAGCTGTTGGCCGGCGCCGGTGACCGGGTGGTGCTGATCGAGCCGGACGAGCCCGGGGGCGGTCTGGCCTACGGGTCGGCGCGGCCCTGGCATCTGCTCAACTCGCGGGCCGGGGCAATGAGCGCTGATCCCGCCGATCCGGGGCACTTCGCGCGCTGGGCCGGGTGTTCGCCCGACGAGTTCCGGCCGCGGGTGGAGTACGGGCAGTATCTGCGGTCGGTGTTCTCCGAGATGACCGGCCGGTCGGGCACGCGGTTGGAGGTGCGGCGCTCCCGGGCGTCGGGCCTCTCGTCCACCGGGGTGCTGCTGGCCGACGGCTCCGAGGTGCGGGCCGAGCACGTCGTGGTGGCGACCGGCAGCCCGGCGCCCGCCCAGCCCGCGGCCCGGCCCGACCACCCCGACTACGTGGCCGACCCGTGGGCCAAGGGCGCGCTCGAGGCGATCCCGTCCGATGTGCCGGTGCTGCTCGTCGGGGCCGGGCTGACCGCGATCGACGTGGCGCTCACGCTCACCGAGGGCGACCGGGACGCGCCGATCACCGCGGTCAGCCGCCGGGGTCAGTTGCCGCTGACCCACACCGAGGTGGCCGCCCCGCCGGTCGGGCCGGTGCTCGACGACTGCGCGACGCTGCGTGATGTCGTACGGGCGGTGCGGGCCGAGGCGGCGCGGGCGGGGGACTGGCGTGCGGTGGTCGACGGCCTGCGCCCGTACCTGGACCAGCTCTGGACCGCGTTCACGCCCGCCGAGCAGGACGCGTTCCTGCGTCATCTGGCCCGGCCGTGGGAGTGTCACCGGCACCGGATGGCGCCCTCGGTCGGCGCCCGGGTGGCCACGCTGCGCGAGGAGGGCCGCCTCGAGGTCCGGGCGGGCGGCGTCCGCTCGATGACCGCCCCGCCCGCCGGTGGCCTGCTGTTCGAGCTGGAGGCGGGCGTGCAGTGGTTCGGCGCGGTGGTGAACTGTGCCGGTCCCGGCCGCCTGCCCGCCGCGGCCGGGTCGTTCGTCGGCAGCCTGCTCGACACCGGACAGGCCCGGGTCGGCCCGCACGGGCTGGGCCTGGACATCGACGCGTCCGGGCGGCTGATCGGCGCCGACGGGCGGGTGCGGCCCGACCGCTGGCTGATCGGGCCGCTGCGCCGCGGGGCGAGGTGGGAGACGACCGCCGTGCCCGAGATCCGGGCCCAGGCCCATAACCTCGCCATCCCGGTTTAGTAATACGATTCGCGGTATGTGGGCTGTTTTGGCAGCTCAGGGTAGTTGTGAACGGACTTGTGGCAACAATTGCCAACCCTTGAACACGCATCGAGAAGTCTCAATACTCTCAGGGCAAGAGGTGCGCCGGTTCCGGCGTACCCCCCACCCCCTGGGAGGAACCCCGTGCTCAACCGGAAGCTGCGCCGGCCGATCGTCGGCCTTGCTGCCTGCATGCTCGTCGGCACCGGACTTGCCGCGTCACCCGCCTCGGCGGCCCCTGCCGGAGACCCCTCGTTCGCCCCCTCGGCCCTCGCCACCAAGCTCGACGCCCAGTTCGGCGTCAACACGGCCGGCTCGTACATCGACTCGGCCGGCAAGGTCGTCGTCAACGTCACCGACGCCGCCACCGCCAAGTCGGTGAAGGCCGCCGGGGCCACCCCGCGCTTCGTCACCCGTACGGGGGCCCAGCTCGCCTCGGCCGACAATGCCCTCAAGAGCTCGCTGAAGACCCCGGGCACCGCGTTCGCCATCGACCCGGTCAGCAACCAGGTCGTCGTCGAGGTGGACAGCTCGGTCACCGGCGCGTCGCTCGCGGCCGTCGAGGCCACCGTGGCCAAGCTCGGCGACAGCGCCCGCATCGAGAAGACCGCCGGCACGCTGAGCACCAAGATCAGTGGTGGTGACGCCATCTACGCCGGTGGCGGCCGTTGCTCGCTCGGCTTCAACGTGCGCTCGGGCAGCACCTACTACTTCCTGACGGCCGGCCACTGCACCAACATCGGGGCGACCTGGACGAACGGCTCGGCCACGCTCGGCACGCGCGCCGGCACCAGCTTCCCGGGCAACGACTACGGCATCGTCCGCTACACCAACACGTCGATCACCAAGAGCGGCACGGTCGGCTCCCAGGAGATCACCTCGGCCGGCACCCCGGCCGTCGGCGCCACGGTCTACCGCCGCGGCTCGACCACCGGCATCCACTCGGGCCGGGTCACCGCCCTCAACAGCACGGTGAACTACGCCGAGGGCTCGGTTTCCGGCCTGATCCGCACCACCGTCTGCGCCCAGCCCGGCGACAGCGGCGGCTCGCTCTACTCCGGCACCACCGCCCTGGGCCTGACCTCGGGCGGCAGCGGCAACTGCAGCTCCGGCGGCACCACGTACTTCCAGCCGGTCGTCGAGGCCCTGAACGTCTACGGCGTCGCGGTCTACTGATCGTCCCAGCTGAAGAAGGCCCCGCCGATCCGGCGGGGCCTTTTGCTGCTTAGCGTCAAGCCCGAACGCTCACCGAACCGCAACATTCCAACTCTTCATGTGCTCTCGGACGCGGCCGATCTTGCGGGCACCTGAGTGGCGCAGCGCCACTTCGACCCCCGAGGGGAGCTGTGGTGTTTCGATCCGGCAAGCGCGCGTCCGCCGAGAAGGCCGAGGCCGAACTGACCGAGGCCCGCGCCGACGTCCAGGCTGTCACCGCGATCATGCGGGCGATGGAGAACGCCAAGACTCCGGAACAGGCCATCGGTGAGGCACTGGACCTGGTGCGCGGTCTTCTCGGGTGGGCCTACGGCTCCTACTGGCAGCTCGACACGGCCGACAAGGTACTGCGCTTCACCCAGGAGAGCGGCCGGGTCAACGAGGACTTCCGCCGGGTGACGCTGGAAGCCTCCTTCGCCGAGGGCGTGGGTCTGTCCGGCCGGGCCTGGCGCAGCCGCGACCTCGTCTTCGTCACCAACATCGCCGACGTCACCGACTGCGTCCGCGCCCCGATCGCCGCCCGCTCCGGTGTGCACAGTGGTGTCTGCTTCCCGCTGATGGAGGAGGACAAGGTCGTCGGGACCATGGACTTCTTCGCCACCGAGGAACTGCACCTGTCCGAGGCCCGGCTCTCCGTGCTGCGCGCCGTCGGCCAGCTCGTCTCGGGCGCGCTGGCCCGGCTGCACGAGGCGGTCCGGCAGGAGAAGACGGCGCAGGACGTCGACGCGGTCTCCGAGGTGATCCGCGAGCTGACCCAGTCGACCAGCCGGGACGCCGCCCTGCGTACCGCCCTCGAGATCATCCGCAAGGACTTCGACTGGCAGTACGGTTCGTTCTGGCAGCTCGACGAGGACCAGAACGTGCTGCGCTTCGCCCTCGAGTCGGGCGACGCCGGCGCCGAGTTCCGCCGGGTGACGATGTCCGCGTCCTTCGCCAAGGGCGTCGGCCTGTCCGGCCGGACCTGGGCCCGCGGCGACCTCGTGTTCGTCGAGGACCTGGGCGAGCTGACCGACTGCGTACGCCGTCCGGCCGCGCAGGCCGCCGGGGTCAAGTCGGGCGTCTGCCTGCCGATCAAGGTCGGCGGCAAGATCATCGGCACGATGGACTTCTTCGCCACCCGGACGCTGATCATGTATCCGGGCCGCGAGAGCGCGCTGCGCAACACGGCGTTCCTGGTCGGTCAGGCGCTGGAGCGGTTCGCCTCGACCGAGCAGCTGCACAACGCCGGCCGTGAACTGCTCGACTCGATCGCCGAGGTCGAGCGGAACGTCACCTCGGCGGCCACCGTGGCCGCGCAGGGCGAGAAGCTGACCGTCGAGGCCAACCAGCAGGTGGCCGCGCTCGGCCAGGCCAGCGCCGAGATCAACGCCGTGGTGCAGAGCATCCAGTCGATCGCGGCCCAGACCAAGCTGCTCGCGCTCAACGCGACCATCGAGGCGGCCCGCGCGGGCGAGTCGGGCAAGGGCTTCGCGGTCGTCGCGGGCGAGGTCAAGGAACTGTCGACCGAGACCGAGCGCGCCACCGACGAGGTCAGCGCCAAGGTCAACGCCATTCAGGCCCGCGTCGACGCGGTGACGGCCTCGCTGGCCGAGATCCACACCGCCGTCGAGGAAATCAACCAGACCCAGCGCCTCATCAGCGGCGTTCTCACCGAGCAGGTCGCCACGACCGGCGCCATTCTCAACTGATTCCGGAGCCCCCCACCATGTTTTCTGATCAGACCTCAGCCTGGGAAAAGCTTCTCGAAGGCAACCACCGGTGGCTCGAGGACCGCAGCACGGGCGCCGCGAACCGCGGCGCCGTCCGGCGGGCGGAGCTCAGCCAGTCGCAGTCGCCGTTCGCGCTCGTCGTCGGCTGCGCGGACTCCCGCGTGCCGGCCGAGATCCTCTTCGACCAGGGCCTCGGCGACCTGTTCGTGGTCCGCACGGCCGGGCACGTCGTCGACTCGGCCACCCTCGGCTCGGTCGAGTACGCCGTCGGCATGCTCGGCGTGTCCCTGATCGTCGTCCTCGGCCACGAGGGCTGCGGCGCCGTGGCCGCGGCGACCGGGGTCGTCGACAACGCCACCGTCCCGGCCGGCTACGTCCGCGACATCGCCGAGCGCATCGCCCCCGACGTGCTGCGGGCCCGCCACAACGGCGCCACCACACCCAGCGAGATCGGCGCGCGGCACTCGATCTACACCCTCGACCTGCTGCGCGAGCGTTCGTCCGTGGTGGACAAGGCCGTCCGCAGCGGCGCGGTCCAGGCGGTGGCGGCCCAGTACTGCCTGTCCACCGGCGCCGTCACCGAGGTCCGCGACGTGACCAGCCTGGTGGCCGCCGCCTGACCCACCCGACCCCCCGAACAGTCGGCCGTCCCGGTTCCCCCTACCGGGACGGCCGGTCTGTTTCCTGGCAGGGTGACTACTCAGGAAGTTGCCGGGAGGTCGGTCGATGGACTATCCACATCTGCATCCGCCGGAGCGGGAGACGCTGGAGCAGTTCCTCGAGCAGCATCGCGCGATGGTGCTCGCGGCGCTCGACGGGCTCAGTGAGCGGGCGGCGGCCGCGCGGCTGCTTCCGGCCACCGATATGACCATCGGCGGCATCGTGAAGCACCTCGCGCACATGGAGGATCTCTGGTTCACCCACAAGCTGCTCGGCGCGGCCTATCCACCGCCGTGGGAGCAGGCGCAGGGCGACGAGAGCTGGGCCTGGGCGTCGGCGGGCGACGACTCGGTGGAACAGCTGCGGGAGCTCTATCGGGCCGCGTGCGCGCGGAGCCGGGAGGCGGTCGCGCGCTTCGACGACCTCGACCGTCGGGCGGCTCTGCCGTCGTTCGGTCAGGCGCCGGTCAGCCTGCGCTGGATGATCGTGCAGATGATCCGGGAGACCGCCCAGCATCGCGGCCACCTCGACCTGATGCTGGACGTCGTCCGTTCCGCCTAGCGCGACTCCTCCTCGACCCGCTCCTCGCCGCGGCGGCGCAGCAGCTTGAGGCCGGGCAGGCCGGCGATGGCCAGGTGCAGGTCCTCGGTGACCGAGAGCAGCTTGTGCAGGTCGGGGCCGACCTGGTCGAGCTTGCCGAGCAGCGGCATCACGTCGTCGACCAGGTGGGCGCGCAGGGCCGGCAGCTGGTCGACCATCCGGATGGCCGCGGTGACCTCCTCGGGCGACAACTCGTCGACGAAGCGCTGGGCGATCGGGGCCCCTTTCAGGAGCGTTTCCGAGTACGCCTCCAGCAGCCGGGTGGCCTCCCGGGCCGCGGCGTCGGCCCGCTCGACCACGCCCTCGGCCCGCGTGCTGACCTCGGTGGCCCGGCCGACTACGCCCTCGGCCGCGTCCGAGATGCCGACCGCGCGCAGCACGATCGTGCCGGCCTGCTCGCTGACTCCTTCGGCCGTGCCGACGACCACCCCGGCCCGCGAGCTGATCTCTTCGGCGCTGCCGACGATCATGTCGGCTCGGGCGCTGATCGCCACGGCCTGGCCGACCACGTCGGAGGCGGCGGCGGCGATCGTGCGGGCCTCGGTCACCGTCGACTCGGCCGCGGCGACCACCGCGGACACCCGCTGGATCAGGGATTCGGCCTCGTCGGCGAGCATCGTGACCCGGCTCACCAAGAGTTCTGTCTGGCCGAGCACGCTGATCACCCGTACGGGGACGGTGGCCACCGCGGCCGCGGTCTCGACCACCTGACCCACGGCGTAGCGGGTGAGCTCGGCGATCGCGGACGGGGACACCAACGGGAAGCGCATGACTCCATCATGCGGCAGGCGGTCACTTCCGGCCGGTTGTCACCCGGGGTGAGCGCAAATCACCCGTACGTCGATAGTCTCTGTCAATCTCGTACGCGAAGCACGCTAGGACGCACATGAACCGGCGCGACACGGCACTATGGCAGGCGTGCGACGTACGCGGAATTGGATCTTGGCCATCGCGGTGGTGGGCGTCCTCGGCGGTGCGGGGCTGGTCGGCGTGGCGATGATGCGCGACGACTCCGGCGGCGGCCCGATCGGGACGTTCAGCGACGCGGCCAACGCGGCTCCACCGCCGGCCTCGACCGGTCAGGCCCGGGTGCGCGCGCAGGCCGCCCCGACGCCGACCGGCCCGTCCCAGGCCCAGCTCGCGGCTCAGGAGCGGGCCAAGCGGGTGAAGGCCCTCGACGCGGCGCTGAAGAAGTACGCCGCCTCGGCCCCCGAGTTCTCGGTCGCCGTGCTCGACCGTCGCACCGGTCAGCGCTATTCGTTCCGGGGCAGCGAGAAATACGAGACCGCCAGCGTCGTCAAGGTGCAGGTGCTGGCCTGCCTGCTGCTCAAGGCCCAGGACGCCCGCCGCGATCTCACCGCGACCGAATTGTCGCTGGCCAAGCGGATGATCCGGCTCAGCGACAACGACGCCACGACGTCCCTTTTCGCCAAGCTGGGCCGGGCGAGCGGCGTCGGCGCGTGCAACAAGCGGCTCGGGCTGACCCAGACGAAGGTCAACAGCGCCTGGGGCCTGACCCGCACGACGGTGAACGACCAGGTCAAGCTGCTGTCCGAGCTGGTCGACACGTCCGGCCCGCTCGACGCCGGCTCGCGCAAGCTGGCCTACACGCTGATGAGCACGGTCGACGACAGCCAGGACTGGGGCGTCCCGGCGGCGGCCCGCGGCGCCGAGAAGTTCACCGTCAAGAACGGCTGGCTGGCCCGCTCGACCGAGAACTACCGCTGGATCATCAACTCGGTCGGCCGCATCACCGGCGCGGGCACCGACGTCTCGATCGCCGTCCTCTCCCACGACAACGGCACGATGTCGGGCGGCATCATCTCGGTGCAGAAGGTCGCCAAGCTGACCCGCCAGCACCTGAAGTATTGAGGGCGGGCGCTCAGGCTTCGGAGGGGCTCTCGGCCGCCTCGGCGCGGGCCTCGCGGCGTTTGGTGATCCACGAGACCGTCTGGTTGATGATCAGGATCAGCAGGACGGCGGCGACCACGCCCTCCCACGGCTCGGGAAAGATCGAGCCGCCGAGGACTCCGATGGCGGCGTAGACGGTCGACCACAGCGCGCACGCGGGGGCGTTGGCGACCACGAACGTGCGCCACGGCATGCCCAGGAAGGCGGCCGCCAGCAGCACCGGGACGCGGCCGCCGGGGATCAGGCGGGAGACCAGCAGCACCGGGATCTGGCTCTTGTGGAGCTTCTCCTTCACCGCGGCCAGGTGTTCCTCGTCGCGCAGCCAGCGCAGGCGGCGGGCCAGCTTTTCGCCGCCGACCCGGCACATCGCGTACATGACCAGGTCGCCCACGTACGCCCCGGCGGCGCCGGCCGCGATGACCAGGACGATGGTCAGCGGGTGGTGCTCGTGGAATGCCAGCGCGGCCGCGCCGCTGACGGCGGCTCCGGT
Organism: Actinoplanes sp. NPDC021490; assembly: GCF_055562135.1. Taxonomy (NCBI): domain Bacteria; kingdom Bacillati; phylum Actinomycetota; class Actinomycetes; order Micromonosporales; family Micromonosporaceae; genus Actinoplanes; species Actinoplanes sp. NPDC021490. The sequence goes on from NZ_JBVHFW010000004.1 coordinate 62,241, forward strand.
CGGCACGATCGGCAGGATGGCGCCGAACGCCACCACCCCGAACAGCCAGGCCAGCGTGCCCAGAGTGGCCGTCACGCGGTGGGACCGATCGTCAGCGTCTCGCCGGGGGTCAGCACCCGCACCAGCGAGTCGGGGGCGGCCCGCCCGGCCAGGCGCGCGAAGTTGGCCCCGGGTTCGTGGAACATGTGCGAACGGACCCGGGCCAGGCCCATCGGCCACAGCGTGCCGTAGTGCACCGGAACCGCCCACGACGCCTTGGCCCGGCGCAGCGCCTCGGCCCCGTCGGCCGCGTCGAGGTGGCCGTGCGCACCGAGCGTGGGGCCCCAGCCGCCGACTGGGATCAGCGCCAGGTCGAGCGGGGCCAGGTCGCTCATCTCGTCGAACAGGCCGGTGTCGCCCGCGTACCACGTGCGGGCCGTGCCCTCGACGACGAAACCGATGGCGATCGCCCGCTCCCGCGACCACGGGCCGCGGCCACCGTCGTGGGCGGCGGGCACGGCCGTCACCCGTACGGAACCCACGGTGGTCTCGTCGCCCGGCGCCAGCTCGACCGTACGGGAAGCCGCCTCTGAGCCCAGGCATCGGACCACGAACTTCGCGGCGCCGCGCGGGACGATGAGCTTCGGACGGCCGCCGAGCTTGCGCAGCGACGCCACGTGGAAGTGGTCGGCGTGCAGATGGGAGAGCAGCACCGCGTCGGGCACGCCGGGCACCGCGGGGGTGGGACCGGCCATCCGTCTGAGGTGGGCGACACGATCGGTGAGCACCGGATCGGTGAGCAGAGTCGTGCCCGACTCCTCCAGCCACACGGTGCTGTGGCCCCACCAGGTGACTGCCGTCATGCTCACGAGGTAACGGTACAGAGCCACGGGGGAGTTTCAGTCGTTACCTCACCCGGGCAAACTGTCCGCGTGACGGGACCCCGCAGTGCAGTCGTCGTGAACCCCACCAAAGTGCCCGATATGGACGCCCTTCGCCGGATGGTCGACGAAGGTCTGGACAGCGTCGGCTGGCCCCGGCCGGACTGGTACGAGACCACCCCCGAGGACCCCGGCGAGGGGCAGGCCAAGCAGGCGATGGAGGACGGCGCCGAGCTGGTCTTCGCCTGTGGCGGCGACGGCACGGTGATGGCCGTGGTCAGCGCGCTGGCCGGCACGGACGTGACGATGGCCGTGCTCCCGGCCGGCACCGGCAACCTGCTGGCGGCCAACCTGGGCCTCGGCGCCGACGCGGCCACCGGCGTGCAGGTGGCCATCGAGGGCGGCCGCCGGCGCATCGACGTGGGCGTCTGCGAGGGCAAGAGCTTCGTGGTGATGGCCGGCATGGGGTTCGACGCCCAGATGCTGGCGGGCACGTCCGAGGAGGCCAAAAAGCGGATCGGCTGGCTCGCGTACGTCGGTGGGGCGGTCAAGCACCTGCGGGACCGCCCGATGCGCGCCCGGATCGTGCTGGACGACCGGCCGCCGATGCCGCGCCGCCCCCGTACGGTGATTGTCGGCAACGTGGGCCGTCTGCAGGGCGGCGTGCGGCTGCTGACCGAGGCCGACCCGGCCGACGGCCTGCTCGACGTGGCCATCCTCAGCCCGAACAACCTGGCCCACTGGGCGTCGCTGGCCTGGGGCGTGATCCGCCGCCGGGACCGGGTTCCGCTGATGGAGACGTACACGGCCTCCAAGATCGAAATTCATTCCCGCGGTACGCAACCCCGGCAGCTCGACGGCGACCTGATCGAGCCCGGCCGCAGCCTCAAGATCTCCGTGCGGCCCAAGGCGCTGCTGCTCAGCGTCCCGCGGCCCGCGGGCGACGCCGACCTCGCGTACGACGTGAGCACGGCGGCGGAGGCGGCCGAGGACATCCGAGAGGCGGCCCGTGAGTAGTACCGAGCCGGTCCCCGAGACGCGGGACATGCGGGGGGACGACCTCTCGGCCGACGACGCGGTGCACGCCCTCTGGCATTACGGCCGCTGGCCGCTGCTGCGCGACGCGTTCATCCGGTTCCGCTACGGCGACGGGTTCAGCCATGCCCGCGCGTTCGCGTTCCAGCTGTGCCTGGCCATCGTGCCGTTCCTCATCGCGCTGGCCGGTCTCGCGGCCGACCTGGGCGCCGAGGAGGGCGGCCGGGTTGTGGCCGAGACGGTGCTGGAGCTGACCCCGGGGGCCAGCGACCCGCTCGTCCAGGATCTGCTGGAGGACAGCGAGAGCAGCAGCGACGCCGGTGAGGTGGCGCTGACCCTGGGTCTGATCACCGGTCTGGCCGCGCTGATGACGGCGATGGCGCAGATCGAGCGGGGCGCCAACCGCATCTACGGCGTCGAGCGGGACCGGCCGGCGCTGTTCAAATACCTCTGGGCCGGTCTGCTGGCCGTGCTCGCGGGCATCCCCGCGCTCTTCGGGTTCCTGCTGCTCGTCGGGGGCCGGCCGTTCGGCGACGCGGCCGCGCGGCATTGGCCGTGGGCCGACGACCTGCGGGTGGCCTGGGACTTCGTGCGCTGGCCGCTCAGCCTGGTGCTGATCGTGTTCGCCGTCGGCCTGCTGTTCAAGTATTCGCCGCGCCGGCGCCAGCCGGGTCTGTCCTGGCTGCTGTTCGGGGCCGTGGTCGCGACCGCGCTGTGGTGGCTGGCCAGCCTGCTGCTGGCCGGGTACGTGCGCTTCGGCAGCAACTTCGGCGCCACGTACGGGCCGCTCACCGCGATCATGGCGTTGCTGCTCTGGGCCAATCTGACCGGCATCGCGCTGTTCCTGGGCATCGCGTTCGCGGCCCAGCTCGAGGCGGCCCGGGTCGGGGTGGACCGGCCCGCGCTCAAGGACAAGTGGGAGCCGAGCCCCGACGAACCCAAGGCGAGCCGGGGCAAACCCCGTCCGCGGCGGGCGGCCCGGATCGGGCGCGGTGTACGCGCGAAGCGCTCCGGGTAAAGCCCGCGGTGTGACGGACGACAACTATGTGGTGGAACGCGCCGGATGGGCGCCGGTCAGGCATTTCGCGGAGCGGAGCATCGCCGGTCTGATCGCGGTGGTGCTGGCCGGTCTCGGCTTCGGCACGCTGCTGCTGCTCGTTCGCAGCAACTGGGCGCCGATGCGCAACCTCGACCAGTCGATCGCCGACGGCATGAACGGCCTGGTCGCCCCGCACCCGGCGGTGGTCAAGGTGATCACCACGATCACCTCGCTGGGTGGCCGGGGCGTGCTGGTCCCGCTGGTCGTCATGGTGGTGCTGTGGCTGCTGATCCGCCGCCGGCCCCGCCTGGCGCTCTATCTGGCGGTCGCCGGCCTCGGCGCGATGGTCCTCGATCCGTCGCTGAAGGCGCTGGTCGGGCGGGTGCGGCCGGTGGTCGCCGACCCGGTCGCGTTCGGCGGCGGCCACAGCTTCCCGAGCGGGCACACGCTGGGCGCCACCATCGTCTGGGGCGCGCTGGCCCTGGTGGTGCTGTCGGCCACCCGCGGCCGCTGGAAGGGCGCGATCCTGTCGGTCGCGGCCGTGATCATCGTGGCCGTCGGGCTGACCCGCATCGCCCTGAGCGTGCACTTCCTGTCCGACGTGCTCGCCGGCTGGCTGCTCGGCCTGGCCTGGATCAGCATCACCGCGTACGCCTTCCGGGTGTGGCGCCGCGAATCCGGCCGCCCGGTTCCGGCGGTCACCGACGGCCTCGAACCGGAGGCCTCCGACGATCTCGTGCCCGCCCCCGCCGAGGAGGCCGTGCTGCCGCACCCGTGGGCCAAGGGGGCCGAGATCCTGGTCGGCTGGGTGTTCACATTCGGGGTTCTCTACTTCGTCGGGTACGCCCTGACCAAGTGGACGCCCGGCACCGCGTTCGGCTCGTGGGACGACGGCGTGCCCCGCTGGCTGCAGACGTTCCGCACCGAGCGGCTCGACCACCTGAGCTGGCTCGCCTCCAAGGCCGGCGACACCCACGCGATCCTGCTGATCTGCCTGGTCTTCTGCCCGCTGGCCCTGGCCCTGTGGCGGCAGTGGCGTCCGGTGCTGTTCCTCGTGCTGACCATGGCCGGCGAGCTCACCCTGTTCCTCACCAGCGCGGCCGCGACCGGGCGCCCGCGTCCGCCGGTCGAGCAGATGGACGGCCAGATGCCGACCTCGTCGTTCCCGTCCGGGCACATCGCCGCCACCATGTGCGTCTGGGTCGCCATCGCGGTCATCGTGATGCCCCGCGTACGGCAGTGGTGGCGTTACGTCTTCCTGGCGCTCGCGGTGCTCATGCCGGCGATGGTGGCGCTGTCCCGGATGTACCGCGGCATGCACCACCCGACCGACTTCCTCGGCGCGACGCTGCTGACGGCCTGCTGGGTGGGGGCGCTCTATCTCATCATTCGGCCCACCGAGCACGCCGAGACCGTCACCGAGGCCGCGGAGGAGGCGCAGCTCGTCCGCGACAGCGAGCAGCACCGGCCGGTCGCGGCCTGACCCGCCGGCCATCGCCACCAACCGGGAGTGAACCATGACCCTGCGCTTCATGACCTGGAACATCAAGACCGGCGGCAAGGGCCGGCTCGACGCGATCGCCGAGGTGATCCGTCGCGAGCGGCCCGACCTGCTCGCCCTGCAGGAGCTGCGCGACTTCGAGCGCAACGACCGCCGGGTGATGCGCGAGCTGGCCGGAACCGTGGGCATGGTGCCGCACCTGGCGCGCTCGTTCCTCGGGCAGCCGGTCGCCGTCCTGGTCCGGCCGCCGCTCGAGATCGTCGACCGGGCGGTGGTGCGGTTCCGGCTGCACCACGCCGCCGCGGTCGTCACGGTGGCGACTCCGGGCGGCCCGCTGCGCGTGGTCAGCGCCCACCTGAACCCGTTCTCGCCGTACCGCCGCATGCGCGAGGCCCGGTGGCTGGCCGCGCGCTACCGCCCGGACAAGGTGCCCACGATCGTCGCCGGTGACCTGAACGGGCTCGACCCGGGCACCGACCACACCGAGACGCTCGCCCCGCAGCCCGGTTTCCTGCGCGCCCGGCACCTGGCCGCCGACGGCACGGCCGACACCCGGGCGGTCGCCGCGTTCCTGGACGCCGGGTTCGCCGACCTGTGGAAGGTGGCCGGCTCGGGTTCGCCGCTGACCGTGCCGACCACGCGCGGCGGCGGACGCGAGTTCTCCCGGATGCGCCTGGACTATGTGCTGGCGAGCCCGCGGATCGCCGCCGCCGCGACCGGCATGACGGTGGTTCGCGGCGACGAGACCGAGTTTGCTTCGGACCACTACCCCGTACGGGTGGAAATGTCGCCGATGATCGATTTGATTGGCGCGAGCTGATCGCTATCATCAGCGACGGCCGCACTCGGATGCATTTCAGTGAGGGAGTGCGCGAAACCGGAGGCGTTCGATGGCAAATCAGCGCTTCGCGGTGATTGTGGGGGTCAACGACGCCCACACCCGCCTGCGCTTCGCCGAACGGGACGCCGAGGCCGTGCACGAGCTGTTCGAGCTCGAAGGCTTCGACGCGCGGCTGTTCACGGGCCCTCATGTGACTGCTAGTGACGTCAAGGCTGCGCTACGCCAGATCGCCACCCGCTCCGACAAAACGGATCTCCTGGTCGTCTATTTCGCCGGCCGGGTGACCACTCCTACGTGGAGTCGCGGCGCCGAGACCTATTTGGCCACTCCTGATCTGGACGAATCCGTTCTTTCCGAAAATCCCGACTTGGGGCTTCGGATGGCCTTTCTCGAACGGGACGTCCTCGAGTTCTTCTCCGGCGCGGCGGTGCTGATCGTCGACGCCGCCGGTCCGGCGGGAGTCTTCGGCGCGCCCAGCCACCGGTACGGCGCGTTGATGTCCTGCGCCGACGACGCGGCCGAGCGCGAGACCCCGGTGGTCGGGCACGGCGTGCTCACCGCGCACCTGCTGGCCACGTTGCGGCGACAGCCGTGCGTCACGTTCGGGGCGCTGGCCTCCGCCGTACGCGAACAGGGGTTGTCTCCGCAGGTCACCGGGCCGCCGTGGGCCGAGGACGTGGTGCTGGTCGGATCCTCGGGCAATGCCGCGCCGGCCGTCCTGCCGCTGGCCAACCCGCTCGACGCGGCCACCGCCGAGATCGGGCAGCTGATCCGGCGGCTGTCGCAGCACGCCCGCATGCCCCGGCACGCCGCCCCACGCTCGTCCGGCACCCGAGCCGACGCCGGGTCGGCCGCGCCGTCGCGTGTCGAATACGTGCGCGCCGCCACCCGGGCCCACTCGACGGCGCTGCTCGAATACACGTCCGGCGGGTTCCAGCCGATCGACTCCAGCAAGCGGTTCGACCTCGACGCGATCGGCCCGATGCTGCGCTTCCCGCCCGGCGCCGACTGGTTCGGCCACACCGTGCACGACGACCACCGCACGGTGCTCTGCGTTCCGCTGCGGCACGCCGAGGGCCGGTCCCTGCTGCTGGCCCTGGTCGACCCGGCGCCCGAGCTGCTGGGCCTCGGTCAGCCCCTGGCCAAGATCCTCGAGACGGTCTGGCGTACGGATTTCGCGGCGTCCCCGGACGAGGCCGAGATCGAGGTCGTGACCGCGCTGCGGGAGGCGTTCGGGCGGCTGCCGCGCGCGCTGTTCGAGCACTGCTTCGAGCTGTACCGCCGGGTGCTCGGGTCCTACAGCGTGGTGTTCCAGCCGGTCGTCACGCTGGGCAAGACCGCCCGCCGGATCGAGGTGCACAGCTACGAGGCGCTGGCCCGGCGCTCGGCCTCCGACTCGCGGGCCCCGGTCGCCATGCTGCGTCTGGCCGAGGTGTGGGGCGACCGGTTCGTCGTCGAGCGCGACAAGGTGATCCTGCGGATGGCCCTTTACACGTACGCCCGGGCGCACGCCGAGGGCCCGTGGGCCGAGCCCAAGCCGCTGTCGATCAACGTGGCCGTCCGCTCGTTGCTGAGCGACGCCTACGTCGAGGTGCTGCGCACGGCCATCGCCGAGCTGGGCATCGAGCCCGCCGCCATCACGCTGGAGATCTCGGAACAGGACCCGATCGAGCCCCGCCGCGGCGAGCAGTGGGCCGAGGCGCCGCACGCGTACTTCCACAACCGGCTGGCCGCGATCGCCCGCGACGTCGGGGTGGCGTTCGCCGTCGACGACTTCGGCGAGGGCTACGCGTCGCTGTCGCGGATGGCCGAGCTGCCGCTGACCCAGATCAAGGTGGACCGGGCCATCCTGCACCACCCGCTGGCGGCCAAGGAGCTGTCGCTGGTGATGGACACCGCCCGGCACGCCAGCCACGCGCCGCGGGTCGTCATCGTCGAGGGTGTCGACGACGAGTCCCCGCTGACGCTGCGCGAGATCTACGAGCAGCGGATCCGGCACGTGCAGGGTTACATCACCGAGCAGCCGGCCCGGCCGACCCTGAGCCGGCTCGAGCCCGAGGTGTGCGAGCGCATCGCCGCCCTCGTGCGGGGCGACGATGAGCATCGCGGCACCCTGATGACCCGGCCCCACACCGGCGAGTTACCCATGCAGCGCGGGGCTTAGCGCTCAGGCACGGCTCAGCGCTTCGGCAGCTTCCAGTCGGGGCGCGGGAAGTGGCAGGTGTAGCCGTCCGGGATGCGCTCCAGATAGTCCTGGTGCTCGGGCTCGGCCTCCCAGAACGGGCCGGCCGCGGTCACCTCGGTGACCACCTTGCCCGGCCACAGCCCCGACGCCTCGACGTCGGCGATGGTGTCCTCGGCGACGCGCTTCTGCTCGTCGTCGGTATAGAAGATCGCCGACCGGTAGCTGGTGCCGACGTCGTTGCCCTGCCGGTTGCGCGTGGTCGGGTCGTGGATCTGGAAAAAGAACTCCAGCAGATCCCGGTACGACGTGACGGCCGGGTCGTACGTGATCTCGATCGCCTCGGCGTGGCCGTCGTGGTTGTAGTAGGTCGCGTTCTCGACCCGGCCGCCGGTGTAGCCGACCCTCGTCGTGATCACCCCTGGGCGCCGGCGGATCAGGTCCTGCATCCCCCAGAAGCAGCCTCCGGCCAGAATCGCCCTCTGCTCGGCCATGCCGTCCACCCCTCAGTTCGTCGTCGGTGCCGACTACCAGCGTTACCCCATGTGCGGCGCACGGCCATTGTCACGTCGGTCACCGCGCCTGATCGATCGCGGCCGGGAGCGTACAGTGAGGCGGGTTCACTATCACCCGCCTCAGGGCTCCCGGGCGCCCTCCGGTACGTGACATCGGCACGGTCGCCATCCGTCCCCGAGCCCGCGAGCCACCGCTTCGGCGGAGATGAGGAGCACGATGCCACTTACACCGGCCGACATCCACAACATGGAATTCGGCAAGTCGCCCCTGGGCAAGCGCGGTTACGACGAGGAAGAGGTCGACGCCTTCCTCGACGAGGCCACCCAGGAGATGATCCGTCTGCTGGAAGAGAACGAGCTCCTCCGGACGCGATCCGTCCCGCCCCGCGCCGCCCCGGCCCCCGATCCGGGCGCCCGCGACGAGCTCGCCGCCGCGGGTGCGCAGCTGACTCGGATCCGCCGGGCCTGCGACGCCGCCGAACGCCACGCCAGCGAGACCCGTGACCTGCTGATGGAGGCTCGCCGGGCCGCACAGAGCGCTCCCGCGCCGGTCGCCCCCGACCTTCATCGCGTGCTGGCCATGGCGCAGCGCACCGCCGACGACCACATGCGCGACGCCCGCGAGGAATCCTCGTCGCTGCTGGTCGGGGCGAGGGAACGGTCCGATCAGCTGATCCGCGAGTCGGAGAGCCGGGCCGCCGCCATCGAGACCGACGCCCGCCGCGACCACGACCGGGCGCTGGCCGGCACCCAGGACGACCGCCGCCGCGTGGTGCAGGAGATCGAGGGCCTGACCGAGCTGGCCGGGCAATATCGCGCCGCCCTGCTCGGCCACATAGACCGCCAGCGGCAGCTGCTGGAGGGAACGGACCAGAGCTAGGCTCTGGCCCGTCCCGCACCGTCGTGGGCGCTAGCGGTCGTACCGCTCGCGCCGCACGGTGGGCCGCTTGCCGCGGATGGTGCTCTTCTGCAACGACTGGATCACCCGGTCGGCCTCCGCCTCGGGCACCTCGACCAGCGCGAAACGGTCGGTGATCTGAATGGCGCCGACGTCCCGCGCGGGCAGGCCGGCCTCGTTGGCGATGGCCCCGACCAGGTCCTGCGGGCGCAGACCGGCCCGGCGGCCGATGCCGACGAACAGCCGGGTCGTGTCGTTGTTCCGGTTCTTGGGCCCGCGGGTGGGCGGTTCGCGGCGCCGGTCCTCGCGTTCCCGCGGCGGGAACGCCGTGGGGATCTCGGGCTCGTCGACGTCGCCGCCGTTCGCGTCGTGCAGCAGCTTGAGGCCGGCCAGCGCCACCAGCTCGATGTCGGCCTCGTCGGTGAGCAGGTCCAGGATCGGCCGGAACCGGTCGAGATCGTCGTCCTCCAGCGCTTCCCGTACGGTCGTGCGGAGCAGTTCCAGGCGGCGCGCCCGCAGATCGGTCACGGTGGGCAGCTTCTCGGGGACGATCCGCTGCCCGGTGAGGCGCTCGATGGCCTTGAGCATCCGCTGCTCGCGCGGTTCGGCCAGGGTGATGGCGGCGCCCTCGCGCCCGGCCCGGCCCACCCGGCCGATGCGGTGCACGTACGCCTCGGGGGCCGACGGCACGTTGTAGTTGATCACGTGGGTCAGCTGTTCCACGTCGAGGCCGCGCGCGGCGACGTCGGTGGCCACCAGCAGTTCGGTGCTGCCGCCGCGCAGCCGTCCCATCACGCGGTCGCGCTGGTCCTGGCTCATGCCGCCGTGCAGCGCCTCGGCCCGGTAGCCCCGGCCGTTCAGGCTCTGGGTGACCTCGTCAACCTCTTCCCTCGTGCGGCAGAACACGATCGCCGCCTGCGGAGCTTCGACATCGAGCACCCGTCCGAGAGCAGCCGCCTTGTGGGCGCGGGCGATCAGGAAGGCGCTCTGACGGACCTTGGGCAGAGTGTCGGCCGCCGTGGTGTCCCGGCCCATCCGGATCCGCAGCGGGTCACGCAGGTGCCGCCGGGCGATCGCGTCGATGCGCGGCGGCATGGTCGCCGAGAACAGCACGGTCTGCCGGGTGTCGGGCGTCTCGGCCAGGATGGCCTCGATGTCTTCGGCGAAGCCCATGTCGAGCATCTCGTCGGCCTCGTCGAGCACGACGGCCCGCACCTGGCCGAGCTGCAGGGTGCCGCGCTCGATGTGGTCGAGCACCCGGCCCGGCGTCCCGACCACGATGTCCACCCCGCGTCGCAGCACCTGCAGCTGCCGGCTGATCGGCTGCCCGCCGTACACCGGAAGGACGCGAACTCCCAGCTCACGCCCGTAGCGGTGAACGGCCTGCGAGACCTGCTCGGCCAGCTCGCGGGTCGGCACCAGCACCAGCGACGCCGGCCCGTCCGATCCGCCGGGCTCGAGCCCCTGCAGCAGCGGCAGCGCGAAGGCCGCGGTCTTGCCCGTGCCCGTGGCCGCCTGGCCCACGAGGTCTTTGCCTTCGATCAGCGGCGGAATGGCCTCGCGCTGAATCGGTGTGGGTTCTTCGTAGCCCAGACCGCTGAGCGCTTGAAGCAACTCCGCCCGCAGCCCCAGCGCGCCGAAGTCCGTAGCGTCGTCAAGTCGGTCATCACCCATCCGTACAGGATACGAAGCCGTTTTTTCGCCGTCCCGGTGGGCGCTCCCGTGCGCCTCGCTCGGCAACGTGTGGAAGCGCCGGCCCGCCCGGCCTGGTCAGTTGTTGTCGTTAATGATCTACAGGCCCAGCGCGCCGTTGCACGGACACGTGATCGCCTGCACCCCCAGGTTCGGGTTGCCTTTCGGGATGGACAGGCGCCGGTCGCTCGCCGAATTGCGCAGCGTGTAAACGTGGTCGGCGGCGCCCTCGACCTCACGCATCTACCAGAGCTGGGCCGAGTTGCCCGGGCGAGCGACCGCTTGCTCTCCTGAACGACTCTCACCCCGACGTCGGTAAGCCTCCCGACCTCCGCTCTCACCGCGTTATCGATCGACTCTCAGCGCTCACCGCTTCCGTCTTGGGGCAGCAGCGGGCGCAAGCCCGCTGCTTCGGCGTACTGGCGGATGAAGGGTTGCATGGCCACGACGGTGACCGGGATGCCACGGCGGCGGCCGGTGTCGTAGGCGGTGAGCAGGGCTCGGGCGGCGGCGGCGTCCAGCAGTGGCACCGCGCCGAGGTGGATGTGTATCGGGGTGCCGGCGGGGGTGCGGGCGATGATGCGTACGAGGTCCTGCTGCAGCTGGTCGGCGTTGTCGCGGTCGAGCTCGCCGGTGAGGGTGACCTGGAGGGGTCCGGCGGTGGTGCGCCGGATCGCCACGAGGGGTCCGGTGCCGGTGGTGGGGTTGGCGCCGGGCCAGGAGGGTGTGTCGTCGGTGAGCATGGCGGTGCGGAGCCAGCCGAGGGTGCGGTTGATCAGCCGGGAGACGTGCATCTGGGAGATGCCGAGCTCGTCGGCGATGTCCTGCTGGGTGCGGTTCCCGTAGTAGCGCTGCAGCAGAATGTGTTTCTCGCGCGGGGGCAGCTGGTTGATCAGGCGGCGCAGGGTGAGTTGGTCGGTGAGCAGTTCGAGGTGGGTGTCGGGGTCGCCGAGGAGGTCGCCGAGTTCGGTGCCGGAGTCGCCGACGGGCAGGTTGAGCGAGACGGGCCGGTAGCCGGCTCGGGAGGCGGCGGCCTCGGTGATGTCGGCCGGGTCGACGCCGCAGTGCGCGGCGATCTCCTGTTCGGTCGGGGGGCGGTGCAGTTCGGCGGTCAGCGTTTCGGCGGCCCGTCCGGCCGTGCGGGAGAGGTCTTGCAGGCGGCGGGGTACTTGCAGGGCCCAGGTGTGGTCGCGGAAGTGGCGTTTGAGTTCGCCGCTGATCGTGGTGGCCGCGTAGGCGGTGAAGGATCCGCGTTCGGGGTCGTAGCGGTCGATGGCCTTGACCAGGGCGAGGCGGGCGACCTGTTCGAGGTCGTCGGCGGGTTCGCGGTTGTGCCGGTAGCGGGCGGAGAGCCGACCGGCGAAGGGCAGCAGCCGGCGGATCAGATCATCGCGGAGCCGGCGTGCCTGTGCCGGGTCGAGACCGGCGCGGTCGCGGTGGTACTGCTCGGCGATCTCGTCCAGGTCATCGGTGATCTCAACCGGCGCGTTGGTGCAGGCCGGAACGCCTTCGTGGTCCGTGAGCATGGGTCACCCTTCCGTGACACCAGCTCCGCGGACACAGGGCGGAGGTCTGACAGGACTTCCCACGATATCCGCGTATCGCCGGATCGGCATCCCGCATCGCTGTTTCGGTCGCGGTGTACCGGGCAACCACGCCACGCCCCTCTCCCACCGAAGGAGCCGCCGTGCCGGTCGATCATCGGGCGCTGTCGTCCTCCCTGCACGGTCTGCTGCAGACCGTGGACCTGCACGTCGCCACCGACAGCGTGGCGCTGGTGGAGCATCTCAACCGGGTGCTGCACGCGGCCCAGGAGGTCCTGCAGATCGATGGTGCCGGGCTGATGCTTCTCGACGAGAGGAACGACTTGCGGATAGTGGGTGTCTCCGACGCCACGGCGGCCGCGCTGGAACGGGGTCAGCTCGATCAGGGGCAGGGGCCGGGCATCGACTGCGTCATCCGGGACGCGACTGTGGGGGTGGCCGACCTCGGGGGCGCCGCTCCCTACGCCGGCCTGTGGGATTGGCTGACCGGGCACGCACCGGACGACGCGCCGGCCCGAGCCGTACTGTCCGCCCCGGTGCGGGTGGCGGGCAACGTCGTCGGCACGCTCAACGTCCTGCGTGCGGAGCCGCGACCGTGGACACCCGACGATGTCGGAGCGGTCGAGACCTACGCCGGGATCATCGGCGTTCTGCTGCGCCTTCAATCCGGAGCCGTCGCGGACACCATACGTGCGGGACGTCCGCCCGAGCCGAACCGAGGATCCTGACATGGCGCCCATCGACCCGCAGATGCTGGCCGGCAGCCTGCGCCGCCTGGACTCCCCTCCCGGCCACGACATCTCGGCCGCCGTCGACGAGGCCGTCCGAGCCTGCGCCACCCTCTTCTCGGTAACCGGCTGCGGCCTCATGATCATTAACGAGGACAGCACGCTGCACTACGTCGCGGCCAGCGACGACCGCGGCCGCATCCTGGAGAAGGTGCAGTCCAGCAGCGGCACCGGCCCCTGCGTCGACGCGTTCGTACGCAACGACGTGGTGGTGGCCGACAACATCAGCGCCGATTCCCGCTGGCCCGAGGTCACCCCCGTGCTGGTTCGCCACGGGGTCCTCGCGGTCCTGGGCTGCCCGCTGCGCCTGGGCGGTGTACCGGTGGGCACGCTCGACGTCTACCTCGACGAGCCACACGCCTGGGACGAATCGGAGCAGACCGCCCTGGCCCGCTACAGCGACGTCATCGAGGCCATGTTGAGCACCGCCATGGCCGCCCACCACGCCGACGTACTGGCCGGCCAGCTCCAGTACGCGCTGGACTACCGAGTAGTAATCGAACGAGCCGTCGGCTACCTGATGGCCCAAAACAACGCAGACGCCGTAACAGCCTTCAACACCCTACGAGCAGCCGCTCGAAACCACCGCCGAAAGGTAGCCGACATAGCCCAGCTCCTACTAGAAACCGGCGACCTGCCTTAAATCCCCAAAAAAAGGCCCCCCAGCTCGGCGACATGAGCCGGGGCTCGTGCAGTGGGCAAGCTGTGCGGCGGCGTGCTGCGGTGGCCTGCGTGGTGGGGTGGGGTGGGGGACGCGGTGTGATGGGTCTTGGCTGGAAGCTGTTGCGTTCCGAGCGGCAAGTCCGCCGGTGGCACGGCTGACCCCGCCCAGAGCAGCCCGTATTGCCGGCGCCGAAGCACGGGAACGGACAGGGAACCCGGCCCGCATCGGTCGCTTTCAATCGACTGGCAACCCAGCGGTCGGGACGTGTGGTTGCAGCCCGAGCGGGCGGGCCGGCCATAGTCGGCAGGACGCTGTAGCTGCGGCCCGAGCGGCCGAGTCAATGCGGGCATCAAAGCCCCCGGGAGCCTGCATAGCTCCAGCCCGAACCAGGCGGTGTGGATGCGGCCCGGCAATACCTGAGGGAACGGTATGTGGCGGCGACCCGACCAGGCGGAGTAGCTGCTGACAGGGAAGAGCTCGGCAGAAGCGCGGCTCTGCCGAGCGCGGTAGGCGCCGGCGAGAAGGCCTACGACAGGGTGTCGCCGCGGTCCAGGAGGCGGGGTGGTGCCCACGGCGGAGCCCCGGCGCCTGCGTCTCGTTCAGGCGAGCTGGGTGCCGGTGGCGAAGCCCCGGGGAGGCGCAACCCCCACGCCCCGATCAAGCCAGCTGGGTGCGGGCGGCGAAGCCCCCGGAGAAGCAAAACCCCCCACGACCGGCGACAATCCGGCAGAGGGGGTGCGGGTGGCGTCGCCCCCCGACTCGTGGACCATAGTTGGCAGAATAAGAACCGCATCCCCGCAGCTCAGGGGCCGATCGTGACGCTACCAGCCGTCCGCCGACGGATACCCTGACCCGGCTCACCGTTCGTCCACCTCGCCGCGCTGGTGTATCCACGATCAGCGGTCAAGATCAACCCGTGGGCCACCCCGTCCCAGTCCACAGCAGTGCGTGCCACGGCGGCAAAGAACATTTCTCCGTCGCCGCCGGTGAACCCACCACCAGCGGTGAGTTGCGCGCCGGATCCGAACAACTCGGCCATGGAAACCCACCGGCCGCCGAGGTGGAAGTCCGGCCGGGCCAGCAGCACCTGATCAGGAACGAAGCGTTATCGACCGTAGTGATAGCGGCAGGACATGATCTCCAACTGGTCCTGGGTGTCCAGTACGCGGTACACGAGCCGGTGTTCTTCGGTGATGCGCCGCGATGCCCAGCCTGAGAGGTCGCCCTTGAGGGGTTCCGGCTTGCCGATGCCGCCGTCTTCACCTCGCTGAATGTCCTTGATAAGAGCATTGATCCGCTTAAGGGTCTTGCGATCACCCGACTGCCAGCCCACGTACTCGTCCCACGCATCCGGGTGCCAGACGAGCTTCACGCAGAGCCCTCTGCGTCCTGTTCGATCAGCTCATGCTGGACCAGCCCACCGGCTTCCATCTCCGCCCGCCGACGGCGCAACTCGCGGCCATTGGCGCCCCGGGACAGGTACTCAGTTTCGCGCCACGCGTCATAGTCGCTCTTCAGCATGACGACCAGCGGCTCGTGCCCACTGCGGGTAACTACAAGATCTTCGGCGTCGTTCTCGATGGCGTCGAACTCGTTCGCGAGGTTCGCCCGCAAGTCCGAAGCAGTGATGACCTTCATGACCCCTCCAGTGTTGTACGTCATATCGTACAACACCCTGGAGATCAAACCCTAGAAAGCGACGACCACAGGGCAGCCGCCAGCGACAACAGCTACGACGACAACCTACGTGCCTCACCGCACACTCGCAGCTCAGCGCGCCGTTCCATGCCGCGAGCCGCGCTGCTGGCCGTGACATCCTTGTCCGCGCTCGCCCGCAGGCTCACCTGCAGCATGTTGACCGAGCGGCTCCAGGGTCCGAGGGGTATGCCCGGGGTCGGTGACTGTGCCCTGTGGCCCGGGTACGATCCGGGGCCCTGCCGGTGTCTCGTAAGCGTAAGAAGAAGTCGCAGTCCGGTCGCCGCCCCGGGGCGGCGACCCCGAGCAAAATGGCGCAGGCAAACCCGTTGCGGGAGGTGTTCGAGTACCGTCGTCAGCTCGACGAGCATCGCACCGCACTGGCTACGGAGTCCGCCGGACCGATGGTCGACGCGTTGGTCGCGGACGCTCCTGGGTGGTCCGACGACGATCTCGAGGACGATTTCTGTGCGCGCTTCGGCGCGGCGATGCTCCAGTACGAGCGCGGCCCGCTGGAGGACAGGGTCAACCCGGACGACTTCGTCCGCGCCGTGCTCTCCGTGCTCGACGAGCGGCTGCACGAGGCCGAGGAGTCCGGCATTGGCCTGGCTGTGGTGCAGCGGCTGCTGGCCGTTCTCGCCGGTGTGCTTCCGGCGCCGCTGAGCGTGTCTGCGCAGGACCTGGTCGCCGAGCATTTGGACGACGACGCGGCGCAGCGGGCCATTCGTGGGCGTGCCGTGACCGGCTCGGCCTTGTGGGCAAAGAGACAGCTACGGCAGCCGCTGGGCTGTGGTCGCCCTCTTCGCCTCAGCGGACGGCTCGGGCCGGTGGTACCTGTGGGATGTGGACGCCTGCGGATACGAGGTGGCCACTGTCTACAGCGCCTTCTATCAGTCAGCCGAGGGCGCCCTTGCCGAGTGGCGGCAAGCCGTTGGCTCCTCCGCCGCCGGTGCCACCCTGACCCCGGCGGACGACACGGAGACGCTCGACGCGCTTCTGGTCGGCGAGATGGAAGGCATCCGGCCGGGCGGAGAAGACCAGGAGCAGTACGCCGAGTTCCTGCGCAGCCGTCGGCTCGGCCACACCGTCCGGCAAGCGGCCGGCCAGGCCCGGCCCGGCCGTACGCTCGCACTGCTGAGCGCGGACACTGCAGCCGAACAGTTCGCCCGCAGGCTGCGACGACTCGGCCACGACGACAGGCCGGCCGGCGACGCGTCGGACGAGGGCACCGCCGGCGCCACCGACCTCGCTGCGGAAATGGCCGACTCCTGGTCCCCGCGCGAGTACCCCAGCTTGTATCCGGCCTGCTCGCCGCACAAGGTCGCCGCAATAGTGCTGCACCTGCGCGACTTCTACAAAGACGACTTCGCCGCAGAACTGGTCGCGATACTGCCCGAGTGGATCCGGTTCCTCGCCGAACACACCGGCATGACAGCTGACCTGATCAAACGCTGCGTCGACTACGCCTCTGGCGAACTCCGGTTCCCGGGCCTGCTCGACGAGCACGGACGGCCCAGCCTCATGACCCGAGTAACCGAATGACAACACCAGCGTCATGCCTGCAGTGCCCAGCTCAGGGCCGCCCCGTCGCCATCGGGCCGGCCGACGTCGCATCGTCCGGCTCACCGGCCACGGGCGCGTGTGCGCCTTCAGCGAGAAGGCGTTGGCGGACCAAGTAGCGGCCAAGATCGGTGAGGCCGACGGTCAGGCCGGGCTGGGGGTTCAAGGCCCATGGCGCGACGCCGATCGCAGCGGCGCGTTGGTCGTTGACGTGGTCGCCGATGCCGGCAACGGCGACGGCGCCATGGTCGGCCAGGTCGGAAAGGGCGTTGCGGACGACCGCGGCGGCCAGTCCGGCAAACAGCGCGGGATCGCCCGGCGGGAGGCGGCGCTCGTACTCGTCGAGCAATTGGTCGATCATGGTGTCCAGTACGGCGGGTTCGCCGCTTGCTGTGGCGGTGTACAGGATGCCGAGGAACCGGGGCATCCAAGGCCGCAGCCACTCACGTAGGTGCTCGCCGTTCTTCGGCGCGGTCGCCGGCGCTGGAGGATCCAGCAACTCGTCGGCCAGATCGGACCAGAAGTCGAGGACCTGTTCCGGCTCTGCGGAACTCGCCAGTGTGTTCGCGATGAGACTCGCGCCTGAGCCGGCGACGACTCGGGTACCGCGGCGTTGAATGACGTCGAACTCGATCGCCAGCCGCCACATTCGGGTGAGAGCCGGTGTGCCGCCTGTTCGGTCGCTGCTGGCCGGCAGGTCGAGCGACGCGAGCAGCACCGGCACGTCGGCCTTGCGAGGCTCGCCGCGACCGTCGACGGTCTTGCCCTCGCCGGCCCACCTCGCCAAGGCTGCGAGCCGACTGAGCCAGCCGGCCCCGTCGGTGGCCACCATCCTGGCGAGGTCGGCTGCCTCGGGCATCGCGACGGGCGGAAACTGTGCCTGCCGCTCGCAGCCACAGTCGCAGGCCAGATCTGGCCAGACCAGGTGCTTCGCGGCTGGCGCGGCGCGCCCGAGCATCGCGACCTGACCGTCGTGGATGAGCAGCTGCCCGGTGGCGTAGCCGGGGCGCTCGTCCATCAACTCGCCCAAGACCGCGCGGCGGCCCTCGCCGTCTCGAGCGTTGAATCGCTGCGCCCAGGCGTCAAGAGCCGCGGGCTCGGCCTCCAACGGGATCCCGTCGGCGAGGATCGCGTGGAACACTCGTTTCGCGAGCCGCCATCGGCTCGTGTCGGCCATCGCGACGGGATACCTGGGCGCGAGCCGCTCCAACTCCTTGAGCAAGGCCGGCACGCGGGTGCTGGCTGGGTGCAGCCGATCGGTGGCGTCGAGGAAACGAAGAAAGTCGCGGATGGTGTCCAGGCCCTGCGCGGTGAGATCCCAGTTGTCGACCTGCCGGGGCACGACATAGGTCATGAACATGTCATGGACGTCACCGCTGCGCCACCGGGTCGGATCCGGCCGATCAAGATACTGCGCGCGGCCCCGAAGCAGGATCGTGATCCGTTCCCGCCATCGTGTGCCAGCTTCTCCGCCCGGGACGAGCCCTGCAGCCGAAGCCCACTCCGCGAACTCGTCGATCACCGTCTGCTGCAAGCGAGGCACCGAGCGACCCTACCGCCGTCGCCTCGCCCGCCCGCAGCGGCACGCCAGGACCGCTCGCCGAGCCTAGCCCAGCCCAGCGAGCGCATCGCCGTACGGTTGTTTGTCGCAGCTGTCGATGATGACGATGACGCTCGAGAGGTTTACTGCCCATGCCTGAAGACGATCTCGCCGCCGTGGCAGCTTCCACACCTGCGCTACGACAGGTCACCGCTTTGACACGGTGGGTCGGACAGGGCCGCAAGCTAACCCAGACCGGACAGCTGACCATGGCCGACGCCCGCCATCTGGTGAGTCTGCTGGATACCGGCGACGAAATCGATCCTGTCATCGGCGAGCGGGTGTTCCGTACTCGCAGCAGCGCTGATCTGCCTGTCCTCGCGATCGTGGTGGCGTGGGCCAAGGCCGCGGGACTCATCCGCGTCGTCCACGGCCGGCTGGTCCCGGTGAAGAAGAACCAGCGGCTGATCGATCGGCCGGCCCAGCTGTGGAACCTCATGTTCGCTGCTTTCGACCAGCTCGGACCGGCAATCTGCTCCGCCGGTTGGTTCCAGTCGCTGCTTGGCGACAACTTCGCCGACGGCATCGCCGTCCTTTTCGGCGGCATCGCGGACGGCGACGGTGCCGCGCCCACCGGCGCGGTGCAGGAGGAGGCCTGGTCTGCGCTCAGCGCGCGCTATTACCTGGACGACGCCACGACCGAGCAACTGACTCGCCTGCGCAAGACAACGGACAATGACGTATGCCGCGCCGTGGCCGGTCTGGTGACCCTCGGCGCGCTCGCCGAAGAGGAAGCCGCAGCCGGGACGCTCCGACTGACGCCGTTGACCGAGTGGGCGCTGCGCTCCCGGTACGGCGTTGTCGCGCCCGGCGACCAGATTGCCCAGCTCAAGGTCACCCTGCTGGACACCGACCCGCCGGTGTGGCGCCGCCTGCTCGTACCCGCGACGATCCGCCTCGACCGGCTGGACCGGGTGATTCAAGCCGCCATGGGCTGGACCAACTCGCACCTGCACATGTTCGTCCACCCCCGCGGCCGCTACGGCGTCCCCGACCTCGACTTCCCGCTACACGACGAACGCCGCGCCACCCTGCGCGACCTGGTCCCACGAGAAGGCGAAACCGTCGGGTACGAGTACGACTTCGGCGACGGCTGGGAACACGAAATCGTGCTGGAGCAGCTGCTGGCCGCCGAGCCCGGCAGCCGGTACCCCAGCTGTGTGGCCGGTGCACGCGCCTGCCCACCGGAAGACTGCGGGGGTGTCCACGGCTACGCCGACCTCATCGACACCTTCGCCGACCCCACCCACCCCGAACATCAGCGCCTGCTGGAGTGGCTCGGCATCGAGAAAGCCAGCGACTTCGATCCGGCGCACTTCGACACGGCCGACGCCAACCGCCGACTCGACGCCGTCATCCTTGCCGCGACCCGCACCGCCTGACCAGGGAAGCGCCGCGGGCGTCGGCCACGCATGCGGGCGACACTCCGTACGGCCGGCAGCGGACACCGCGAAGAGCGAAACCGGCCGCTGCCGGGGCTGCCGGTGGGGTTCACTCGTGGGCGACCGCGTGCCGGCCGTGCAGTGCTGCCCGTTCGGCGGCGGCCCGGCCCGACGCCCAGCCCTGCCGATTGTTGATGTTCGTCGTGTGGTGCGTCAGCTGAGGGAACTGTTTCTCGAACGCGTCGCGTACCGCGTCGTCACGGGCCGCGAGCACCGGTAGCAGCTGGGCGCCGCTGGCCGAGCCGGCCGCTTCCTGGCCGACCTCGTCGGCCGCGGCGCTGAGCCGTTCGCCGATCCGCGACGCGTACGCCGTCAGGAAAGACTGCCGAAACGAGCGGGTGGTGTTACGCCCGTACTCGTCGGTGGTGGGTTTGGCCTGAGTCATCGCCCTGGTCGCCTGCACCAGCAGCGACGTGAACAGCAGTTCGGTGGAATCCAGATCCGCCGGGAAGCCGACGACGGTGGTGAAACCGAAGCGCTTCGCCCACACCGCCCGGCAACTGTTCGCCTCCGCGACGACCTGGAGCAGCAACGACTTCGGCGCCTCATACGGATTGTCGACGGCGATCCGGCGGGTGACCGGCTGGTCGCGTTCACCGGTCGCGGCTACCAGCAGGGCGTGGTCGATCCGGTGCCGGGCCATCAACTCCTGCGCCTTGGCCGTGAACGCGTCGGCCTCCTGCGGGAAGTCGGTAGACTCCGCCTTGGCCAGCAACGCCCGGACCCGATCGAGCATCCGCTGATCGACGTCCGTCGGCGCGGGCGCCGTGGCCGGCCGGGCATCGCCGGGAGCCGGGCCGACCACCTCGATCGCCGGCAGCGTCGCGAGCAGATGAAGCACGTCAATCAGCGCGGCGATCGAGGCGGCGCGGTCCAGACCCTGCCGGTCACCCCAGATCGTCACGTAATGGTCATCGTGGTCCCACCAGACCCGTGCTTCGAGGATCGCCAGCTGTGACTGCCACCGCGGGTCGACGGTGGCCATGGGATAGCCGCGCATCCGCGCCGCGATGGCATCGACCATCAGCCGGCCATGACGTGCGCCGCATTCGCGGCGCGCCACCCGGACCAGTTCGGCCGGCTGCCAGCCGCGCCGCCACGCCTGCTCCACATCGTGCAACAACCGCGCCAGCAGGGCGCGGTTGACGACCTGGATCCCGACTGCACCACCCGGCCCCGCGATCAACAGAGCATGACAACGGTCCAGCTCCGCCATGTGTTCGCCATGCTGGGCGTGGATTGCCTGCTCGATGATCTGCTCCGCTAGGTCGAGCTGCGACGGAACACGCGGTGCACCGAACAGACCCAACGGATCATCGGCACCACCCGCCGCCCGCTCGGACCTTCGGCGTAGCGCCGCGTCCGCCGCCTTCCGCTTGGCCTTGTGCCGTTCGCGACTGTTCTTACCCACTGATCTCCGCCCGATCTGGTCACGGCAAGCCGCCAACGCTACCAACCCGACAACCTCGCGGACGCACCCGTTAGGGTGGGATCGGCCTCATGGCACAGCCGGATCGGGATGGCTTGCCCGGAAGCGGTCCGCGGCGTCCTAGCTGATCAGCGAAGCGTCGAACAGCCAGTCGACCGCCCGGCGGGCGGCTCGGGCGTCACGGAACGCATACCAGGCCGGTAACAGGTGCGGGTACTCCTCGTGAAGTTCGTCCTTGAACCGGCGGAACGCACCGCGGCCGTTGATCGCACGGGCGAGCCGGCGGGCCGCCTGGTCATCGCTGACCAACTCGGTGAAGTCGGCCATGTCCTCATGCCAGACGTACGAGGGCAGGGGCGGATCGCGACGAGGTCCAGGTCGTCCAGGTCGACCGGGGTGTTGCCGTCGATGCCGCCGTCACGGGTCCACAGCATCATCTCCCCGGTCTCCGGGTCGACCAGGTGCAGGTGCTCGTCGTAGACGTTCTGATCCGACAACGCGAACGCGATCTCGTCAAGATCAAACTTGTCGATCTCCAGCATGGCCCGCTCCACCCGATCCGGTATGCGCCCGAGCGTATCGGCACCGTATCTAGCCACGGCCGCAGCCCAGTGGGTGCGCTGCTGCTGCAGTTTCGACTCGCACGAAGCTTTACCTCATCAGTCCTCGAGACAATCGGAGGTGTCACGGCTTGGGCAGAGCGACATGGTGATCGCCTTCGGGTGCATCACCGGCCTGCGGGCCAGCTGGAGACCAATCGCACCTACGAGCTGCAGACGCCGCATTCACGCGCGTACCGGACCAACCACGGCATGGGTTTGATCGGCTACTACGCCACCTCGACCGCAGCAAACGGCGTGCCCCTCAGGGAGGCGATGTACCGGGTCAAGCCGGCCACGCTCGAAAGCGCCTGGATCGCCTCGGCGTCTACCCCGAGGACGCCGAGGCTGCTGCTCACATTCGCGTGAGCAGCCAATATTTGCAGCTCAACGCGCTGTCGACCGAGGCGGTTCTTAAACTGCCAACAATCGATTCACGTTTGCCCTGGTCAGGGGCATTGGTGGACCATACGTGGCAGAATAAGAACCAGGTTTTCCCTGTTCAGGGGCTATCTGTAGCCGTCCCGGCGGTTCGTTTTCGCGCCGCACCAGCACAGTCGTGAGCGCACCAGGTGCCTGTCGTCACCGTACGTCACTATGGAGTACCGGCTTGCCGGAACCGCCGTCAACGCTTGGCCCACAAGCCGCGCGCTTTGTCCGCGGCCAGATGAGTAAGCAAACGCGGCGTGGACCGCCGATCGCCGTGCTGTTCGGATTGGCAAAGACCGCTCGGTGAAACGATGTCCAGCACTGCGGCAAGTACTGAGAGAGGAGTCCTGCTGCGGTTTCGACCAGCATCCACTGCACCGTCCGTGCACTGGTGTTCACATGGTCCTCTCCGCCAGCCAACCTGGAACTGACGTCGGTCCACACGCTGCCCGCCGATGGCATACCGTTTCGCGGTGATCGATACCTCGACTGAGTTCTGGGACCCGCCGCCGTCTCGGCCCAGCCTCGCGCCCGCTTGGATCGGCGCGTCCATCTCATCCGTGATGATCCTCGCGCTCGTCGCCGCGGGCGGCGTGGTCGTCCACGCATCGAACGACGAACGCTACCGCGAGACCAGCGACGTCTGTTCCCGCCTCGACATCTCGGCCGTCGCCACTCACCTCGGCGATCCCACGCTGCGACCGCGACCGTCGGCGAACGCCGGTGCCTGCGCCTACGTCGTCGAGAACGAGGACGGCCTCTGGGCCAGCTACGGCACCGTGCAACTCGCGTACGGCGCGAACGCGGCCGCTGCGTGGATCGGGTGGCGATACAACAAAACCGAAGGGAGTCCGCGCGACGTCGCGAACCTCGGACGAGCCGCGCGCCTCGACTCGCAGGCAAGGAACGTCGACGGCACGGCGGTCTGCTCCATATACCTGGACGTGCTCGACTCGAACCTGAGGCTCACCGCCAGCCTCGGCACCGACGCCGACATACCGTCGCGTCCTTGCGACGACTTGGAAGCGCTCGGCAACGCCATGATCGAAAGCACCCGAACGTCCCTGACCCACCTCGCCGAGAGTCCATGATCACGGGCCACGGCTGACGGGTGCGGGCTCCGCCTGCCGTTTCGACTCCTGTCGCTGGTCGGCGTCGCTGCGGCACGCCCCGCAGCATCACCACAAGCCGCCAAGGCGAGTGCTGGCGAACGAGCCGGCCATGGGCGACGCCGAACCCGGACCGCGCGTTCTACGCGGCAGATCCGTGCACTGGATGTCCTGACGACCGGAAGGCCGGCCGTAGTGAAGCGCGAAGTTGCCATTGTTGGCAGCGCCCGGTTCTCGGCAGAGCACAGAGAGGACGGCCGGCGCCGGTCGCACGCGTGTCACTGCCCTTTCGGCGGCATGACGGTGCATATCGCTTGCTGCCCGCGAGCGTGACGGGCAAGCTTCGCCGATGATCGAGACCCGTGTTCTTGACGAAGACGATTGGGCGTTGTGGCGCGAGCTGCGGCTGCAGGCGTTGACCGAGGCGCCCTACGCTTTCGGGAGCAGCCTGGCGGATTGGCAGGGCGACGGTGACCGAGAGGAACGCTGGCGTGCCCGGCTGGCCATTCCCGGCTCGTGCAACCTGGTGGCGTCGCTCGACGGCGAAGCGGTGGGGATGGTGAGCGGCGTTCCGGCCGACGAGGGCCGAGCCGTGGAGCTGATCTCCATGTATGTGCTGCCGCAGGGGCGCGGTCGCGGAGCGGGTGATCTGCTTGTGCAGCGGGTGGCGCAATGGGCGGGGCAGGCCGGTGCGGAGGAACTGCGGCTGGCAGTGGCACAGAGCAACAGCAATGCCTGGGCGCTTTATGAAAGAAACGGCTTTCATGGGACCGGCGAGGAGGGCGAACTCATGCCCGATGGAGTGACCCGGCAATACGTCATGGCAAAGAACTTGGCGGATCAGGCTTCGTTTCCGGACGCCTGACCTGACGCACGGTCATCGGCACGAGCGCGCGTCGGGCCGCCCCGGCGTGCGTCACGAAGCGTGACGATTCACCGCCGACCGCCGACCGCCGTGCGGTCGGCGGCCATGAGCGGATGTGGCTGGCGATGTCAACGCAGCCGGTGGACGAGCCAGAGACGTCGAACAACAGCGGGGTGCTGACGGGAGCTGATTCGGCAGCGCCCCGGGCCGGTGCTGCTATGCCCGGGGGGTCGGCGCGGCGCGAAGGCGCGGTCAGTCATCGGTGATCGGCAGTAGCTGGCGCCGCCGCTGCTGTTCAGTGCCGGCCAGGAGGGCCTGTCTGGTCCCGGCCGGGTCATCGATGACACGCTCGGCAAGGTGGCGCGCCTGCGACACAAGTTCCAGGTACCACTCGGCGGGATCGGGGTCCGGGTCGGCTCCGGCCATCCGGGCCATCCGCTCCAGCGCCCCTGTCGCCTCCACGTTGCGCCCCAGCACGACGCAGGTTGCCGCCAGGCGATAGAGGATGTGCGGGTCCCCTCCATACGGGTGCGTCTCGATGCTGTGCTCGCACCATGCCGCATAGCTTTCCGCGGTGCCGTTCTGCTCGAGGTAGGGGATGAGGTCACCGGTGACGACCTCCACCAGCTGGTTCATGTAGACCGAACCGTCCTGCATGGTTTTGAAGTGCGGGAAGTACCCGAGAGGAACATGGCTGGTGTCGAGCATGAGGCCGACGTCGAGGTAGTCCAGCGGCATGTAGAGCGGATGCAGGATCGGAGTCAGGTGGGAGTATGAGGCATCGATCCCCCGGGCGACCAGCCCGATCGGCCTCATGATCAGCTTGTGGTCGAGAACAACCCAGTCACCCGGCAGGCGGGGAACAGCGTACTGTTCGGCGGCCATGACCCACGGCTTGGCCCGGTTCGCCCGGCTCGGCGACATTCAGCCGACCCCGCCGATAACACTGCGACCCTGCTCGGCGGCCTCCCGGTAAAAGGTCGCGACAGCTAGCACCGGCCACGCTTCATCGGAGTCCGGACGAAGCCACTCCTCCGCGTCGAGGCCGGCAGCGATCTCGGCCACCTCACGTGGCGCGAGTACGAACACGTCCTCATAACCGAAGTCGATCCTGATGGTCGAACCTAGCCCGTTTGCCGCCTTGCGCATCCACTCGTACTCCTCAACCGACTCATCGAGAATTGCCGAGATCAGCAGATAGTTCTCCATCAGCGTGTCGGCCTCGATGTCCAAGGACGCGAGGACATCCGGCAGCGACTCCTGCTCGTCATCGGGAAAGACCAGCCGCAGCAGCTCCGGATTCGCGACGATCGCCTCCGCCTGACCCGGCGTCAGCTTGACCAGCAGCAGTTCCATACCCATGATCCAGCTCCTTGCGCCGCGACACCACGAGCCTACGATCAGTCAACCGATTCCACTGCTAAAGCGCAGTAACCAGCCAACCGATCACCTGATCACCCACCGTGAAGGACAAGGCGCCGGTCAGCCGCCTTCAAACGCACCGATCCTGACGGACACCGCGACACGAACCCGACCTGCGTCACACCACGAGACGGCTATCCGCGTCAAAGCGCACGATCGGCGGCAAATGAGGATGCGCGGCCAGCCGTCCTGCGGTGAGATTGGGCGATGTCGCACGCATGTATCCGCCTGACCGATCGGCTCCGCCTGGAGCCGATCGATGCCAGGCATGCAGGTGATCTGTTTGCGCTTTACCAGGATGCCGACGTGGCTCGATGGTACGGACGATGGACGCGCGAGCAGGTAGAGCAGGAGGTTGCCCGGATCGCCCGCAGCTGGCTGGTTGACGGAGTCCACAAATGGATGGCCTACCAGCGGGTGACCGGTGAATGCGTCGGACGTGGAGGCTTGTCACGGACACATGTAGAGGGCCGTGGGCGCCTGGAACTCGGATGGGCGCTGCACCGACAATTTTGGGGCCGGGGGTACGCCACTGAGATCGGGCGGGCGGGTCTGGAGCTCGCCTTCGGTGAGCTGGGCGCCCAGGAGGTCGCCTCCTTCACCGAAGTGCACAACCACCGTTCTCGGGCGGTCATGGAGCGGCTCGGATTCCGGTACAGCAAGGACATCACCGTCAACGACGAGCCTTTTGCGCTCTATCTCCTCGCGCGCGATGTCGACCGTTCACCAGCAGCAGGAGAAGGTGTATGACCGCGCACTGTTCTCGGCACGAGCGCGCTCCATGGCGTGACACGCTGTAGCCGATCTCCGTGGGCCGCGCGCACGCTCGGCGGCAGATGAGGGTGTCACGCGACGGTATTCATCGGTCCTGCCAAGTCGGTTATTGCCGTCGTTGGGCCAAGACGCGAGTGATACGTTCCGCAACGCCGTCAAACTCACGGAAGCTCTCAAACTTCGTTGCTTTTCGTCTCGTCGCCCTTCTCAGACGACCGGCTCCAAGTATGGCGTCCGACCGGTTCCAGGGCGTTCCACCATGGTCCATGACCCGCCTGGAAAGTGCCGACCCGATGTTCTCCTCGACGCATGAACATCTCGTCCGGCTCCCTCGCCGATCTTCTGGCACGAATCCTCACCCATGCGGGCACCCTCGCTGGCGTCGTCCCACTTGCGCTGGTGGCTCCTGATTGGGTAACAGTGACAACATGCGTATGCGGGACGGTACTCGGCGTGGTTCGGGCTGTCGTCCCACAGGAGTCATCTCATCGGTTGACCTGGTGGCACACCATCCTGGACTGGCGGCTACGAAGGAATGATGGCTCCGATGGCTGAGTCACCGTCCGGCATGATTGCGGCGGAGCTGAGGAGCGCCGTTCGAGATTTCCAATTTTCAACCGGCCGGCCCACCAGCGTGGCCGGCCTTGCCCGCGCTGCGAACATCTCGAAAAGTAGCCTCTACGCCTACCTGAGCGGCGACACTACGCCCGACGTGGCCAAGATGGACGCTATCCTCGCGGTTCTGAACGCCAGCGACGCCACCCGGCGGCGAGTAGCGGAGATTTACGACCGGCTCGCCGAGGGCGACAGCAGCCAACCAGCGCCGCAGCATCGGGGCGCCAGCATGGTGATCGAGCGCGAAGAGGCGGCGCTTAGCTACGCGGAAGGCCGTTACCGGTGTCGGGTTCGCCGCCTCATCCTAAACGACGGCGACGAGCCGATTGAACAACATCGCTTCCGCGTCGTCGTCGACCGCTATCCCAACGATCCCGCCTTTTCCAACCGGCACCACCGTGAACATCCTCTAACGTGGGCGGAGCTCGATCTCCAGGCGTGGTGTAACGGCATTCCGATGTCTTGGCGAGTTCGACTCGACCGCGACACCGAAAAGGGGGCCATGCTGCTGTTCGCCAACGCAGAACGGCGGTTCCCGCTGTATCCCGGCCGGAGCGCAG
Source organism: Actinoplanes sp. NPDC021490 (assembly GCF_055562135.1). Classification (NCBI taxonomy): domain Bacteria; kingdom Bacillati; phylum Actinomycetota; class Actinomycetes; order Micromonosporales; family Micromonosporaceae; genus Actinoplanes; species Actinoplanes sp. NPDC021490. Next base: position 89,899 of record NZ_JBVHFW010000004.1, read on the forward strand.
AGATCGTCTACTCGTACGAGGTCTCCTCCGAGAAGTGGGGTCCTTGGTTTGCCAGGAGCATCAAGTACCCGACTCGGGCGCTCGCGATTGTGCTTGATCTGCCGAGTAGCCTACGGCCGAGCGTCTGGGGCGTGCAGACCTCGGACCTCACCGGTTCTAAGCCTTTCACGACGCCGATCGTCGCTGAGACCACCGGTGATCGGGCACGCTTCTCGTGGGAAGTCGACAATCCAGCATTCGGAACTCAGTATCGTATCGAATGGATTTGTGAAGACTGAAAGAAATGTCGTCGAGAGCCCTTGCCCGGGGATCCATATAATTCAGCAGAGGTCAAGAGCCCAGATTGGGCTCTATCCTGATGTCGATCAACGTCGGGTGCGCACTCTCATCGGCATGTCCGTGCGTCAGCTACTTGCCTCGCCGTGACGCCGCGTAGCGCGCGGATCACGGCAGAAGAGTGCGCTGGTTCGCGAACCTTCGAACGGTGCTTCATCCCCTGCAACACTGCTCTTCTTTCATTTTTTCGATCGGTGTGCACGGTGGCTGTAGCGTTAGTAAGAACGGCAATGCCTCGGCGTACGTCGATCAGGGGCAAGACCGCCAGCAATTCATCGGCGCGCGGTATCGCCCGCGTGAGGCAAATCGGTAAGCAGCTAGCTTGGTGTCATCCGGAGAGCGGGATCTTTCGGCGGCGCTTTTGCTCTCCCACACCTGCGATTAGCTCCTCTCGGACGGCAGCCGGGTCGGCACTAATCCGATCACGAAACTCACCGGCTTGCTGATAAAGCTCTCGCACCACGTCACGATCATCGGTCGGGTCAGAGTCGATTACCTGCCGTACCTTTTCAAGCGCTTCTCGCGCATCATCCGGATGCCGCAGCATGACAGCTGTCGCCGCCTGCCTGTACAGCTCTTGAATGTCTCCCAATCCATTAGGGTGAGTGTTGTTCCTTCGCTGGCAGCGTTCGAAGTAGCCTTCCAAGCTGCCGTTCTTCAGAAGAAATGGGTGCACCGTATCATTGACGATCTCAACTAGGCCATGCATGTACTTCTCGGCGTGCTCCCCGCCAAGCTTGAGATCTTTGTATACGGAGAGCCGGCCTACGTTACAATCTGGTGCGATTAGCCAGCTTGCTTGACGGTAGTTGAGAGGCATGAATAGTGGCTCAAGGATAGGAACGAGAGAAAAATCCTGCGCTATCACGCCTCGCAGGATGAAGCCGAATGGGCGAAGCATCAGCTCCCGGCTGCCCATGATTTTCCAGTCCCCTGACAGGTTTGGCAGCGCATACTTTGCGGCGGCCGCCCTCCATACGTTCTGCCGTTTTGCCGCTGGACTCATGGGTTCACCTCTATCGAGAGCAAGTCTGGAAAGTTTGATTCCGAACCGGTCAAGTTGCAGGTTGCTGTCGCCGCGGATCGCGTTCTCTATTTAACTTTCCCCGGCAGGGTCCGGTCGGCGATGACTGTATCTTGCCATCCCGACCGAGCCCGTTCACTACTTGAACAGTCCGCCGCAAAAACGTCAACCAAGTCCTCGTCAGACACCAGTCGTCCAACTGGAAGCAGGTACGCCAACCGACCATTGCTCATCTGACGCGTCATCCCGGATGGGCTTACATTCTTCCTAGCCCCTTGGCAACACAGGAGCAGACTTTGCGATTCAAGATCCGCGCGGACTGAGATAAGACACTCAAACAGGGCAACACCCGAATATTTCCGAGGCTCCCCATGGCCCCAACGAGCTTGAAGAGCCGCCGGATCCTCAGATAGCAAGGTGAGCTCTACCTGGGCGTTCCCACCGTCGACTCCAGTGGCCAACAATTTGTAAAACATCGCCGCCACGTTACCTCCAACCGCCATAACTAGGATTCATGACCAATTCATGACCCGCGTACCGTCAGGCAAGCGACAGGAGACGATACATTCCGGTGCAACGCTTCTAGGAACTGCCGCTTCACGCTCATGCGAGAAGGGATTTCCTGGGAATTCCTTGTTTACATCCACACCATCCGCGCGCATTTCATAGACGTTGCCGCCCCTGTTTATCGCTACGCGCTCGCTTGTCGTTGTGGAAACATAACCAGAATCTCGCGACCACCCAGAGGCATGTTCCAGAACATCCATGTTATCCCCACGAGATTCGAAGCCATTGGCGAATATTTCGCTCGGATCCCGAGTGTCGCTCCGGTAAAGAGTCTGACTACCGCAGTTGTGCACCAGGACAGGCACCGATGCGCCGCAAGGCGGTTGACGGCAACCGTGACGGCAACCCGGAGAGACGACCACGCACCGCGGGCACCAACGGCCGCGTGCACCCAGCCGTCGGGTTTACTGTTCGCTATACTCGCCGGGTGGCGACCGGCGAGTGGGAGATCTACCTCGTGGACGAGGTGCGGGACTAGATCGACAGTCTTGATCCAGTTGCCCATGCGCGTGTCGTGCAGGCCCTCGATCTGCTCGCCGAAACCGGCCCGGGGCTCGGTCGGCCGCTGGTCGACACGATCCACGGCTCGACGATCGCCAATCTCAAGGAGCTACGCCCCGGCACCGTACGCGTCCTGTTCGCGTTCGACCCCTGGCGCGCCAGCATCCTGCTCGTCGCCGGCGACAAGGCCGGACGATGGAACCAGTGGTACACCGAAGCCATCCCGCTGGCCGAGCAGCGCTACGAGGCGTACCTGAAAGAACGCACCGAGGAAGAGGGCGGCACGCCATGAGCAGCTACACGCGGTGGAGCGAAATCCGCAGCGAGCACGTCGAGCGGGCCGGCGGCGAACAAGCGGTCGACGCCGGCAAGCAGGGGCTTCTGGCGACGGTCGTCGGGCACCGACTCGCCGAGATCCGCCGCACCCGCGGACTGACCCAGCAGCAGGTCGCCGAGCGCATGGGCGTGACCAAAGCACGCGTCTCCCAGATCGAACAGGGCAAGATCTCCGGCCAAGACGTTCTCGCCCGCTACGCCGCCGCTATCGGCGGACGCCTGCACCAGGCCATCTACTTCGACGACGGCAACATCTCCGCCATCGCGTAACACGTGCGTCCAGAGCTCCGGAACGATGGAGTCCCGGAACGAGCTGGTCCAAATTTGCTCTACATAATCAAGAAGGCGGCCCGGCGCAAGGCCGGGCCGCGCGCACGCACTCAAGGCCTACGGCGCCGCGCGCGCCCGATTTACCGAGGTCGAAACCTCAATCACCAAGCATCGATGTCACGCCACGAAGGCACACCGCCGAGGTTAGCGCACTACGCGGAGCCCTTTTGATGACACGAATTCATAAAAGTCGGGTGCGTCGAACTGGACCGCACCCGTTTCGTGATCGAGAAAGCTTACCGGCTCGCCACACATGCCATCTACGGAGACGAATCCCCACCAGTCACCCGTACCAACGGGAGCAACCGCTACAAAATTAGACACGGCGAATGTGCCAGTATTGACGGAAATTAGATCTTCACTACGGCCATCCGGCGATTTGGCCGGCAACAATTCAACGAAGGAAAATACGCCACCACCAAGGATCTGCATGAATTTCTTGTATTTAGATGGCAACTGAGTCTGCAAGGCTGCCTCGACGTCGGCGAGATCCGCCTCTGTTGCAGTCCAGGAGTCGAAGAGCTGAAACCCAGGCGGATACTGCTTACCTGCCCGTTCTCTACGGAACGATTCCACCTGGGCTTCTAGCTCTTCGAACTCCATTACCGTCTCCTTTGCTTCCTGCTAGCCCGGCCAGTTGTCGTACCAGAGGTCCGGCCCATAGTGACCCCAACCCTGCTCCTGTGAGCGATACCACCAGTGTAGTTGGGTATCTTCCGCGCGCATCGCTCCGGTAACGCCTTGGTTATTGGCGTTCGGATGGAGTTGAGAGCCGGGACCCCGATGAACTACCTGATCAAGTTCATGAATAGGCGACCCGGGCATTTGGTCCGCATGGTGAATCTCAATCCGGTCACCCAAATGATTCGGGCGCAACCCATGTGCACCACGACCAATGTCGCCCAGAGTCCACGGCCCTTCGGCGCGAATTGGCGGCACGTTTGGACCCGCACCGGTCGCAGGTGCGCAATTACAGCCAACTCCCGACGGAGTGTCACCGCAATTGTGAACCAGTACCGGTGTTGTGCCGGCGAGCACATAGTACGTGTGGACGTTGGAGACCGTGAGGTTGAACATCTGACGTAACCCGTCGAAGGTCTCAACCTTTGAAACTTCGGCACTTGCGCCCGCATCCGTCGATGTCAGCCGTTCACCTGATCGAAGTTCCGCCGCCGTCTTCCAAACGCCAAGGCTGTCGCTCCAGAACAGGTGATGTTCGGTGGTTTCGATTACCGCCGATTTCCCGCCCTCAGCGGTGACGGTGATGTCGGCGAACTCTTGGTCGAGGTTGTCGCGGATTGCCTCGACGGTTTCGGCGGAGGTTTCACCTGTTTCGGTGTTGGTGGCGACGATTTCGTCACCGATGTCGAGGTCCTCGATGGCTTTAGTGGCTCCACCAGCAAGGAGCACTAAGGTGCCCGGCGCGAAGCTGTCGCACTTCTCGGCCACTCGAGCGGCGCCGCCCTTAGTGGTCGTGGCCGCGCCACCCTTGGTGCCCTTGGCTCCCTTGACGCCTTTACCGCCGAGCACAAGGCCTACCACGGTGGTGGCGAAGTAGGCGGCGTGATAGGACCGGTCTGCAGCGTTGTCTGCGGTTGCTGCTGCTTTGCCTTGCTCGTAGATGTCTTTGACCATCTTGATGGTGCCGGGCAGGCTTCCGCCGCCGCCCCAGAAGGTTCGTTTCGTTTGGCCCCAGATCGCGTCGGTGAGGGTCATCTCGCCGTTGTTGATGGCAACGGCGTCTTGTTGTGCCTGGTCGTAGGTGGCAGAGAACATGTCGACGAAGCCACCGACGGTCTGGTCGTAGACGCTGTTGATGACGCCCTTGACGCCTGCTTTCCATGGCGAGTGGCCGTGGGAGCTGTTCGCCGTGGTGCCTTGCCGGCGCGGCTCTCCGTTGCCCGATGACGTGCTGCCGCCCGAGGACGTGCCGCCGCCCGAGGAAGAGTCGTTGCCGCCCGAGGTCGGCGCGGCGGCCCCGCCTTCGGCGTTCTCGCGGGCTATCAGGCCGCTCGGGTCGGAGAAGGTGATTGGGTTGTTGGTGGAGTAGGTGTAGGCGTTCCATTGCTGGGGGTTGCCGAGGTCCTGGATCGGGTCGACCGAGATGAACTTGCCCAGGCCGGGGTCGTACTCTCGTGCGCCGAGGTGGGTGAGACCGGTCGGGTCTTCTTGGCCGCCGAGGAAGCCGCGGGAGTTGACCCATGGGGCTGCGGGTCCGCGGTCCTCACCGTAGGGAGTCTGGCGGCGCAGTGTGAGGGTTTGCTGGGCGTCAGCGGTGACCGTCGCGCTGCTTGTTCCCTGGTGGTCCGTGGCGAGCCAGCGGAGGCCGGTGGCGTCGCGTTGACCGATGAGCTGGTCGCTGAAGGAGTAGTAGCGGGTTGCGGTGGCCTGGGTGGCACCCTTGGCGAGACGGACTTGGGCGCCGCCGACCTCGAGGGTGATGCCGGCGGGGTCGCGGGAGATCAGCCGGTTGCCGTCGGCGTCGTAGAGGTAGCTGTTGGGGCCGGCTTCGTCGGTGAGGGTGGCGAGTTTACCTTCGGGGTCCCAGGTCAGGGCCTGTTGTCCGTGGTCACCGGGGCGGGTTTTGGTATTGCCGTTCTTGTCGTAGGTGTATCCGGTGGTGACGGCGGAGGTGCCCTCGGTGCGCTTGGCGGTGGTGACCGCGTGGGGCTGCGCTCCGCCGGCTTGCGGGTAGGTGTAGTCGGTGACGACGTTGCCGGCCGCGGTGTGGTCGACCTCTTTGAGCCGGTTCCCGGTGCGGCCGATCGGGTCATCGGGGGCGCCGAATTCCCAGCTTTGCCAGTAAGGTGCCGGGCCGCCGAGCTGGCCGGTGGAAGCCGGCAGGTTGCTGCAGTCGTAGGAGGCGGGTGTCCAGGCCTCGGTCAGGCGGCGCAGGTAGTCGTACTGGAAGCACTGTTTGTCGCGGCCGGCGGCGGCGTTGTCGTCGAGCGAGAGCACGTTGCCGGCGGCGTCGTACTTGATCTCGGTGTTGGCGATGACCGAGGTACCGACATTGCGGCCGGTGCGGCGCTGGATGATCCGGCCGGTGGACTCCTCATAAGTTTGCGAGGACGAGACAAACCCGGCGCCGGTCAGCTGCGTAGAGCGCGAGATGCTACTCGGCTCGTACAGGTTGGTGTAGGTGGCCAGGTTGACGTAGTAGGCGGCACCGGAGTAGTTCGTCTTGAGGCTCGTCGGCACGGCGTATGTGGGGTCGTACTCGTACGTCAGAGTTTCGCCGGCGAGCCCGCCCACTGCCGGCAGCGTGATGCTGTTGGGTGACCCGTCGGCTTTGTAGGTGTAGCGGGTGCTGTAGGTGCCGGCCAGGCCTTGCTCACCGGCGACGGAGGGAATGGTCGTGCGGATCTGGGTGGGCCGGTACTCGGCGTCTGCGGTGAGCAATTCGGTGCTGTAGGCATTGGTGCCGACGTACCGGGTGCTCTTGGCGGTGGCGCCCAAGTAGGGAGTGTCGTAAGTCCAGTCGGCGCGCACCGTCCCGGTGATGCTGCCGTCCCGCACGCTCTTCTTACGACCGATCGCGTCGTAGGTGTAGGCCAGAGTCTGGTTCTCGGCGTCGGTGACGGTCTCGAGCTGGTCCTTGACGTTGTACGTCTGCCTTACGGCACCGCGGTCGGGGTCGGTGGTGTAAGTCTGCCGGCCGCGGATGTCGTAGTCGAAGGTCCAGACGTTACCGGCGGCGTCCCGGACGTTTTCGAGGCTGCCGAGCGGGCTGTACTGGGTCGTCGTCTCCTCGTAGGCGCCGGCGGGGGTGCGGCTGTGGAACTCGCGCAGTGCGGTGGTGCGGCCGCGGGCGTCGGTCCAGGTCGAGGTGCCGATTCCGCCTTCGGGCTGGGTGACATCGGTGTGGTCGCCGTGGTAGCTGGTGGTGGTCCGCCACTTCTCCTTGTTCTCGGACACAAGGATGGTGTCGGTCAGCCGGCCGACCGCGTCGTAGACGAAACGGTTCTGCCGCGGCATGTCGAGGTCTTCACCCAGCCCGTCGCGAACCTTTCCGGTGGGCAGGCCGGGCATAACGTGCGCGTCGTTGCTTTTCCAGAGGCGACCGGCGGAGTCGTAGAAGGTGTCGGTGACGATCTTCTCGGTCGGGGTCTCGCCGCCAAGGGCCATGGCTTGGGTCTGCCGGGGGCGGCTCAGCCCGTCGTACAGGGCGTAGGTCGTCTGGTATTTGCCGTTGGCGTCAAGCGTCTTAGTGGTGAGGACCGACGCGTCTTTCACCGTGTCGCCGTCCGCCTTGATGATCGTGTAGACGTAGCTGGTGGTGGGCGCGGTCTCCCACGTTCCCCGCGGACGGCTCGGAGACCACACGCTGAACGTACGGCCGGCCGGGTCGTAGGTGACCTCGGTGACGCGCTTGTTGTGGTCGGTCACCTTGGTGGGCAGGCTCCGGGCCGGGTTGAACTCCGTGGTGGTAGCCCAGTTGAGGGCGTTGGTGACGACGGTTTTAGTGAGCGGGCCGCCGGCGGCAGGGGTGTAGTCGGTGTGGGTGTTAGCGCCGGTGACGTCGGTCGCGTCGGTGATGCGGCCCTGTGGGTCGTACTTGGCGGTGCCGTCGACGTGGTAGGCGCGGGTGCCCCCGTTGAATCCGCTGATCGTCTCCGTTTTGGTGATCTTGCCGGTGGTGGGGGCGTCGCCGTAGTCGCCGTTGTCGAAGCTGTATCGGGTGTCGCTGATGACCTGGGTGTCCCGAATGGGGCCGGTGGCGCAGGAGCCGGACCAGCTGTGGCTGCGTTTGACCGGGGTGAGCAGCCACGGCCCGGTGGCCTCGGCGCGGCGCGCGTACTCGGTGACTTCGCACTGGTCGTCGGTCGTGGTGGCTTCGTCGCCGAGGTCGGCGGTCTGGGTGACCAGGCCGTAGTCGTCGTACTTGTTGATCGTCTTGGTGCGGCGCCACTCTCCGCCGTCGAGCGCGACACGTGTCCGTACCGTCTCGGGTGCGTAGTAGCGGGCTTCGACGGTGCTCTGGCCGATGGTGCGGCTGGCGCTGGGCGCCGATTGCCACCAGTCGGTGACGGTGGCGCTGCTGATCGACGAACCGTTCCAGCTGATCTGCTCGCGCGGCTTGCCGGCGAAGGCGTCGTAGTCGGTTGCCGGCCCGCCGTCGCGGCCGTCGACGGTCACGGTGCGCTTGGTGCCGTCGGCGAGCAGGTCGCCGTGCATGCCGCGGAAGTACAGCGTCTCGGTTTTGGTCTGTTCGCCGGGTTCACCGATGGTCGTGACAACCGTGGGGTAACCACGCCAGTCGCCCCAGGTCTTCTTGGACACCGGGACGAGGCCGTCATCGTCGTCGTGGTGCCACAGCGGCAGGTTCTTGGGGTTGAGGTAGTCGTAGTGGGTCAGCATTGGCTTGGACCCGCCGGCGTGATCAGTTTCGCGGATGTCGGTGACGACGTACTTGTGGAAGTAGTCGGTGACGTCGCCGGTCTGCCCTTGCGGCTGCCACCTGACCGGGTAGCACCGCAGCGGGTTCTTGTCGATCGTGTCCTTGGTGGGGACGCGGGTCTTGGCGATGCAGTCCCGGTCGCTGTAGGTGACGAAGATTTCGCCGCCGGTCTCGTTGCGGATCGAGTTGACGCGCCACCTGGTCATGGCCGGAGCCCAGTCGGAGCCGTTGGCGTCGACGCGGTTGTCCTTCTGAATGCCGGAGAAGGTGACGGACGGGTAGGTGACGGAGCCACCGTTGAGGCCGGTGTAGCTGATGCCCTTGAGCCACAGGCCCTTGCGGATGTCGTCGCCCTGGTTGAGCCAGTCCTGGTCGAGGGTCCACCGGTCGACGTCGGCACCGGAGACCTTTGTGGTGACCTGGGTGACACGCTTGGATGACCAGAACGTGGGCGAGCCGATCAGGCACTTGGTGTTGTTCGGCGCCCGGGTGCAGTCCAGGTCGACCGGGGTGTCCGGCCAGGCCGTCTCGGTGAACGTGGTGCAGTTGGCCTTGCAGCGCTCGGAGTTGGTGAAGACGACCTGCTGCGGGGCGTTGATGTACGGGGTGGTCGCCGTGTATTCGGTGCCGTCGCGGTTGTCGGTGCCGTAGTCGATGCGCTCCAGGTGGCCGGCGCGGTAGTAGTCGACTGGAGTGGTGGAGACGGCGTTGCGGGCGTACTTGTTGGTGTCCCGGCTGTACCAGTACGACATGGTGTTGCCGTGCGGGTCGACTACGTAGTCGAGATTCCACCGCCAGGCCTGCGCACAACTGGACGCGGCGAACGTTGCTGCGTTGCAGAGCTCGTTGGCGTGGTTGCCGAACACCGGCACCGTCAGCACCGAATTGGTGGTGGGCCGTCCGGTCGTCCAGCCCGGCAGCTGATGCCGGCCGAACCAGTACTCGGTACCGTCGGCCGCGGTGAGCTTCCAGTACTCGTTCTTGTAGGCGCCGTTGGTGAAAACGCTGGTGGTCAAAAGTTCGATCTTGGCGCCGTCTTCGGCCGTGGAGTGCCAGCGACCATCGGAGCTCTTGAGCAGCTCGCCGGATCGGCCTTGCATCGACAGGATCGCGTTGTCGGTGCCCCAGCACAGGTCATCGGTCTTGGTCGTGTTGTTGGCGCCACCGCCCATGTCGTCCGAGCAGGTCTTGTACCGACGCTCGATGTAGGCCTGGGTGATGTCGAAGCCCTCACCGACCGGGCCCGGCTGGTTGTTCGACACCGCGGTACGGCCGTCGACGCTTTGCGCCGAGTAGGACAAACCGATCTGCGGGGCCGGTCCGCTGGCCGACGGCGGTACCTGCATCGGATAGGACCAGGTGAAGTCACCGGTGGACCCGCTGTGGCCCCAGGTCGACGACGGCTTGAGGTCGCTGGCGGTGAAGGTACCGGCGCCGCCGGACGGCCCGGCCGCCAGCGCCACCATCGTGCCTGCCGCGGTGACCGCCTGGACGGTGGCAGTGGCTTTCTGGTTCTGGACGTTGTTGCGGGTGGGCAGCTCGACAAGCTTGCAGGCCGTACCGTCCGCGCATTCCGGAAGCGCGACGAGCCGCAGACGGGAGGCCCAGTCGGCGCCGAACGCGGTCGCGAAGGCGCCGTACTCCACGCTCACCTCGACCGAGGACGGGGTGCTCGCGCCCGGAGCGCTGACGCGCATCAGCAGACCGTTGACGCCGGCCCGGCCGGCGGCTGCCTGGTCGAAGGTCTGCACCCGTACCGTGCCGGCCGCACGGGCCGGACTCCCCGCGGCCTGCGCCACCAGTACCGGCAACCTGCCCGCCCGGACCGAACCCGTACCGGCCGCCTTCGCCCCGGCAGCGCGGGCCGGCAGCGCGGCCTCGGCGACGCCTGCCGACTGCCATACCGGCGCCGGGGCGGTCACTCTGGCTGCGGCGATCGTCGGGTCCGGTGTGCGGGTCACCTTCGCGGCCGGTGGTTCGGCGACAGGTACCGGCTTGTACTTCTGCGCGACGTACGGCCTGACCGGTTCGGCGGCCTCCGCCTGCCCAGGAGGAACGGCGATCACCGTGGTGACGGCGACCGCCCCGAGCATCACGGCGGGCAAGACACGTCCCGGAAGCAGACGGCGGGCACGGCTGGCGGACACAGCTGCCTCCAGGCAGTCCGTAGGGCGGGGGCGGGTGAAGTGGGTCATGTCAGGCCTCGGACGCCAGCGCGGCAACGGTGTCCGGGGACAGCACGCCCTGCCAGACCCGGACGCGGTCGATCGCACCGTTCCAGTAGCTTTCGTAGCCACCCTGGTACTTGACCCGTCCGATCCCGAACGGGCCGGTCGAGCCCCAGGTCGGACGGTAGGCGGCGCTGGCCGTCGCCTGATCTCGGCCGCCGTTGACGTACAGGGTCATGACGCCGGCCTGGGCGTCATACGTCGCCACCAGATGGGTCCATGCGGAGGTCGCGCCGACCGCGTACGCGGCAACCTGAACACCGGTCGTGTCGTCCTTGGTGCGCATGCCGAACACCCAGGCGCCTCCGGTAAAGTTGTCCTGGAAACGCACGTAGGCGGAGCTGTTGGACGTACCGTCCTGACCCCAGACGGCCTGGAAGCCGGTGTTGCTGTCCCGGCGGACCCAGGTGCTGACCGAGAAGGACTGATCGGTGCGCACCACCTGGCTTGTGGAGGCGGCCGCCCCGGACGCACCGTCGAACACCAGACCGCCGGACAAGCTGTAGCCGTCGCCGGTCCATTGCACAGAACGCCCGGACGGATTGCTTGCGTGCGCGGACTCGGTCAACGTGAGTGACCGTCTGAAGGTCGAGTCGTCGGAAGCCTCACGCGGCAGATCGTCGTCGAAGTCCTCCATTTCCCAGCGTGCCACCTCGACCGGCTCCACCAGCTGCTTGAGGTCCAGTCGTGGGTCGACGACCCGGTCCCAGACCCGGGCTTCGCCGACAGCCATGGCACCGTAATTGCTGTACGCGCCGCTGGACGTCTTTGCTTTGCCCAGATGCAGCGGACCGGCGGCCTTCCACGCCTGGGACGGGCTGAACGCGGCGGAACCTTCGAGGACCCCGTTGACGTAGAGGCGCACCTGTTGAGTACCGGCGTCATAGACACCCGCCACATGGGTCCACACCCCCGCCCGCGGAGCCGTCGTCGACATGGCGATCGCTGAACTGAACCCGGCGACGTCACCCGAGGTACGCACGAACCGCCACTTGTTGACGCTGGCCGGTTGCGCCTGTAGGTAAAAGGCGCTGGTGTAGGAACCCGCCTGGCTGATCACCGTCTGATAGGTGGTGTCGACCTTGTTGAGCTTCACCCATGCCGAAACGCTGAAGCTCTTGGACGTGTCGAGCACGCCCGTGGTGCTGTCGGCGGACTGGCTGGTGCCGTTGAACTGCACCGCTTTCGCGGCAACGCCGCCCTCTCGTGCTCCGACGATGCGGTCCTCGGTCCAGGCGGCACTATTACTCAGCTGCAATGCCCCCGCCGGGCCACCAGCAGCCGTACTGCCTGTTCCCTCGTCAAAGGCCCAGTGGCCGACGGGATTGTCGCCCTCGTTGACATCGAACTCGTACTCCCGGGGCTCGGACTGGTTACCCACCCGGTCCTTCATGCGTACGGTCAGTACGTTGCTGCCCAGTTGTGTAGGCGTCACCCAGACTGTGGCGGAACCGCCGAAGGAGGGTGGGCTGGCGGTGAACTCGGCGCCGGCGTTGAGGCGATAGTTGTACGACGCGACATCGGCATTGTCGTTGGCGCTGAAGGTGAACTGACCAGACCGCCCGTTGGCCCCGTGGACCGTGCCGTCCGCGGTCACCTCCGGATACATATTGTCTGCGCTGATCACGCCGGGCTCACCCTTGGGCGCGGTCATGTCCACCTGGAAGTAGCACCAGTCCGACCAGGCCGATGTGGCGCCCAGCGAGTCAGTTACCTGGATCTGCCAGCGCAGCACATTCTGATCAGCGATACCGTTCTTGACCTGCAGCGCCGCCTTGCTGCCGGGGGGAACGCCACTCTTGACACGAATACTGAGCGGCACTGCCGTGCCTTTACCGGAGGCGACGTCGTAGCGCTGCAGCACATACTCGGCGCTCAACGTGCTGCTGTTGGAGCCGTCGCCGTCCCGGACGATGGCTTTGAGCCAGGGCGTCCTCGAGCGGACCATCGGCCAGCTGCTCGACGTCCCGCAGGTGAGCTCAGGAGCCGTGAAGTCGGAAGTCTCCTTCATATCCGACGCGGTGGGCTTCGTCGGTGGGGTGTTGTAAACCACCGACAGCCACGTGCCGGTCGGGCCGAACTTCTTCCAGTTCTCGATATTCGACTCGCCCGCCCGCACCGAGTTACCCGCCGCGAGCCCGACGGTGTAGTTCGTCTGCCCTTTGGCGGCATCGATGTCCGAGCGCAGGGCGTCCTAGACGAACTCCATCGGGAAGTCCGGCTGCGGGTCATTGCTGCATCCGGGCCCAGTGGACGGCTTGTGAGCGTGCGCGGAGATCTGCTGAATCCACTTCTGCAGGTCCGGACCGTCCCACGCCTGACGTCCCGACGCGGTCAGGTCCGCCGAGCGCCACAGGCTGACCGGGGTCGAGTCACATGAGTACGAGTGCGTCAGCAGTGTGCGGAACGTCGTCCTGATGATCTGCTTACCGGCCAGCGGTGCCAGGTTGAAGGCGAAGAACGACCGCTCGATCCCGGTGCCGTCCGGGTCGTTACCGACGCGGGCGATGCCGTCGTTCTTGTTGGCGTTGGTCTCATTCGTGTACGCCCACCGCAACCGGTTGATCGTGGTGGACGGGTCGATCACCACCGGATACACCACATCCGGGCCGCGCAGCACCGACAGGTTCGGGGTAATCACCAGACTGCCCGCATCGATCCGCGTGTCCAGCTCAGCCCGCCGGGACATCTCCGGCGCCGCCGTCAACAACCCTGCCGGGTCGTCGCCCTTGGCCAAGGCAGCCCGCGCGGCGCTGGAAACACCGGCGGCATCCCACATCACCGCCCGCTCAGCCGACAGAATCTCCTGTCCGGAACCGTCTCGAACGTCGAAACCTCCGTCCGGATCGGTCGCCGCCGTCAGCCCCCGAGCGGTCACGGTCATCCGAACAGCATCGAGAAGCGGGTTCGCGGCGGCCGCCTGCGACTTCACGACCAAGGCCCACGTGAAGCCGTCCTCCAGAGCCCGCACCCGCAGGTCCACCCCGCTAAGCACCGACTCGTAAATCGCCGTGTCGTACTCGAGCCTTGGTGGGGGCAGCGTAGTAGGCCAGGAGAACGACACAGAGCCGTCAGCCAACGGCACCGTGACGACCGGAGCCGACCCTCCGGCCGAAAAACGCGTGTCGGCCAGCGTCGCTACCGGGCTCACCACACCGCCAGTGGCTTGCAGCCGCTTGTCGATCTGCCGCCAGCCGCCGGTGGGCGTGCCCACCCAGCGTGGCACGGCGTGCGCCTCGTACCGCAACTCCCCTGCGGGCGTCGCCCAGGCACGCGAGGTCTCCGTCTGCGAACCGGCCACCTGAACCGGCACCCCGGAGTCCGCCGCCGAGGTCAGCGCTTGCTTCTCAGCGGACACCTTCACCGGCGCAGGCGTTAGTTCTGCGAGTGCCTGCGCTGCCGGAACGCCGACTACCGCACCAGCAGCCAAAACGATCGAGCCAAACAGTCCGCGCACGGCGGAACCCCAACTACCCACGACCAAGCCCCCGTTACGACCACAGCCAGACGCACGGGGTGAAAGGACCGACACCGAGCGTTACATCGGCGCTGATCGTATTGAAGGACTTCACAGTTTTCAAGATCGAGACGATGAACTCTGTCGGCTGACCCGGCGAGCCGGTGACCCGATCGGCATGCGGCCGCGGCCGACACCGTCAATGCCCGACCATGGCGCGGCCGCAGAGAAGACCGCCGCAGTACTACGACACCGGCCATCCCGAAACCGGGCTTCACGCTGGATGTACCCGGGTCGGGCGAGGTGTCCTCCAGCAGGCCCCGAAGGACCCGTCACGTCACGGCACGCGACCGGGTCAGCCGGGAGGCGGAGGCTCGCTCTGAGGCTCGGCCGGCTGGGGGTAGCCGCCCTGCTGGGGGTAGCCGCCCTGCTGGGGGTGACCGCCGTTCTGCGGGTGGTAGGCCTGCGGCGGATACTGACCAGGCGGCGGCGGGTAATAGCCCTGCGGATGGTGGGCCTGCGGCGGATACTGACCAGGCGGCGGCGGGTAATAGCCCTGCGGATGATGGGCCTGCGGCGGATATTGGCCGGGCGACTGGGGTGGGTAATAACCCTGCGGCGGATAGGGTCCCGGCCCGAAGTTCTTAGGCGCGGAACGCCGACGTGACGAACGCACCGCCATCACGATTGCCGCCACAATGCCGCCAACAGCGATCACGCAGCACGTGACCCGGCCGGCCGCATAGCCGGCGCTGTACGAAACATCACTGCTGGACTCCGCTGCCACGATGGCAGCCCACCAATTCACTCCCGCGCCTCCCCAACTATCAACCGGGAAGCAGACCCTACCGGGACTGATCAGCCACCAGCCGAGTACCCACCGACCTTCTGTTCCACCAGGGCCTGCTGGCTTGGCGGAGCACCGGACGTTGTCGTCCATCTGGCTGCACTTGCCGCGAGGCCCTCCCGCCGGTCCGCAAGAACCGGCACAGTCAAAAGGGACGCAGCGCGCTGATGTCAGCGCCGGTCACGGGAGGTCACGATGGCCTGGGTGGAAGCACACGCCGGCCGGTACCGGGTACGTTACCGCCGCTCCGGTCACATCGTCACTGACAGCACCCACGCAAGCCGGGACGACGCCGACCGGCAAGCCAGATCGCCGACAGCAGCGTCCGGCACGTCATCACCCTGCTCGGACTCCTACTTCGCGAAGCTATCGACGACCACCTCATGCTCTTCGACCCCACTGCCCGGCTCCGGCTCCGCGACAGGCCCGCGAACAACGCCCCTTTCGCCACCGCCCATCAAGTCGAGCAGATCGCCGCCCGCATGCCCGACCCGAGCACCCGAACCCTGGTCATCACCGCCGCCTACACCGGCATGCGGATCAGCGAACTCACCGCCCTGACCCGAACTAACCTCCACCTCGACCGCGCTGTCATCCACGTCGCCGCCACCAGCGGCGCGCTGCACGAGGTCGCCGGCCACCAATACCTCGGACCACCGAAGACACCCGCCGCCGTCCGTGACGTCGCCCTTCCGCCGCTGCTCGTGGACGGCCTCGAACAACTCCTACGAGCGCATCCGTACGACATGGTCTTTTGCACGCCGACCGGCCGGTGGATATGGCGAACCAACTTCGCCTACCGGTGC
Organism: Actinoplanes sp. NPDC021490; assembly: GCF_055562135.1. Taxonomy (NCBI): domain Bacteria; kingdom Bacillati; phylum Actinomycetota; class Actinomycetes; order Micromonosporales; family Micromonosporaceae; genus Actinoplanes; species Actinoplanes sp. NPDC021490. The sequence continues at coordinate 105,732 of NZ_JBVHFW010000004.1, forward strand.
TGGCGCTCCGCCTGCGACGGCAATCCCACTCGAGAGTGGAAGCCGATATCGACCGGACTGCACTTCCACGACCTGCGCCATACCCACCGCACCTGGATGGACGAGGACAACGTCCCCGAAGTCGTCCAAGCCCAACGCCTCGGGCACCAACTCCCAGGCATCCGAGGCGTCTACGCCCACACCACCCCGACGATGACCGAGCGCCTACTCGCCGGGCTCCAACAGCGATGGCTCAACGCCGGCGGCCACTGGTAGCCGAACACCCATCCGGGAGAACGCTCCGGGCAGGCAACGGCCCTGGAGGAGCGAAAACAGTCAGAAAATTAGGAAATCACCTGGTCAAGGCGGGAACTCAACCTGCACCGGTAATGGCCGAGGTGGAGAGATGCCGTTACCAGGGGAGCAAAAATACCACCCAAACAGGTGCAATCCTCGATCGACAAGATCAGTGATCAGCAGCCTGAGCTGCGGAAATACGTGGGCGATACTGGGATCGAACCAGTGACCTCTCCGGTGTGAACGGAGCGCTCTCCCGCTGAGCTAATCGCCCTCAACGCGTCATGACTGTACTAGATGCGGCCGCCCGGGTGCGAACAGGGGGTCACGACAGCCAGTCGCGGCCTACCTCGATCAGGTCGATGCCGAAGCTGAGGCGGAACGACACGTAGACGACGGCGCTGACGAAGATGAACGTGGCCACGCCGACCGCCGCCTTCACCGGCCACGACTGGCGGGCGATCCAGTGCGTCCAGGACAGGACGTGCTTCTTGGTGAACTCGAGCAGGTGTCGGGCCCACGCGAATTCGATGGCCCAGATGGCCAGGCCGGCGATCACGATGGCCCAGCCGGGGCCGGGGAGCGGGATCGCCACGATGCCGACGGCGACGACGATGGCGCCGAGCACTGCGATGGAGATTTTGAGCGCGAGCCGGCCCGTGGGGTTGGCTCGGATCTTATCCAGCACACCCGGCGAGGCCCGGTCTTCGTCCGGTTTCGTAGTCATTTCATCCCCCAGTGTTCCGGAGCCCCGTCACCACCCGGGAGAAATGGACGTTACCGGAGTAAGTCAACTGCTGGACCACCCGACGCCGGGCGGAACCGAGTACTTGGGCAGAACAGGACAAGATATCGCTTTACGTCTTGTGCTAAAGGGTTTTCGGAACCGTCTTCCCACTACTGGGTGAGATCAGCGTATGGCGGAGCGTAACGACAGGGATCACCTGAGTATGGGAAACGCGGGGTTCACCAGCCTCGCAGCGGTGCCGGGGGGAGTTCGTCCATGAGTACCATTCGTCCAACGACCGTCGAGGTCGAGACCTCGCTGCGGCTCGTAGCGCCTGATGCCACGGCTCTGCCCGTGCGTGCCAGTCTGCGGTACGACCCAGCCGACCCTTATGCGGTGCACGTTTTGTTCCACGCAGAATCAGCCGGTGGGGAAGCCGTGAGCTGGTCCTTTGCGCGGGAACTGCTCGTCACCGGGCTCGATGAGCCTGCGGGCATCGGGGACGTCCGGGTGTGGCCGTGGGCCACGCCGCGGGGCGACTTCGTGGCCCTCGCTTTGTCGTCGCCTGACGGCAATGCGTTGTTCGAGGTGCCTCGCAGTGTCCTTGTCCGTTTCCTCCGTCGCACCTATGTGGTGGTGCCGCGCGGCCGGGAATCGGAACATCTGGACGTCGATGCGGCAGTGAATCGGTTGCTGGCCGGCCGATAGCACTTGAAATACGACGGGCGACCCGTTCGGACACTGCCGGTCCGTACGGGTCGCCTTTTGCATAAACCGCCCGCTATCCAAATAACCGGACATTCGCCCCATAAATGCCGTTCGATGAGGCGTATAGGCGACAGCCGGGCGGTGCCCGGGTTTTGCCTCGTGCATCGCTGGTCGGCGCCGGTTACCGTCGTGGCGCGATGTCCACTGCAGCTGCGCGGCACGAAACCGCGATCACGTTCCGCCCGCCCGGCTGGGCGGGCGTCGGCACCTGCGCTCTGGACGCCGGCTCGGCCCAGCCGCCGGTCCGCCTTCCCTACCACGTGCTGGTGCTGGCCACGGCCGGTCACGGCACGGTCGAGGTCGACTTCTTCGGGCACGCGTGCCGTCCCGGCACCCTGCTCTGGGTCCGCCCGGGTCAGGCGCTGCGGGTCGGGCGCAACGGTCTGCGCGCCTCCGTGATCACGTTCGACTCCGCCCTGCTGCGGGAGCACGGCGGCGAGCACGGGGAGGAGATTCCCCTGCAGAACCGCTGGCAGCTGCGCGGCGAGGACGAGGACGCGGTGATCAGCGAGTTCACCCAGCTCGCGGTCGACTCCGAGCGGCACGAGCCGAGTTCGATCGCGGCCGACCTGCTGCGTCACCAGCTGCGCGTGCTGCTGTTGCGCCTGGCCCTGCTCAGCTCGGGCGGGCCGCCCGGCCCCGAGAGCCGCACCTACACCCGGTTCCGGGGTCTGCTCGAGGCCGGCCACCCGCACAGCCGCCGGGTCGAGGACTATGCCGAGGAGCTCGGCTGCTCCGTGCGTACGCTCACCCGGGCTTGCCTGTCCGTCACGGGCCGCACGGCGAAGCAGGTGGTCGACGACCGGGTCGCGCTGGAGGCCCGCCGGCTGCTCGCGTGCACGCCGCTGTCGGTGGCCGAGGTCGGCCGTCACCTGGGCTTTCCCGAGCCGACGAACTTCGGTCGCTTCTTCCATCGCGAGGTCGGGATGAGCCCTGGCCACTTCCGGTCGGAGGCTTCGGGGGAGCCGCGGGGGATCATTCCCGCACAGCGACGATCATCTGACTGAGCGTAATTCCCATAAAACCGTGGGGTATGTGCGAGTCAGTGGCGCGGAGGGGGCATGATGAATACGTGCAGATCTCCGCGCGCGGCGACTATGCGGTCCGGGCGGCCCTGAGCTTGGCTAGGGCTTACCCGGCCCTGATGTCTGCCCAGGCCATCGCCCAGGATCAGGAAATGCCCCGCAAGTTCCTCGAGGCGGTGCTGGCCGACCTGCGCCGCGCCGGGGTCGTGCGGGCCCAGCGCGGCGCCGAGGGTGGCTACACGCTGTCACAGTCCCCCCGCGACGTGACTATCGGTCAGATCCTGCGCGCGGTCGACGGGCCGCTGGCCGGGGTTCGCGGTCTCCGTCCGGAAGAGACTCGTTACACCGGCGCCGCGGAAAACCTTCCCAACCTGTGGGTTGCCGTCCGCGCCGCGGTGCGCGAGGTGGTCGACGAGGTCAACCTGGCCGAGCTGATCAGCGGCCGCATGCCGGCGCACGTCCGCAAGCTGACTACCCGCCCCGACGCGTGGCAACCACGCTGACGTTTGCCGATTTGCCGCATCGGGAATCGAACGGCCATCCGACGAACCTTGGAGGGACGTACCGATGGGCCTCGTTTTCCGCAAGCGTAAGAAGTTCGGCCCGTTGATCCTGAACTTCACCGAGAACGGCTACTCCTCGTGGAGCCTCAAGATCGGCCGCTGGTCCTGGAACTCGAAGAGCCGGGCGCACCGCTACGACCTGCCTGGTCCGTTCTCCTGGAAGCAGGACAAGAACAAGAGCCGGTCCTGACGTAGCGAACACTAGAGCGAGATGACGACGTCCCCGCCGAGCCGTCCCTCTGAGGGTCGGCGGGTGACAGTTCCCGCGTCGACGAGCGCGTGCAGCACCCGGGTGGCGTCGGCGGCCCGATAGACCGTCTCGGTGAGCGCGAAAGTGCGCAGTTCGGTCACCGTCGCCTCACCCGCGGATTCCAGATGCGCGAGGATTTCGCGTCGCAGCGGACCGGGATGCGGCGTCAGGGAAATGTCGATCAGATGCCGGTCGGGGTCGCCCGGGTCCCGATACCGTACGCCCGCGAACTCGTCGACCGACCACAAAGCCTCCTTGAAGCCTTCGAGGCTCTTGCCGGCCGTCGCACCGAACACTAATAGCTGGCCCGGTTCGTCCGAGACGGCCAGCTCGACCTGGGTGAACAGGGGCCAGCCCGTACGGTAGGAATCGGTTGTGGCCCCGGGCGGCAGGATCAGCAGCACCTCGGCCGGCTTGCCCCCGGTCAGGGCGGCCACCGTGGCGGGCGCCGGAGGCACTGTCCCGTTCGCCGCGTCCAGGCACCCCAGCAGCGGTACGCGTTGAGCACCGATCGCCTTGAGCCCGACGGGCAGCGTTCCGTCCGTTCCGCCGGAAATGGTGTGCACGGCCAGGCCGGCTCCCGCGCCCGACTGCCCGGCGATCGCCGACAGCCGTGGACCGATCTCGCCCAGGTCGTCGCCGGTGGCCACCATGGCCAGCTCGCGGCCGCGTACGAGATCGGACTGCTCGGCCAGGACCCGCATCGCCGCCTCGGCCGCGGCGCCACCGTCGGCGTCCGCGTAGCCATGGACGTAAATCACACGCCGGGCACGGTGCAGCGCGGCCGGAGCCCAGGCCTCGAGGTAGCGGACCAGCAGTTCCTGCTTGATTCGGGCGATCGCTTCAGAGGGCATAAGGGAGTTCTACAGTGTCCGATCCGCGAGCTGATCGCAACCTTGCACTTGTACCTACAGTGGTCACATGAGCACTATGGGACACGTGGCCCCTCCTCCGCTCGCCGAACTCACCGCGCGCGCCCAGACGTTGTCGTCGGCCGGCGACCTCGCGGGGGCCCGGCGTGTGCTGGCCAATGTGCTCGACCCGGCCGAGGCCACCGACCCCCGTCACGCGACCGCCGACCTCGCCATGGCCGCCGCCCTGCACGCCCGCATCCTGATCGCCCTCGGTGACGCCCACGGCGCCCGGCTCTGGGCCGGTTACGCCCACGCCGCCGAGGAGCGCCTGCACGGCCCCCACCACGACCGTACGATCGGCGCGGCGGCCACCCACGCGGCGGTCCTGCAGCGCGGCGGCCATTTCGGGAAGGCCGCGCAGGTCTACCGCCAGCTCGTCGGCGACCTGACCGAGCTCGAAGGGGCCGACTCCCCGCGGGTGCTGGCGGCCGAGGCCGACCTGGCCACGGCCGAGCATGCGGCGGGTCACTGCACGGCCGCCCGGTCCCGGCTCGCCGCGGCGTGGCGGCGGCACAGTCAGCGCTACGGCGACGCGTCCCCGGCCGGCATCAAGATGCTGGCCCGCCTGGGCGCGATGGAACGTGAGTGCGGCCGCGACGCCGAGTCCCGGGAGCACCTGGCCAAGGCGCAGGAGCTGTGCGCGCGCTACCTGCCTTTCGATCATCCTCTCGTACGCCAGGTGGCCGCGCTCGTGCAGGCCGCGCCGTCGGGCAAGCACGTCTGCGGGCGGGTCTCGCAATCCGACGGTCCGGGCGTCACCACGGTCGGCGCCCCCGGCGTGCGTTCCCTGCCCTTCCCGCGGCGGCCCACGGTGCCCGACCCCGAGGAGTTCCCGCCCGACGATCCCGGCTCGCCGCCGCCGGACAACCGCCCGACCGACCCCAACGGCACGGTCTATCAGCAGCCGCTCTATCTGGCCGACGTGCATCAGGAGCCGGGCGACCTGCAGGGCCGGCATGCCCGCGCCGACACGCCGCCGCCCATGCCCGGCCGCCGCGCCCCCGATTACGGTCCGGACGGCCGTCCTCAGCCGGTCGGTTCGGCCCCCGCTTCGACGTTCACCCTGCCACCCAACACCGAACGGCTTCCCGTACGCACGGAGCCCGCCCCCGCCCCCCGCCGCCGCCAGCCCTTCGTCGTGGCGGCCGTGCTGGTCGCCGGGGTGGCCGCCGCCGTCGCGGTCGTCGCCCTGACTCTCCCCGACGCCGACGGCTCGGAGGGGCCGGCCGCTGCCCCGCCACCGACCGCCGCCGCGCCCGTGTCCTCGGCGCCGGCCCCGGCCGCCTCGGCGACGACTCGCCCGCCGAAGGCCGACCCGGGCGCGCCCACGGCCGTCAAGCTGCGGGACAACCGCGACAGCGTCCTGCTGCAGTGGACCTACCCGCGAAACTCCGAGGGACCGATCCTGGTCTCGGGCGGCCGGGCCGGTCAGCCGCAGAAGCCGTTCCAGCAGCTCCCGGCGGGCAGCACCGATTACGTCGTCTACGGCCTGAACGAGACCACGAACTACTGCTTCACGATCTCGGTCGCCTACGCCACCAACAACATCGCCCGCTCGGTCCCGGCCTGCACCAAACGCTAAGCCTGGCTGAAGCGCCCGGCCTGGCCGTTGTGCACGTCGGTCACCCACTCCCACCCGGGCCGGGCCGAGGGGCCGATCCGAGGGTCGGCGGGATCGCGGCCGTCGCGCAGGGCGAGCACGTACGCCCGGTCCTGCTCGATCCGGGCCCGCGCCTGACCGGCTCCGCCGACCGAACCGTGGCCGGGGACGACGGTGCCGGCGTCGCCCGCCACCTTCTCCAGCAGCCGCAGCGCGTCGAGATAGTCCCCGACCGGGTCGGCGCCCTGCCAGTCGAGCATCGGGACCAGGACGTCGGAGAGCATGTCCCCGGCGACGAGGACCCCGCGTTCCTCGAGGTACAGCGCCGCGTGGCCCGCGGCGTGCCCCTGATGCTCGATGATCCGGACGACCGGGCCGTCCCACGGGATCTCCGCCGCGCCCGCCGGCAGGGCGGTGATCAGGCCGTACAGGTCGAGCGGAATCTGGTCGGCGAGGCCGGTCGGTTGCAGGTGCTCGGCGATGCGGGCCTTGGCCTCGGGGTCGGACAGCTCGGCGTGGACGGCGGCCGCGCAGCGGGCCGTGCCGTAACGGGGGGCCGAACCGAGCCGGGCATGCCAGAGCTGGTGATCCCAGTGATCGTGGGTCGAGAACCCGGCGACCACGGTCCGGCCGGCCAGGTCGGAGGCGAGGCAGGCCAGCTCGTGCTCCTGCACCCCCGGGTCGATGAGCACCACGCCGTCGCGGCCTTGCACGACGATGGCGTTGCTCTTGATGAATTCGCTCTCGTGGACCTGCACGCCCTCAGCGACCTGCGTCAGCATCAGCTGGCCGGCCGGATCGCATAGTGGTGCATCGTGACGCCCTGCTTGAACGACCGCTGCTCGAGCAGGTCGAGCTCGACCGGCATGGCCCCGTCGTCGAACAGCGGCCGGCCGGAGCCGAGGATCGCCGGGTGGGTGAAGAGCAGCAGCTCGTCGAGGATCCCGGCCCGGAGCAGCTGGGTGGCCAGCGTCGCGCCGCCCACACCGAGGGTGCCGTCGGTGGCGTCCCGGAGCGCGGCCAGTTGCTCGATCGCGTCGTCCCCGCCGATGATCCGGGTGTTGTGATCGGCGCTGTCGCGGGTGCGGGAGACGAGCACCTTGGGGGCGGAGGTCCAGATCTCGCCGTACTCCCGCATGAAGTCGGGCTCCGAAGCGTCCTCGCGCGCCTGCGGCCAGAACCCTTCCATCGTCTCGTAGATGACCCGGCCCTGGACGAGGACCGCGAGCGTGCGCGCCCGGGCGTTGAACTCCCGGTGCACCTCCTCGTCGATGCGCATCCAATCGCCCCCGCCCTCGTCGCCGGGAGCCTGCTCGATCCGCAGGTCGAGGGACACGTTCATCCAGTACTGGAAGCGGCCCATCGTCCCCTCCTCGCCATAGTGGTTGCAATTTGCAACTAGTATAGGGAGAGGTCAAGTGGTCCTCAGCCATCAGCGGATTGACGAACAGCGTGCTCCCGCTCGTACGCCGGGTGAACTGGACCTCGCCGCCCACGGCCGCCGCGATCTGGCCGTCACTTGGCCGGCGTGCCCTCCGGGAAGTGCCAGTCGGGGCTGGTCGAGGCGGGCGTCACCGCGACCACGTGCTCGTTGGCCCACGACCCGCGGTCGACCAGTTCCAGTTCCGAGAACGACAGGTTGGCCAGGTGCACCTCGACGCCGCGGTTCCACAGGGCCAGCGCGAGCGGCAGGCCGGCGTACACGTCGAAACCTCCGCCCGCGCCGGCGATCAGGACACGACGGGCCGGGGCCAGCGCGGCGAACAACGGCGGGGTGGTCAGCGAGAACGTCACCCGTCGATGATCCACCCGGGGCGCCATGGGGCCGGTCAGACACCGACCGCCTTGAGCTCGGCCCGGATCTGCTCGGCCTCGGGCGCGTCGAGTTCGGTGTAGAGGCTCAGCGCCTGCTCGAAGTGCTCGCGCGCCTCGTCCGGGGCCTCCGCGGCGCGGCCTATCCCCGCGTGGGCGAGCGCCTGCTGGCTGCGGGCGCCCGACTCGGTGGCGATCGCGAGCGCGGCGGTGTGGTGGGCGATCGCCTCGGCGGGGCGTCCCGCGGCCAGGGCAGCCTGGCCGAGTCCGTTGAGCACGTGCGTCTCGCCGTCCTGGTCGCCGTTCTCGCGGACGATGACCAGGGCCCGCTCGTGGAAGCCGATCGCCTCGCCGGGCCGGCCGAGCCGGGTGTGCAGCAGGCCCAGCGAATCGAGCACGGTGCCCTCGCCGGCCCGGCTCCCCAGCTGCTGGAACAGCGCCAAGCTGCGCCGCAGGTGCTCGCCGGCCGGACCGTGGTCGCCCGCCAGCATTTCGCTGAAGCCGAGCGAGTTGAGCACGAACGCCTCGGCGTGCCGGTTGCCGATCTGCCCGGCCAGCTCCAGCGCCTGCCGGCAGTAGGCGATGGCCTCGGGATAGCGGCCCGCCCGTTCCATCGCGTTGCCGAGGCCGTTCAAGGTCAGAGATTCCCCCGTACGGTCGCCGGCCCGCCGGAACAGGGCCAGCGCCTGCTGCCACAGGTCCGTCGCCTCGTCGATCCGGCCCGCCCGTTCCGCCAGCGTGCCCAGGTTGTGCTGAACCTGGGCCAGCCCGCCCGGCTCGTCGAGCTCGCGGAACAGCCCGGCGGCCTGGCGCAGGCACGCGGCGCCCTGGTCGGTGCTTCCCATCCGCAGATAGGCGACGCCGGTTCCGATCAGCGCGTGCCCCTGCCCGCTGAGGTCCCCGCTGTCACCGGCGGCGCGCAGGGCGTGCCCGTGCACGGTCAGCGCGTCGGCGTTGCTGGTGCCCTGCAGGAAGCGGTAGAGCACCTGGGCCAGCCGGGTGGTGTGGCCGGGCCAGCCGTGATCGGCCGTGTGCGCGGCCACCGCGATCAGCGTCAGCCGCTCGGTGTCCAGCCAGGCCGAGGCGGCCGCGGCATCGGACAGGTTGGGCGCGGGCGAGGCGGCCGGCGCGATCGCCGGGCGGCGGTGGGCCTCGGCCGGGTGCAGCGTGTCCATGGCGGCCGCGGCCGTGCCCAGGTAGTGGTCGAACAGGCGGGTCAGGGCCTCACGGCGCGCGGGCGGCCGGTCCTCGTCGTGGGCGCGGGTGACGGCGAAGGCGCGGACCAGGTCGTGGAAGGTGTAACGACCCGGGCCGGTCGGCTGCAGCAGATGGTCGGCGTGCAGGTCGCGCAGCCCGGCCTCGGCGTCGGCGAGCGGGACGCCGGCCGGCGCGGCCACGGCGTACGCGTCGAACTCCTGCCCCGGATGCAGCGCGGCCAGACGGAGCAGCCGCCGCCGGCCGGCCTCGAGATGCTGATACGACAATGCGAGCGCGAGCTCGACGCCGGTGTCCAGGCGCCGGTCGTGGTGCCGCTCGTCAAGCCGGTCGGCGTGGTCGGTCAGCGTCCATCCCGGAGTGTGCCGGATGTGCCCGGCGACCAGGCTCAGCGCCAGCGGCAGGTGACCGCAGCGCCCGGCGATCCGCCCGGCCGCCCCCGGATCGGTGCCGACCGGCACGTCCGGCAGCGCACCGGCCAGGAAGGCCAGCGCCTCGTCGCCGGTGAACGCGTCCACGGTCAGCCGGATCGCCGGGCCCAGGTCGATGAGACTGCGCCGGCTGGTGATCAGGGTGAGGCAGCCCGCCGCGTGCGGCAGCAGGGGACGCACCTGCTCGGCCGAGGCGGCGTTGTCCAGCACGACCAGCGTCCGCGTGCCGGCGATCCGCTCGCGGTAGGCGGTGGTGCGGGCGGGCAGCCCGTACGGGACCTGGTGGCCGGGCACACCGAGCAGGCGCAGGAACCCGTCGAGCACGGCGGCGGGATCGGCCGGTGGCTGCGACTCGTCGGGGTGGAAGCCGCGCAGGTTGACGAAGAGCACCCGGTCGGCCTCGTGGTCGCGCAGCAGCAGATGCCCGGCCCGGACGGCCAGCTGCGTCTTGCCGATGCCGGCCATGCCCTCGATCGCCGAGATCACCACGGCGTCGCCCTCGCGCGCGGCCAGCCGCAACCGGTCGAGCTCGCGGACCCGGCCGGTGAACGTGGCCAGATCGGGCGGCAGCGCGTCCAGCACGCGGACCTGGGCGACCGCCTCGATCTCGCCGCTGACGACCCGCAGGGCCTGACGCCACTGCGACACGTACGTCGCGTCGGGGTGCATCGCCTCGACGACGGCGAGCACCAGTTCGGTGTTGAGCCGCCGTCGCCCCGGCTGGAAGCAGTTCGCCACCGTGGACCGTCGGGCCAGCTCGCTCGCCGGGCGCCCGGCCCCTTTCCAGGCCGTGTTGACCCGCTCGGTGACCGTGTCGTACGACGGATCACCGGCCCAGATCTTCAACCGCCGCAGCCGTTCGACGAGTTCGTCGAGCGAGGCGGCTTCGGACGGATCGGGCACATCGCTGAACGGCACGCCCGAGGCTAACCGACCAGAGCGGACACGGTCACCGCGGTCAGACCCCGAGCGGCGAGCGCGGACAACAACTCGTCGGTGGTGGCCACGACGCCGCGGCGCTTGTCGGTGCCCTCATGCAGCACGACGATTGACCCCGGCCGGATCGAGGCAGCCAGCCCGCCGGCGATCGCTTGGTCGCCCGGGCCGCCCGTGTTGCCGGCCACGAGGGTGCCGAGCACGGCCCGCAGCCCCTGCCCGGCCGCCGATCTGAGCATGCGCGGCGTGTAGAAACCCGACCCCGGGCGAAACCACCGGACCGGCCCGTACGGCGCGAGCAGCCGGCTCGTCTCGGCCAGGTCGCGCCGGAACTGCTCGTCGGGCACCAGCACCGACCGCTCGTCGCGCATCAGATGGTTGGCCACCTCGTGCCCCTCGGTGACGATCCGCCCGACCAATTGCGGATTCGCTGCGGCCCGCTCACCGACCAGGAAGAACGTGGCCTTGGCCCGGTGCTCGCGCAACACGTCGAGCAGCCGCGGCGTCGTCTCTGGATGCGGCCCGTCATCAAACGTGAGCGCGAACACGGGCGCCTCGGTCTCGACGAACCAGAGCACGTCACCGGGAATGGCGCGGGACAGGAGCCGGGTTGCCGGCTCTCGCCACCGCAAGAACGCGTTGACCATGAGTCATGGTACGCACACGGGCCGCGCACCTCCGGAGCCTCTGCGCAAGAGCGGAAAGTGGTGCATCGGGCACCTCAAGGATGCATCAGGGTCGATGGCGCGTCCGTTACGCTGCCGTCCGCAGGCGATTTTGCGGACAGCAAGAAAACCGTGAACCAGCTCATGCAACTGAAGAACAATTACGCCGAGTTGCCCAAGCCGCCGAAGGAGATCTGACGTGAAGCGCGGGGACTCGTCGGTGGAGTTCGTCGCTATACCGTCAGGTCCCGGCGTTCCCACCTGGCTCGCAGCCGAGCTGCTTGACCCCGGTGTGCCGCGGGAATGTTTCGCGGGGCTGTTCGAGGCGGTGGACCGGGCCGAAACCGGTCCCGGTTCCCGCACCGACATGGTTGTCGTCGGGCTGACCGGTCATGTCGGCTACTTCTGCGTGGATCTCACCACGCGGGCTTTCGTGATCGCCGATGAAACCGGGATCCTGACCCCGGTCAACGCGACGCTCGGTCAGTTCCGTGACTGTGTGCGCGCCGTTGACGCCGTCTGGCGGCCCTCGGAGTGGGTCGAGCTCGAGGACTGCGATCGAGCGGCCACGCAGATCAACGAGGCGATCAGCGCGATCGACGGCACCGCGCTCACGACCGACGAAGAGGGACTCTGGGAGACGTTCTACTACGACGTCCAGATGGGGAATTACGGCTGAGTCGGGCCGGCGGCCGCGACGGGTGAGCCCGTCGCGGCCTTTCGGCGTCAGACGCGGGGGAGCAGGACCTTGGCTACCTTCTTGGCGTCGGTCAGGTTCTGGTCGTCCGAGGCGCCGCGTGAGTAGATGTCGAGCTGGACCGTGCCGTACAGGACGTACAGGTGGCCGGCGAGCAGGAACGCGTCCTCGCCCACGCCCTCGACCGGGGAGGCTTCGGCGATCATCACGTCGAAGTCGGAGGCCGTGGTGCGGCTCAGGAAGACCGCGAGCTGGCCGCTCTCCTGCTGCCACTGGCAGTAGCGGGTGGCCTCGCCGGGCTCGGCGCCGTCCTCGTCGATCTGGGTGATCGTGCGGCCGGTCAGCGACGTGACCTCGGGCTCGGAGAGCAGCGTGCACACGTCGGGGATGTCGCCCGCGTCCTTGACCGAGCCGAATCCCGAGTCCGCGGTCGGCGACGAAGCCGGTGTCGGCTTAGTGCCGGCCGGGGTGGTCTGGGCCGGGGCGGGCGTGGCGTTGACGGCGGACTCGACGAGACCGCAACCCGAGGTGAGAGAGACGGCGACGAGGGCGGCCAGGGCGACGAGGCGGTGCTTCACGGAGTCTCCTCAAAAGAAGTGCTGATGGGAGGACCATGCGTGCCGCCACCAAAAAATCGCTAAAGGAGCTCCGCCACCGCCTCGGCCAGGGAGGTCTCGGAGGCCGACCGATACGCCTGGGCGACCTGAAAGGGTGACAGCGCGGCCCGGGCGGCGGTCTCGGCGGCGTCGCGGTCGGCGATCTCGTCGGGCGTGAAGCTGGGCGCCCCGAGGGCCGAACGTTCCCGCTCGGCCAGCGCGAGCAGCCGCAGCCCGTTACCGGGAGCCGACTCCAGCACGTCGAGCTGGGCCAGCCCCTCGATCGCGTCGAGCTGCCCCTCGGCGATGCCCAGCTCGGTATAGAGGGTCAGCGCCTTGCGCATCGCCGCGCGGGCCGGCTCGTACCGGCCGCGCCGCCGGTCCGTCGTGGACAGGTTGGTCAGCGCGGCCGCCTCGCCCCGGCGGTCGTTGAGGGCGCGGAAACCGGCCAGCGCGCGGGCGAACAGCACCTCGGCCTCGTCCAGGCGTCCCAGGCAGCGCAGCGTGCCCGCCGTGTTGTTGGAGGCGGCGGCCACCATGCGCGCGTCGGACTCCCGCTCGGCCAGCCGCAGCGCCTCCTGCCCGAACGCCAGCGACGCCGGGTAGTCCGCCTGCGCCTGCGCGGTGATCAGCAGATTGTTCAGCGCGGCGATCAAGCCCGTCCGGTCGCCCAGCGAGCGGAACGTGGACAGTCCCTCCTCGCCCAGCCGCCGGGCCCGTACGAGGCCACCGGAGTTGCGGGCCAGCGCGGCCGCCGCCCGCAGCGCCCGGGCCCGCAGCGCGGACGGTTCCGCCGAGACCGACAGCGCGCGGTCGAGCCGGTCCAGCCCCTCGGCCATCCGCCCGGCGACCCACCAGTACCACCACATCGCCGCGGTGATCTCCAGCCCGTGGGCCGGCTCACCCTCGCGCAGCGCCCAGTCGGCGGCGGCCACGATCGTGTCGTGATCGGCCCCGATCGCGGCCAGCCATTCGGTGTGCGCGGGCCCGTCCACGGGCGGCGGCACGGCCAGCTTCCGCATCCAGAAGCCGACCAGGTTCCCGTACGCCGAAGCGCGCTCGACCGGCCCCAGGCGCTCACGGGCGTACTCCCGGATCGTCTCGATCAGCCGGTAGCGCCCGTCCCGCCACTCGACCATGGACCGGTCGACCAGCTGGGTGAGCGGGTCGAGCGGATCACCGCCGGCCACCTCGGCCGCGGCCGCGAACTCGAAGCCGCCCGCGAACACGCCCAACCGGCGCAGCAGCTCCTGCTGGGGCACGTCGAGCAGCTCGTAGCCCCAGTCGATGGCGGCCCGCATGGTCTGGTGCCGGGACACCGGGGAACGGCCGGTGAGCAGGTCGAGCTGCCGGTCGAGGCGGGACACGATCTCGGACAGCGGCAGCGCGCGGAGCCGGGCCGCGGCCAGTTCGATGGCGAGCGGCAGCCCGTCCAGCCGGCGGCACAGCTCGGCCGCCACGGCTTGTTCGGCCGGGGCGAGCCCGGCGCCGCCGCGGGCCGCGGCCACGCGATCGGCCAGCAGGCGTACGGCATCGGAATGAGGATCGGTGGAGCCGGGAGCCGGGGTGGCCAGCCCGCCCAGCGTAAAGATCACCTCGCCGCTGAGGCCGAGCTGTTCCCGGCTAGTCGCCACCAGCCGCAGACCCGGGCAGGCGGCCAGCAGCGTGTGCGCCAGCTTCGCGGCCTCGGCCAGCACGTGCTCGCAGTTGTCGAGCACCAGCAGCACCCGCCCGCTCAACTGACGAATCACCGTGTCGAGGATCGGCGTGCCCGGTTCCTCGCGGATGCCGGCCGCGGCGGCCAGCCGGTTCCCGAGCGGGCCGTCCCGATGCTCGGCCAGCTCGACGACGTGCACCGTCTCGTGGTCGGCGGCCACCTCGCGAGCCAGTTCGACGCTGAGCCGGGTCTTGCCCACGCCACCCGGCCCGGCGATCGTCAGCAGCCGGGCCCGGCCCAGCAGCTCGATGACCCGGTCGAGCTCGGCGCGGCGTCCGATGAAACGGTTGCGCTGGGCCGGGACCCCGGGCGCCGGGCGGTCGAGGGTCGGGTCCTGCCGGCGGACGGCGGCGGCCAGCGCCTCGAGTTCCGGCCCCGGGCGGGCGCCCAGGTCGTCCAGCGCCGCGGCCGTCCGGTCGTACGCGGCGAGCGCCTCCCCCGACCGCGCCGAGCGATGGAGCGCCAGCATCAGCAGCCCGACCAGGCCCTCGGCGGTGGGCTGGGCGGCCACCCACCCGGCCAGCTCGGTCGCCGCCTCGACGGCCCGGCCCTCGGCCAGCGCCGCGCGCGCCCATTCCTGCCGGGCGTGCAGGCGCAGCTCGGCCAGCCGAGCCGCGGCCGCCGCGACCGAGGGTCCGGCCGCCACCCCCTCGTACGCGTCCCCGCGCCAGAGCCGCAGATCACGCGACTGCTCGAACTCGGCCGCGTCGAAGGCCGCGCCGGCCAGGTCGAGCCGATAACCGCTCGGGGCCGTGCCGACCCGGTCGCCCACCACCTTGCGCAGCGCCGAGACGTGCATCTGCAGCGTCGCCGTGGCCGTCGACGGCGCGCCGTCCGGCCACAACTCGGCCAGCAGCCTGTCCACCGTGACCGGCCGGCCCCCGGCTGCCAGCAGCACGGCCAGCAACGCCCGCGGTTTCGGCGGCACCGCCACCTCGCCGTCGTCGCCGCACACCCGCACCGGCCCCAGAACCTCGAACCGCACCCGCGCCTCCGCCATGTCTCGCGTTCGGTGGTCTCTCGGCGGCGCCGGTCCGGCTTCCGCACAGGTCGGACAGGGAGTGGAAACATGTTACGGGCAGGCCGGATCAGCTCAGCCATGTCGACCACGATCGTGTCGGCGACACCGACCGGCGACACCGCGGACGGCACGCTCACGTTGACCTGCGGCATCTGACCCGTCAGGACCGGCGGCGGGTGTAGGCGTCGAGGCCCTCGAAGACGCCCGGCGCCAGCCAGCTGCTGCCGGTGATGTCGGGCTCGCAGCCCGCCAGTTTCAGGCGCCACGCCAGCGCCTGCTTCGCGCCGGCGCTGTCGTCGAGGCGGAGGCCGCCGTCGCCCATCCCGGCCGGCAGCACCGGGTCGCCCGCCACCACCAGGAGCGTCTGCCGCTCGGCGAAGGCCATCGCCAGCCCGGCCTCGAGGATCAGATCCTGACTGGGGTGCATCGTGCCGCTGTCGGTCACCTCGTCGGGGGTCAGCACCACCACCGTGACCTCGGCCAGTTGCAGGCCGGCCAGCATGATCTCCCGGGTCGTCGGCATGAGCTTGTGGGTGGCCTCGACGCACTCGTGCAGCTCGATCGGCTTGAGCCCGATGTCGCGCAGGAACGCGTGCATGCGGTCGCGCACCTGCTGGTCGGAGGTGCACACCAGCACGCGCCGGGCGGTCTCGTCGACCGAGTGCGGCGCCAGCCGCACGGCCGGCGGGGGCGAGGGCGCGGCGGTGCGGGGCGCGGCCGGGAGAAGCATGCGGCCCGCGCCCGGCAGGTTGGCGGTGCCGTCCGACCAGGTCCACGCGTTGAGTTCGGCGAACCGCTCGGCCGCGGCGAGCACGAGCATCGAGTGCGGATTGTCGCGTTCGGCCGGCGCGTACGCGACCAGGCCCTCGCCCACCTCGTCGCCGCCGGACCACCAGCGGCCGGGCAGCTCGAACGGCAGCCCGTTGGTGAGCTCGGCGGCCAGCGTCTCATCGAGCTCCCGCGGGCTGCCGCCGTCGATCTTGGCCTGGTAGAGGTGGGTGCCGGTCAGCAGGTCGTCGCCGGGCCAGGGGGTGGCGACCGTGAACCAGTTGTCGATCAGTTCGGACCAGTCCAGACGGGACGGATCCCGCTGCGACAGGATCACCGACAGGTTGAGCCGGTCGTGCACCCGGCGGGCGACGGCCTGGAAGGCGGCGCCGATGCGTTCCTGGGCGGCCAGCACGACCTCGGAGCCGCCGGGCAGATCGGCGATCGCGGCCGGCAGGTGCTGGGGCAGCTCGGGCACGGGATGGCCCATCCCCAGCTGGAGACGGCAGTTCAGCCAGATCCGGCGGGCCTCGGCGTACGCCGGTCCGGCCCGCTCGCCGGTCAGCGGCGCGAAGACGTGGACCACGAGTTCGGGCTCGATGACACGCACGCCGATCACCGGTCCCCGGCGCCGAGCGCAATCGACAGGCGGCGTACCCGGGCATGGATCGGCGGGGGGCACGGCAGTGCGGGACTGCTGCCAACCCTTCCCCGCCGTACGGGCCCCAGCAGTTCCAGTTCCCCGACGGCCGAGCCCAGCGTGTTGCCGTCGGACGCCTCGGCCGCGTCCAGGGCGATCTGCAGCGTACGGTCGACGAGCTGCCACCGGGCCTCGGCCAGCCGCCAGCCGATGACCTTGCCGGCCGACTCTCTGACCTCTCGCACCAGGCTCGCCGACAGGCCGTGCATCCGTGCCTCGTGGCGCACCCGGGCCGCGTTGGCCAGCGAGCGGGCGCTCAGTTCGAGGCCGTCGCCGGGTTCGGTGAGAACCACCATCCGGCGGTCGGCGCTGCTCCGCCCGGCCGTGACGTCCCAGGCCACCGTGCCCGGCCCGAGCTCGCGCGGATGCCGCCACCACCCGGGGGCGTCACCCTCGGCCGCGGGCAGCGCGGCGGCCCACGAGGCGGGGTCGGCCCCCGGCCGGGGAGGTCGCGCCTGGAACACCAGGCAGGTGCCGATGGCGGCGCCGGGAACACCCGAGGCCAGCCGGGACCACCACCGGGCGTAATCGGCCCACCCGCCGGTGACCCCGATCCGGACCCGCCCGGCCGACGACTCCCGCGCCGCGAAGAGCAGCGACACGGTGAGCAGATTGCGCTCTCGGCGGGCGATCGCCCGGTAGCGGCCGGCGCCGTCCCGCGCGGCGGCGATCGGGCGTTCCCACCGATGCCGCGGGGGCTCGACCGGCGGCGCGACCGGCACCCCGGCCAGGACGGCCCCGGTCAGGTCGAGCTCGGACCGGCAGCGTGCCCAGAACGCGGCGAAGCCGGCCCACGCGCAGGCCGCGCCGGGTCCCTCCAGCGGGACGAAAGTGTGTGCGGCCAGCTGCTGTGTGGCCGGTGCGGTTCCCGTCATGGTCGGCCTCCCCGCATGCCGGGTTCGTGCAGGCCACTGTAGCCAGCGGATGCACGGGAGGAACTCCGGCGAACCGGCGGTCCGTTCCGGCTCGGGCCGTTCTAAGGTGTCGCGCGTCGCAGCGCGGCCCGGGCGGCGGCGACAGCTCCCGCGATATCACCGGCCGTCAGCCAGTCGGTGCCCGACGTCTCGGGCTTCAGCCCGGCCAGCTCGAGCCGCGAGACCAGGGCCTTGCGTTGCACCGGGCCGCCGTCGAGCCGCAGTATGTGCCGTCCGGAGAGGTCGGTGAACGCCTTGACCGGGCCCACCTCGACCAGGATGGTCCGGTCGGGGCCGAGGCAGTCGGCGTACCCGGCCTCGTAGATCACGTTGGGCCGGGCCTGACCGGCGACGTCGCGCTCGGCCGACGGATCGTCGTCGTGCAGCAGATCCTCGCGCAGGCGTACGAGATCGTCCGGGGTGAACAGCACCACCGTGGCCGTCGCCATCGCCATGCCGGCCCGCACGACGTCCCCCACGTACGGGTTGGGGCTGCCCGTGCGGGTCACGGCCTGTTCCCATTCGACAACTCGCAAGCCCAGGGCGCGCAGGAAGGTCACGACGGCGGAGACGGTCGCGCTGTCGCGCCCGGCCACCAGGAACACGGTGCGCTGGTCGGGGGTGGTCACCTTTCCGACCATACTGCCGGACCCCGCAGGCTTGGCCGTTCGGGCCCTGCCCGGGTGCCGCCGGCGCTAGCATCATGATGACGATGCGTGACGAGGGCGCTGTTACGGCTCGCCGAAATACCGCTGCGCTCCCCCTAGTCGAGGGTCAGCTACGATCGCCGGGTCCGCGCGGCTCTGCGCGGCCGAATCCGTTCTCGAAGGTGGCAGGGATGGCCCAGGAGTCATCAGACGTCGAAACCGGGCTCCTCGACCTCAGCGGGCTGAGCCTCGGCGAGCTGGCCGACCAGGACCCGGAGTCGTTCCAGCGTCCCCTGCTCGAGTTCCTGCGCCGCATCGACGAGCCCAGCCAGACGATCAGCGGCTACAACCCTCAGCGCCTCGACTGACGCCGGCCCGGCGGGCCCTCGGTGAAGGCAATCACCCGTACCGGTAACCGTGTCGGCCTTGCCGTGCACGTGCATATGCCACGAGAATCGCGGTCGCCCACTCCTCCGTAGCCAGGGGACAGCGTTGACTCTCGAACGTCAGGTCGCCACCGCCCCGGGGCGAACCGCCGCACGCTTCCACCGGGTTCCGGCCGGCGACTTCACCGAGCTGACCCAGGGCCGGGGGACCGCCGGGACGGTACGCCGACTGGCCGTGTCGGAACGCAGCGCCCGCATGATCGTCCTCTACGGACTTCTGCACGCGCTGACCGAGGGCGATCACGACTGCGGGCCGCTCGCCCCGCCGGCCACCGCCTGGAAGCTGCTGACCGACGCCGAGGCGGCGGATCGCGCGGCGGCCGACCGGGCCCTGATGTATCCGCTCACGGGCATCTGGGCGGCGCACACGTTCCGGCGCCTCCGCAAGATCGTCGACGACGACGCGCCGCTCTGGCTCGACCTCGGTTATCTGCACGCGGTTGCCGCGGTGGCCGCGATCCGGGCCCGGCTCGGCTCCTTCACGATCGACATTCCGGTCCGTGACGGCATGGCGGTTCTCCCGGGTCTGGGTTACGCAGCGTTCGCCGGGCTCGACGCCGTCCCGGCCCGGGTGGAGGCCCGGGCGGGCGCGGTGACGGTGACGGCCGGCGGCGTACGGGTTCCGGTCGTCCCGGAGGGGCCCGGCTGGCATCCGGCCGCGGTGTGCGTGGCCGAAGCCCGGGGTGCGCGCCTCGAGTTCGTGCTGGACGACTTCGATCCCTATCGGAATCTGCGGGGCTACTCGGCGGCGACCCTACTGTCCGCCGGGGACGTCGACCGGTGGCGCTCGCTCACCCGCGAGGCGTGGGAGATCCTCGTCGAGCAGGACAAGGCGGCGGCCGAGTCGGTGGCGGCCGCGCTGACTGTCCTGGTTCCGATCCCGGCCGCCCGGCCGCTGCGGCCGTTGAGCGCATCGTGCGACGAGGCGTTCGCGGCCGTGCTCGCGTCAATGCCCGACGACGGTGAGCAATTCGCGTCGACGCTGGTGCACGAGACGCAGCACATACGCCTTGGAGCCGTCCTCCATCTGTTCCGCTTCGTCGGCGACGACCCCGGCCCCCGGCTGTACGCGCCGTGGCGTGACGACCCGCGCCCGTTGCCGGGCCTGTTGCAGGGCTTGTACGCCTTCGTCGGGATCACCAGCTTCTACCGCGGGCGCGATCACGCGGTGGCCACTTTCGAGGTCGCCCTGTGGCGCCGCCAGCTGAGCCGCGTCCTCGCCGCGCTGGACGGGCATCCCGCGCTGACGCCGCTCGGCCGGCAACTGGTGGCCAACCTGGCCGAGCCGGTGCACCGCTGGGCGGCCGAGCCGATCGGGGAACCGCTGCGAACGCTGGGCGAGGACGCGGCGACCGACCACTTCGGCCAGTGGCGTTGCCACCACCTGCCGGTCCCGGCCGAGACAGCCGACGCGGCGGCCACCGCCTGGCTGGCCGGGCAGCCGTGCCCCGAGATCCCCGAGACCGCCGACCCGGAGCCCGTGGTCGATCGAGGTGTGGGCCGGCTCGACAGCCGCGCCGTCCTCACCCGGATCCGGCTCGGCCGGCCGGGGGTGTTCGACAGGATCCGCCGCGATCCGGCCTGTATCGGCGACCACGTCCCGGGGGCGCTGCCCGCCGACGTGCTTCTCGTCGCGGGCGAGCACGGAGAGGCGCTGGAACTCTACGAGCGGCATCTGGCCGCGAACCCGGGGGACGCGCGCGGGTGGCTCGGCCTCGGCCTGGCCCTGGCCGCGCTCGGCGAGGCGCCGGGGTTCCTGCTGCGGAGGCCGGAAGTCGTCCGGGCCGCCGCCCTGCGGATCGCGGCACGAGGCGAAGCGCCCCCCGCCCGATCATTCGTTCGCTGGTTCGAGTATCGCTGAGTGGCGTGGCGCCGATACCATCAGTAGTCTTCGACTTGACTCCCGGCCCCCGACGGAAGCCTGTCTCTCCTACATGGTGCCGTCGCGGGACTCCCGGGCGTGTGAGTTGCGGGACTCCCGGGCGAGTGAGTCGCCGGACTCCCGGGCGTGTGAGAGGAGAGATCGGTGCGGGCTTGCCTGAGTAAGCGCCGGTGACGGCGGAGGCCGGAGATCCGGGACCCACCGCCCGGAACGCTCCCACCGTGCGGTCGGGCATCGAGGCCGGCATCGCGGATCTGCTGAACGACTGCGGCTGCTTCGCCGAGGTCGCCGAGCGCGACCGTCTTGTCGCGGCCGTGACCGAGCGTTACTTCGATGAGCTGCGGATCGAGGCTCACGCCGGAGCTCTCGATCACTTGCGGGCCATCGTGGGCGATTGCGCGGCCGCGGAGTGCCTGAGCGACCTGGTCGCGGTGGTCGATGCCGACCTCCAGTTCCCCGGCGACCGGGAGAAGCTGCACCAGTTGCACGACGAGTGGAACGCGGCCGCCTACTTCGGCGCCGACGAATGGCGGATCCTGCGGAGCGGGCTGAAGCACCTGGTGCTGACCAACCTGCATGACCTCTATCGCCGGGCCCTGCCGCACGAGTTTCGCCGGCCGCCCGCCCACTGCACCGACGCCTGGTACGCGTTCGCCCACCTCGCGGGGCTCAACGGCGGCGACGAACGGGTGCCGCCCTGCACGATCTTCCTGTGGCTGATCACCAGCCAGCTGCCGGGCGACCGGGCCGGCCCGCTGCGCACCACCCTCGACCGCCTCGTGCAGCAGTGGGGCATCACCGGCCCTTTCCAGCGGGCCAGCTACGGCCTGAGCCAGTCGGCGGCCACCGGCAGCTGGGACCCGACGCTGCTGATCGCCATCGACTTCGACCGGCCCGGGCTCTATTCGGTGGTGCACTGGACACAGTGGAGACCCGAGCAGCCGTTCAACCGGGGGGAGGGGCGGATCGTGCCCAGGGCGGGCCTCGAGGGCGCCGTCCAGGCGATCGTGGCGCGGGCCGAGTCGTCGTGGCCTTCGGGGGCGGGCGGGCTGCGCCTGGAGTTCCTGCTCCCGTTCGACCTGCTGAACCTGCCGGTCGACCAGTGGAGCAAGGAACGGGACCCGGACGACGGTCCGGTTCCTCTCTACCGGCACTACCCGGTGGTGGTGCGCAGCCTCGACCGGATCCGCGACCTGCGTCGCCGCCGGGTGTGGAACCAGCGGTGGAGCCGGTTGCGTGACCACGCGCGCAGCGTCGAGTTCCTGGCCAGCCGGGGACCCGGCCACCGGTTGGAGGAGGAGATCCAGCGCGAGGAGCGGATCGTCACGATGATCCTCAGCGAACCGCCACCGGGCCGGTCCGACGGCGCCGGCCGCGAGATCCGGATCGCCATCCGCACCGGGGTGCCGATCGTGATCTGGCACCGCAGCAAGCCGCCCACGCCGACGTTTCTCGAGATGGTCGAGAGTCTGGTGGCCGACGGAGGCATGGCAGAACTGCCGGATCGTGCATCACGGTTGAGGATCACGACGTCCATGAATGAGGATGACAGGGAAGTCGGTCAGGGCCTCGTCCTGCTCTGGGATGATCCGTCCCGCCTCCCGGGAGAGTTCGAGCGACCACGGGGAGAGGTAGCGGGTAGTGGTTGATTCATCGCCTTCGGACGACGCCCTGCCGATCGAGCAGCGCACGGTTCACCTTCCCGGCGGCGACACGCAGTGGCCGGTCGTCGTCGGCTATCCCGGCGACGGCACCGTCGCCGAAGCGTTGCGCCCGCTGGCCGAACTGGGAGTGTCCCGCGAGGACTGGGACTTCGAGGTGCTCGTCGACGACCACCCGTCGATGCAGCTGTGGACCGAGGCGATCGCCGCGTTCGCCGACGAGGTCATCCGGCTCGGGGTCTTCCGCCGGGTGGGACGCTGGCGTCTGCGCGTGCCGGCGGCCGCGGGGGAGCCGGTGCGCCTGGCCGAATCGTTCGACTCCGAGGTCGATCGCACCCCGCGGAGCCTGGTCGACCCGAGCCGGCCCCGCCTCATCCTGATCTGCACCGATGGCGCGGCGCCGGGCTGGCGGCGCGCCAACCTCGCCGAGGCTCTGACCGAGTGGGGCAGCACCCATCTGGTCGCCGTGGTGCACATGCTGCCGCAGCAGATCTGGGGACGCTCCGGCATCGTCGCGCAGCGCACCGCTCTGAGGCCGCTGGGCGACGCGGTCGCCAACGCCGGCCTGGTGCCGTACACCGCCGAGGCGGAGACCGGGCCCGAGACCGGCGAGCCGGCCGCGCCGTCGTTGATCGTGCCCGTCATCGAGCTCGACGGCCCGTGGCTCTACGAACTGGCCCGCCTGATCGCGTCGCCCGAAGCCGACCCGGTCGACATCCCGTGTCTGCTCGTCGGCGGACCGGACGAGCCGGCGCCGATCGTCCCGGCGCCCTCGCCCCCGGCCGACCCGGCCCGCACCCGCCCCGGCCAGACGGTGGCGCTCTTTCAGGCCGAGGCGTCGCCGCAGGCGGTCAACCTGGCCCGCCGGCTCGCCGCGGCCCCGCTGAGCATTCCGATCATGCGGCTGATCCAGGCCAAGCTGATGCCCCGATCGCGTCCGGAGCACCTGGCCGAGATCGTCGTGGCCGGCCTGGTGCGCCCGGTCTCGGCCGGTGCCGCCGCCGACGAGACCGGCCTGGTGACCCACGAGTTCGTCCCCGGCGCCCGGGCCGCGCTGCTCGCCACCTCCGAGCAGCAGACCACCAAACAGGTCATCCGCCTGCTCGACCAATATCTGGGCGACCAGGTTCCGATCATCCGGCTGGCCGCCACCACGGTCCGGTCGCCGACCCTGGCCCGGATCCCCTCGGTCGCCGACGGGGAGCGCCGGCTCGCGGAGGTGCTGGCCGTCGTGCTTCGGGCCATGTCCGGCCCGTACCTCGCGCCCGCGGCCGACATCGAGAAGCACCTGGCCCGGCCCCGCGGGTCATCCGCTCCGCACCAGTCCCTGGAGAGCACTGTGCAACCCACCCAGGAGAGTGGGTCCCCGTTCCCCGGCCCGGCTGCCGGTGTCGCGCCGAGAACTCCCGGTCCGGCCGCCCGGGTGCCGGCGATCCTGGGGCGCCTGCCACCGCGCAACCCCAACTTCACCGGCCGGCTCGACCTGCTGGCCGAACTGCAGACCCGGCTGGCCGCCGGCACGACGGCGGTGCTGCCCGAGGCGCTGCACGGCATGGGTGGTGTCGGCAAGACCCAGGTCGTGATCGAGTTCGTTTACCAGCACCAGTCCGAGTACGAGGTCATCTGGTGGATCTCGGCCGAGCAGCCGTCCCAGATCGTGGCCGGGATGGTCGAGCTCGCGCAGCGGCTGGGCCTGCCCGTCGAGGCCGAGGCGGCGGCCGTGCCGGCGGTACGCGAGGCGCTGCGGCGCGGGGAACCGTACTCCAAATGGCTGTTGATCTTTGATAACGCGGACAGCCCGGAGGAGGTCACCGAGTACTTCCCCAAGGGCGGGCCGGGCCGGATCCTCGTGACGTCGCGCAACTCCCGGTGGTCGACGGTCGCGCGGCGCATCGAGGTCGACGTCTTCGAACGGTCCGAGAGCATCGCGCTGCTCCGGCTGCGCACCGATCCGCAGGACCCGTTCGTCGAGCGGCAGACGCTGACCGACGAGGAGGCCGACAAACTGGCCGAGATGCTCGGCGACCTGCCGCTCGCCATCGAACAGGCCGGCGCCTGGCTGGCCGAGACCGGCATGCAGGTGCAGGAATATCTCGACCTGTTCGCCAGCAAGACCAAAGAGCTGATGGAGATGTCGCCGCCGGTGCCGTTCTATCAGATCCCGGTGGCGGCGGCGTGGGACGTGCCCCTCGACTATCTGGCTCGCAACCGGCCCGCCGCCCTGCGGCTCCTGCAGCTCTGCGCGTTCCTCGCCCCCGAGCCGATCTCGCGGGACCTGCTCTCGGAAACCGGTGTGGCCGAGATCGAGGACGAACCCGACTCGGCGTTGAGCGACCCCATCCAGTTCGGCCGGGCGATCCGCGAGATCAGCCGGTACGCGCTGGCCCGGGTCGACCACGGCAACAACAACATCCAGCTCCACCGTCTCGTGCAGGCGGTGCTGATCGAGCGGATGAGCGAAGCGGAACGCCGGACGATGCGCGGCCGGGCGTACAAGCTGCTGGCCCTGAGCGACCCCAAGCAGCCGGACAACCGCAACCAGTGGCCGCGCTACGCCGAGCTCTACCCGCACCTGCGAGCCTCCGGAGCGATCACCGACCCCGAGATGCCGTACGCCCGCCGGCTGGTGATCAACGAGGCCAAGTACCACGCCCGGTGGGGCGACCTGGCCGAGAGCCTGTTGATCTCGCAGCAGGCCTACCAGGCGTGGGCTCCGGCGGCCGGCGAGCCGGATTCCCTGCCGCGGCTCGAGATCGGTCGCTGGCTCGGCTACGTGCTGTTCGCCCTGGGCCGCTACGAGGAGTCGGCCACACTCAACGCCGCCCTGCACGAGACCCACCGCCGGCTGCTCGGCCCGGTGCACGAGGCGACGTTCGAGTCGCTCCAGGCGGTCGCGGCCGATCTGCGGGTGCAGGGCCACTTCCAGCAGGCCGTCGACCTGTCCAAGGAGATCTACACGAGCTGCCGCAACGAGTTCGGCGAGCACGACCCGATCACCCTGAACGCCGGTCACAACCTCGCGGTCAGCCTGCGGCTGGCGGGACGCTTCGAAGAGGCGCGCGACCTCGACATGCGGATCTACAACAGCAAGGCCTGGCGCACCTACAACCCCACCCACGTGGAGACCCTGGTCGCCATGCGGGGTGTGCTCATCGACCGGCGGCAGCTCGGTGACTATTTGGACTCGCGCAACGAGTTCGAGGATCTGGCCCGGACGTTCCTGGAGACGCTCGGCCACCGTGACCCGCAGACCCTGGAGACCAACCGGAGCCTGTCGGTGACCCGCCGCAAGGCCGGCGATCACGAGGGGGCGCTGACGCTGTCCCGCGACGCCCTGCGCCGTTACACGGTCGCGCTGGGCGAGGACAATCCGCTCACGTTGGCCGCGGCCCTGAACCTCTCGCTCG
Source organism: Actinoplanes sp. NPDC021490 (assembly GCF_055562135.1). Taxonomy (NCBI): domain Bacteria; kingdom Bacillati; phylum Actinomycetota; class Actinomycetes; order Micromonosporales; family Micromonosporaceae; genus Actinoplanes; species Actinoplanes sp. NPDC021490. Next base: position 131,370 of record NZ_JBVHFW010000004.1, read on the forward strand.
ACCTGCGGCAGGCCGGGCTTCTGGACGAGGCCGAGGAGATCGCCGAGGACAACTTCCACCGGTTCCGGCAGACGCTCGGCAAGGAGCATCCGCACGCGCTCGCCGCCGGTGGCAACCTGGCCATCATCCTGCGGTTGCGGGAAAACCTGTCCGACTCCCGCGCCCTCAACGAGGCGACCGCGCGCCGCCTGCACGACCGGCTCGGTGAGTCGCACATCCTGTCGCTGGGCTGCACGACCAACCTGGCCAGCGACCTGTTCGCCGCCGAGGAGTTCCAGGCCGCGTACGACCTCGACGTGGAGAACCTGGAGCGGTATCGCCGGGTGCTGGACGAGGACCACCCGTCCACGCTGGCCGCCGCCCTCAACCTGGCGATCGATCTGAGAGCGCTCGACCGGACCGCCGAGGCCGAGGCGCTGTGGCAGGACACGATCGAGCGCTACCGGCGCACGCTGGGGACCGCTCATCCGGCCACCGTCGAGGCCGAGCGCTGGAACCGGGCCAACTGCGACATGGATCCGATGCCGCTGTGAGGCCTATGTTCGAGGGGTGGATCCGGGGACGGGCGAGGACGCGGTCGCGCAGGTGTACCGCGATCTGCGGCTGGCCTCCGTGCTTCGGCGGCTGTTGCGGCAGACCGCGCGGCTGACCGGCTCGGCGGCCGGCAGCGTCTCGCTGGTTGACGCCCGTGCCGGGCAGTACACCAAGGCGGCCGAGTATGGCGCGCTCTGCCGGCTCGGTGACTCGTTTCCGCTCGACGAGGGCGCCACCGGCTGGGCGTTCGCCCGGCGGCGGCCAGGGGTCATTGCGGAGTACGGGCGGTTGCGGGCCGGGCATCTGGCCGGCTCCGACCCGGTTCGCCGGGGCGCGGCGGCCGCGGTGCCGATCTGGTGGCGCGGCGACGTGATCGCGGTCAGCGTGACCTTCGCCCCGCGGGCCGGGGTGTTCACGGCCCGCGAGGTCGACGATCTGGAAGTGCTGACGCAGACCGTGGCGGCGGCGATCGTCCGGGCCGACCGGCTGCCCGGCGTGCCGGCGTCGCCGCTGACCGCGCGTGAGGGCGATGTGCTCGAGCTGATGCGGCCGGGTCTGACCTACCGCGAGATCGCCACCCGGCTCGGGCTCTCGCCCAAGACCGTCGAGAAGCACGTCGGCGCGATCATGCGGAAGACCGGCACGTCGAACCGGAGCGCGGCGATCGTCACCGCCCTCGACAGCGGCTGGCTGACCATGGGGGATTCACCCCATACCGCGTACGGGTGATCGCGGTTTCACTGGGCGCATGCCCGTCGTCTCCATGAAGGAGATCCTCGACCGCGCGCTCGCCGACCGGTACGGGGTCGCCGCCTTCAACATCGTCAACGACCTGAGCATCGAGGCCGTCCTGGCCGCGGCCACCGGGGAACACGCCCCGGTCATCCTGCAGACCTCGGTCAAGACCGTCAAACAGTACGGGACCGCCCAGCTCAAGGGCCTGTTCGATGCCCTCGTACGCGACGTCGACGTGCCGGTCACCCTGCACCTCGACCACTGCCCCGACCGTACGGTGATCTCGGACTGCCTGGCCGCGGGCTGGAACTCGGTGCTGTTCGACGCGCACGAACTCGACGTGGCCGAAAACCTGCGCCAGACGACCGAGGTCGTGGCCGAGGCCCGGCGTACGGGAGCGCATGTCGAAGGAGAGATCGAGGGCATCCAGGGTGTCGAGGACGACCTGGGCTCGGACGAGGCGTCGAAGATCCAGTCGCTCGAGGTGGCCGTCGACTTCATCAAACGTACGGGCGTGGACTGCTTCGCCCCGGCCATCGGCAACGCGCACGGGCAGTACCGGCAGGCGCCCACATTGGACGGACAGCGGGTGACCGACCTGGTCGCGGCGACCGGGATTCCGATGGCTCTGCACGGCGGCACCGGACTCACCGACGAGCAGTTCACCGACCTCATCGCCCGCGGCTGCGCCAAGGTCAACATCTCGACGGCGCTCAAGGAGAGCTACCTGCGTTCGAGCCTGGAGTCGCTGCGCGCGGCCGAGGAGAAGAACAAGTGGGACCCGCCGACGCTGTTCCGCGCCCAGCGAGCGGCCGTGCTCGAGATGGCCCGGCAGCACATCCGGCTCTTCGGGGGATCGGGGAAGGCCTGGTGACCGCGCTCGTCTTCGACTGCGACGGGGTGCTGGCCGACACCGAACGGCACGGCCACCTGCCCGCCTTCAACGCCACCTTCGAACGTTTCGGGCTGCCGGTGCGATGGACCGAGCGGGAGTACGCCGAGAAGCTGCGGATCGGCGGCGGCAAGGAACGGATGGCCAGCCTGTTCGCCGACCCGGACTTCGCCGCGGCGATGGGCCACGCCGACCGTACGGAATTGCTGCTCACCTGGCACAAGGCCAAGACGGCGGCGTTCAAGCAGCTGGTGGCCGACGGGCGCATCCCGCCCCGGCCCGGCGTGGCCCGGATCGTGCACGCGGCCCGGGACGCCGGCTGGACCGTGGCCGTCGCGTCGACGTCGGCCGAGGAGTCCGTGCGGGCGGTGCTCGAAAAGGCGGTCGGCCCCAACGACATTCCGGTCTTCGCGGGCGACGTGGTGCCGGCCAAGAAACCCGACCCGGCCATCTATGAGCTGACCGTGGAACGACTCGGCCTCGACCCTGCGGACACGCTGGTCGTCGAGGACTCGCGCAACGGCCTGCTGGCCGCGACCGGCGCCGGGCTGCGCTGCCTGGTGACCGTCAACGACTACACCCGCGACGAAGACTTCGGCCCGGCCGCGCTGGTGGTCTCGGAACTGGGCGACCCCGGCCGCCCGCCGATCGAGGTGCTGGCCAACCGCAGCGCGGCCCGGCCCGGCGACTACCTGACCCTCGACGACCTGCGCGCCTGCTTGAAGGAGCCCCGATGAGTCTGGCGAACACCGAGCTGGTGGTCCGTACGATCGCCGAGACCGCGATCGCGAACGAGAAGTACTTCGGCGACCTGGACTCGGTGGTCGGCGACGGCGACTTCGGCTACTCGCTGGCCCGCGGGTTCGAGAAGCTGCTCGACGGCTGGGACGACCTCGACCGGAGCAGCCCGGGGACCTTCCTCAAACGTACGGGAATGGTCATCGCCTCCCGGATCGGTGGCACCTCCGGACCGCTCTGGGGCACGGCGTTCATGCGGGCGGGCGGGGCCGCGGGCGATTCCGCCGACCTCACCGGCGACCAGGTCGTGGCCATGCTGCGGGCGGCCGTCGAAGGCATCAAGGCACGCGGGCAGTCCGATGTGGGCGACAAGACGTTGCTGGACGCGCTCGTGCCGTTCACCTCCTGCCTGGAGGAGACGTCCGACATCCGGGAGGCCGCGGCGGCGGCCCGGAAAGCGGCCGACGCCACCAGCGAGATGGTGGCCAAGCGGGGACGTGCTGCGTACACCGGCGAACGCAGCAGGGGATCGGTCGACGCCGGAGCCACCGCGGTGGCGGTCATCGCCGAACGGATCAGCGAGATCTGGCAGCAGGGAGCAGCGTCGTGAAGAAGTTCGTCAACGATCCAAAGAATTTCGTCCCGGAGATGCTCGAGGGGATCGCCCTCGCCAACCCGGACACCCTCAAGTACGTCCCCGCCTACAACCTGATCATGCGAGCCGGCGCGCCCTACGAGAACAAGGTGTCCATCGTGCAGGGCTCCGGTTCGGGCCACGAGCCGGCCCACGTGATGGTGGTCGGCCGGGGCCTGCTCGACGCGGCCTGCCCGGGCGACGTGTTCGCGGCGCCACCGATGGACTACGTCTATGAAACCGCGAAGCTGCTGGCCTCGCCCAAGGGCGTGCTCCTGCTGGTCAACAACTACACCGGCGACCGGATGGCCTTCGACATGGGCAAGGAGATGGCCGACGCCGACGGCATCCGGTGCGAGATCCTGACCGTCAACGACGACGTGGCCGTGCAGGACTCGCTCTACACGGTCGGCCGGCGGGGCGTGGCCGGCAACTTCTTCGTCATCAAGGCGGTCGGCGCGGCCTCCGAACAGGGCGCCGACCTCGACGAGCTGCTCCGCATCGGCCGCAAGGTCAACGACGTCACCCGTACGATGGGGGTCGCGCTGACCGCGTGCACGCCCCCCGCCAAGGGTTCTCCGCTGTTCGACCTGGGCGCCGACGAGATGGAGTTCGGCGTCGGCATCCACGGCGAGCCCGGCCGCGAGCGCCGCAAACTGGCCGCGGCCGACCAGATCGTCGACGACCTGCTCGAAGCCGTGGTCCCCGACCTGCCCTACAACTCCGGCGACCGCGTCGCCCTGATGATCAACGGCCTCGGCGGCACCCCGATCAGCGAGCTCTACATCCTGTTCCGCCGGGCCCACCAGCGCCTGTCGGCCCAGGGCCTCACGGTCGGCCGGACCTACGTCAACGAATACTGCACGTCCCTCGACATGGCCGGCGCCTCCCTGACCCTGGTCCGCCTGGACGACGAGATCGAACGCCTGCTCGAGGCCCCAGCCGAGGCCGCCATCCGCATCTTCTGACCGCCAGAGCTCACGAACTCCGCGCGAGCAGGCCGTTGACGGCGCTCACGAGGTCGGGGGATCGGTCGACCACGGCGTGGGCGTCGAGGACTGTCAGGTGGGCGGCGTTCGTGGTGTAGACGATGACGGGCTGGGGGAGGCCGGCGCCGCGCATGCGTTTGATCAGGTCGAGGCCGGCGCGGTCGATGATGACGACCGCGAAGTTCAGTTTGCCGAGATAACGCAGGGCGGCGTCGGTCGACGTCGTTGTGGTGACGGAATGGCTGAGCTGTTCGAGGGCCACCGTCTCGGGCAGGTGGTCGTCCGGGTTGTCGCTGAGCCAGAGAACGTGGCTCGCCGCGCTGCGCTCGCGGGCCGGCCTCGGTGCGGTGTTTCGGGGGCGCGACGTGACCGGGGCGGTCAACAGCTCCGCGAAGGCCTGGCCCCGGAACAGCAACGCGGCGACACCGGCCATCACCACCAGCGCGACGAGAAAGACCACCAGCGTGTTGTCCGCCATCATTGCCACCGTCCCCGGGTTGTGAGCCTCGCGCAGGGCAGTCTTGCGGGTACGGCGTGTGAAGGGGGTCCCGTCCCGTCCGGTCCCGCTCTTCCTGAGCGAAGCCGCAAAACGGGAATTACGGCGAGCGGGTCAGTTGGCGCATGACGTCCAGCGCGTGCGAGGCGGGAGCGGGGATCGGGTGGAAGACGTGTTCGACGATGTTGTCGGCCACGATCAGGGTCACGCGGTCGTAGAGGGCGCCCGCCGCCAGGGTGGGCAGGCCCGCGGCGGCGGCCAGGGTCAGCTTGGGGTCGGGGATCAGCGGGTAGGGCAGGCGCAGTCGGTGGACCAGCTCGCGCTGGTAGCCGGTGGACTGGGCGGACAGGCCGTAGACCCGGGCGGCGCCCGCGGCGAGGATCTCGGCGTGGTGGTCCCGCAGCCAGGTGGCCTGGTCGGCGGCGCCGCGCGCGCCGCACACCTCGAGCAGGCCGCGGGGCAGGTCCACGCCGGGACGGCCGGTGAGCGGATAAACGAAGATCACCGTGCGGCCGGGGCCCAGGGCGGCCAGGTCGACCGGGCGGCCGTCGGTGGCATGGAAGCGCAGCGACGGCAGGGACGATCCGATCAGGACGGCCGGGTCGGCGGCAACCGGCGACGGCGCGTGAACCACCTGGCCGGCGGCGGCGTCGATCCGGGCGTCGAGCGCGTCGCGCTGGGCGGTCAGCTCGCCGATCCGTTGCTGCAGAACGGTGACCGTGCTGCGGAACGTGGCCAGGGCGGCCGCGCACACATCGTCACCGGCGGCGATCGACTCGACGAACGGGCGGGTCTCCTCGACCGACAACCCCAGCGTCATCAGCTCGCGGATCTGCGCGACCTGCCGCTCGGCGACCGGCTCGTACTCGCGGTAGCCGTTGCTCAACCGCCGCGGCACCACCAGCCCGGCCTCCTCGTAATAGCGCAGCGCCCGCACCGTCGTCCCGGTGCGTCGTGCCAGCTCACCCACCCGCATCCCGCGACCCTAAACCCGTACCCCGGGGTGCGGGTCAAGGTGTTGTTTCTCGCCGGGATCGGCAGCGAAAGCTGTGCCAGTCTGGCCGCCATGACAGCCATCAGCAGAGTGCACGCCCGGCAGATCCTGGACAGTCGCGGCCACCCGAGCGTCGAGGTCGACGTCGAGCTGGCCGACGGTTCGCGGGGCCGGGCCGCGGTGCCGTCCGGCGCGTCGACGGGGGCCGGCGAAGCGGTCGAACTGCGCGACGGCGACCCGGCACGGTTCCACGGCAAGGGCGTCGCCACGGCGGTCGCGAACGTCAACGGCGAGATCGCCGCCGCGGTGACCGGGCTCGACGCCGAGGACCAGGCCGCGGTGGACGAGACGATGATCGAGCTGGACAGCACCAAGGAGAAGGCCCGGCTCGGCGCCAACGCGATCCTCGGCGTCTCGCTGGCCACGGTCAAGGCGGCGGCCGAGGCCCACCGCCAACCCCTTTACCGGTACGTCGGCGGGGTCGGCGCCCGCCTCCTGCCGGTGCCCATGATGAACATCGTCAACGGCGGCCTGCACGCGGCCAACCCGCTCGACTTCCAGGAATTCATGATCGCTCCGGTCGGCGCGACCAACTTCTTCGAGGCCGTACGCATGGGGTCCGAGGTGTTCCACACGCTGCGCCGGTCGCTGGTGGCGGCCGGGCACAACGTCAACGTCGGCGACGAGGGCGGCTTCGCGCCGAGCTTCTCGACCGCCGACGAGGCCCTGGAGTTCGTGGTGCGCGCCATCGAGCAGACCGGCTACCGTCCCGGCGAGGACGTCGTCATCTGCCTCGACCCGGCGAGCTCGGAATTCTTCAACGACAGCGTTTACGCGTACGCCGGGGAGGGCCGCACCCGCACCTCCTCGGAGCACATCGACTACCTGCTCGACCTGACCGCCCGCTATCCGATCAGCTCGATCGAGGACCCGATGGCCGAGGACGACTTCACCGGCTGGAAGAGGCTCACCGCGGCGGCCGGCGAGCGGCTGCAACTGGTCGGCGACGACGTCTTCTGCACCGACGCCGACCGGCTGCTGGACGGCATCGAGGGCGGCTACGCCAACGCGATCCTGGTGAAGGTGAACCAGATCGGCACGCTCACCGAGACGATCCGCACCGTCGCCACCGCGCACAAGGCCGGCTATCGGGTCGTGATGTCGCACCGCTCCGGCGAGACCGAGGACACCACGATCGCCGATCTGGCCGTCGGGCTCGGCTGCGGCCAGATCAAGACCGGCTCGCTGTCCCGTTCGGACCGCACCGCCAAATACAACCAGCTGATCCGCATCGAGGAGGAGCTGGGCAGCAGTTCAGAATTCGACGGGTGGGGCGTTGTGCGGGGTGATCACCTGCACCGCTGACGGGTTGGTGCGGATCGGGCCGGGCCGCACGCCGTGGGCCTGGAGGATGGCGTGGCAGGCCCGGCGCAGATCGGCGCGCAGGTCGTGGTGCAGGACGGCGGAGAGCTTGCGCTCGCGCAGCAGCATCGTGTTCTCGTCGTCGAGATCGTGGGCGACGAAGACGGCGTACGGGTGGCCCTGGAAGGCTTTGACCACGGCCCGGTTGCCGCCCGCGCCGGCGTAGAGCGAATAGATCGCCCGGATCGGCCCGGCGCACCTGGCGGACCGTGCTCTCCCGCACCCCGCCCCGGCCGTGCAGCACCGGGTCCACAGTGGCCTCGCTCAGACCGGCCTGGGCGGCGATCTCGCGGATCCGGTACGGCGGCCTCATGCGTACACGATGGGGGGCTTTTGAGGGGTTCTCAAGGGTCTGCGGAGTCGCGCCGGAACCTAGCGTGAACCCCATGACAACGTGGTTCACCGCCGCCGACTGCCGCCTGGAGGACTTCCGGGCCGTCTGCGAGCAGAAGACGGAACTGACCGACTACCCGCACGCGACCGACGTCGTGGGGAACGTGCTGATCTATCCCGGCGACCTGGACGGCACCCGCGAGATCCAGGGCGAGCTGATCCGGGCGCTGCGCGACGGCCCCGGCATCGTGGTGTTCACCTCGGCCTTTACGCCCGCGGTGGTCGATCGGGCCACGGCCGTGTTCGCCGAACTGATCGCCGGGCAAAAGGCGGCCGGGGTGCAGGGCGGCGACCATTTCGCCCGGCCGGGCGCCAACGACCGGGTGTGGGGCGCGCTCGACAAGTTCGCGCTGCACGATCCCCGTGCCTTTGCCGAGTACTATGACAACGACACGCTCGCGCTGGTCTGCGAGGCCTGGCTGGGCGCCGGCTATCAGGTGACCTCGCAGGTCAACGTGGTCAACCCGGGCGGGCCGGCGCAGGTCGCCCACCGCGATTACCACCTCGGTTTCATGGCCCAGGAGCAGGCGCTGCGCTACCCGGCGCACATCCACGCGCTGTCACCGGCGCTGACGTTGCAGGGCGCGGTCGCGCACGTCGACATGCCGGTCGAGACGGGTCCGACGCTCTATCTGCCGCACTCGCAGAAGTACCTGCCCGGATACGTCGCCTTCCACCAGCCGGCCTTCACCGAATACTTCGAGCGGCACCACGTGCAGTTGCCGCTGTCCAAGGGCGATGCCGCGTTCTTCAATCCGGCCCTTTTCCACGGCGCGGGCACCAACCGGACCGCTTCGGTACGCCGGATGGCCAACCTCCTGCAGGGCTCGTCGGGCTTCGGCCGGGCCATGGAAGCCGTCGACCGTACGGCGATGGTGTCGGCGCTGTACCCAGTGCTGCTGGACCACGCGGGCTCGGTCGACAACGTGATCGCCGCGTCGGCCGAGGGCTACGCGTTCCCCACGAACCTCGACCGCGACCAGCCGATCGGCGGCCTGGCCCCGCAGACCCAGGCCGAGCTGGTGCGCCAGGCCGTGGCCGAACGCTGGCCCGCGTCCCGCTTCGAGACCGAGCTGGAGGCCGGCGCCGCACGCCGCCGATCTGGCTGACATCCCGGGCCTCACGTGTTATCCCATGCCCAACGGGACTCGTGCCGGCTTGGCGCGCCTGGTCGCGGAAAGACGACACCACTTTCCATTGAGAACCTGAACTCCCGCTGGCACGCTTCGCGTGTCAAGCCGATCGTTCAGCACCGGTAGGGGTCCGATGGTCAACGCGTGGATGGTCAGGGCAGGCCGAAAGGGCGAGCGTGAAGAAGACGCGTTGAGCCAATCGCTGATCATCGCCGGCTGGCCTGAGATGGGGGATCTTTCCTCCTACACCAGTCGGAGGGAGCTGCGCACAGCAGTACGCGCTGCGTATCCGCAGAGATCACCGACCGTGGTCGCGAACTGGACCGGTCAGCTTTGGCGCCTGATCCACGTTATGGAGGAAGGCGACCTGGTTGTCGTTCCCCTCAAGACCGTTCCCGACCACGTGGCGATCGGCCGTATCGCCGGCGGCTATCGGTATCGCGAGGATGCGCCTCAAGACCGCAGGCATGTACGGCCGGTCGAATGGATACAGCGGGCGCTTCCCCGGGCCGCCATTCAGCAGGACCTGCTGTACAGCCTTGGCTCTCTGCTGACCATCTGCCAGTTGCGGCGCAACGGCGCCGCCCGGCGCATTGCCTCGCTCGCGGAGACAGGCGTGGATCCCGGGTCGACGGCCGAAGAGCGGTCGACCACGGAGTGGGTCACGCCGGATGCCTTCCTCGCGCGAGCTCTGGCGGCTGATGACGGTTTGACGCTCACGGTGCGAGAGCTACTGGCCCAGTGGGGTGTGGGTCGCCGTACGGCAGCTGCCGTGGCTGTCATCGGGAACGATCTCGCCGAGCATGCCCTGGTCGCGGTGCCGCCATTCACGGAGGGGTATATCGACGACACGATCACAGTAGTCAAGTCCGGGGCGGAGGCGGACGACTCCGCAGACGAGACGCCGGCCGAGCGAAAGCTGGAGGACGGGGGAGACCAAGCGCCGGCCGAGACGGACGAAGACGACGACGACGAGATGATCGTCGAGAAGCCGTTCACTCTGCGGTTCGGGAACCTGGCGCGTTCGATCACCGTCGCGTCGGTGCGGCCGGATGACACCATTGTGCTGGCACAGACCCTGCTACTGCGGAACGACTTCTCGCAGCTGGCGGTAATCGATGACGACGGCACCTTCCGCGGCGCGATCGGCTGGGAGTCGATCGCTAAGGCCGCCATGTCCAATTCAGGGGCAACGCTGGTTGAAGATGCCCTTCACGTTGTCGCCGCGGCCGAGCATGCCGAGCCGGTGTTGCCGCGGCTGGACGAGATCTCTCAGCGAGGCTTCGTCTTCGTCAGATCACCGGATGCGAAGACCATCACCGGGATCGTGACGTCGGCCGATCTCGCCGAGCGGTTCGGCGAAATCGCCAAGCCGTTCAGCATGATCGAGGAATGCGAGCGCCGTCTACGCCGTCGAGTGTCGGCGCGGATGTCCAGTGACGTCATCATCGAAGCCACCAAAAAGCACAAGTCGGTCGAATCCTTGACGTTCGGCGCCTATCCCTATCTGCTGCGGGAACCTAAACACTTCGAACTGCTCGGCTGGCCGCTCGACCACGAGCAGTTCGTCGGTCAGATCGCGACGGTATCCAAGATCCGGAACAAGATGATGCATTTCTCTCCGGATCCGGCCCCGTCCGAAGACCTCAGGACCATCGACGGACTCTTGGCGATGCTGCGAGCTGTAGACCCGCTGCCGTGACGCCGCGGGACACCGTGCCGCCCGGCGGAGGCGAACGACGGCCAGGCCCGGCTTCGCGGTGAAGTTCCTTCCGCGAGTGCCCTCGTCCCTGCGATCGTGTCGTCGGTGGGGTGATCCTCGACACCGGTTGGCGGACCGATGCTTACTGTGGATTCGAGCTGGGACCTCAGCACTTGACTCGGTCATGTCGTCTACAGGTGCATTCGGCTTCGTCTCACGTGCGGAACTGTGGCGGCTTCTGGATGGCCGCCGTACGGTGTCATCGGGCTGTTCGCATATGCGTGGGTCGGTTGCGGGGTATCGGTGCGGTCGGATGCCACGTCGGTCTTAGGCACCCTGTCTGACCAGGGTTGACGACGTGGAGTCGCTCTTGAGCGAAGCGCCTGGCGTCTCTGCTGAACGGGTCAGCTACCGCTTGAAGAGTCGGTGTCATCCGGCGGGCGGCGACCCTGCCGAGCGCGATGCGCCACGCTCAGGGCGTGGGCAAGGACTGCGTTGACCCAGCCTTGATTCCCGTGATTCTGGCACTTGGCTCAGGTCTGGCTGGCCGCTTCCGCCTATGAGCCGACCGCCATCGCTGTTGCCGAAACCACCTCCTCTGGTCGGTAGGGTGGCTGCTTCACCTCGCCCAGGTAAAGTCATGGTGGTGGCAAGGTGAACGGAAAGTGAACGAGACCGAGGGGGAGGGACGTTTCGAATGGCCGATCCGGGTAATGCGGGTCGTCGCCGAACGCCGGACCTTCGAGCAACGCGGGTGAGCAGTGACTGAAGCAGTGATGACCAGGGGCTTCTGGCAGCCGCCACTGACCGGCCAGGTGCCCAAGGTCGAACTCAAGGTGGCCGTCAGCCCGGACGACCTGGGCAAGCTCGGCGCCGATCTGGGCAAGGGCCTGACCCGCAAGGTCTACTTCCTCGACACCGTTGATCTCGCCCTTCAGCGCCACGGCCTGATCGTGCGTCTCCGCAGCACCAAGGGGCGCGACGCCGATGCCGTGGTCAAGTTGCGGCCGGTGCTGCCCAAGGCGCTGCCGGGCTGGCTTCGGCGTGACGACGGGTTCGCCGTCGAGATCGACGCGCTGCCCGACAACTATGCCTGCTCGGGCACGCTCAAGCGGCGCCTCGGCCGGCATGACGTCGATCGGGCGGTGGCGGCCGGCAAGCCGCTGGCCCGGCTTCTCTCGAACCGTCAGAAGCGCCTTCTCACGGCGTACGCGAAGGTGCCGTTGAACACCCTGCTCACGTTCGGCCCGGTGGAGGTGCGGCGCTGCCGGCTCACGCTCGCGGCGCTCGACCATCCGCTGATCGCCGAGCAGTGGACCTTTCCGGACGGGTCGGTGATCGCCGAGTTGTCCACGCGTTGCCCGTCGGCCCGGGCGCCCCAGATCGCCGACGAGACGTCGAGCGCGCTCCGGGCGTACGGGATCGTTCCCGACGACGAGCCGCAGGTGACCAAGACCGAGGCCACGCTGCGGTATTTCACACCTCGATTCGAGACCCCATGATCACCGTACGGTCGCGGGGCAGGCTGAAGTATTCCGCCGCGTCGGCCGTGATGTAGGACGTGGCGATGAACAGGCGCTTGCGCCACGGGGCCATCGTGTGCGAGCTGCCCCGGGTGAGCTCGATCTTCGACAGGAAGTAGGACGCCTCGTCGACCGAGATCGTGCCCTCGGTCTGCACGTCGTCCAGCGTGCGCAGCAGGGCCGGCACGTCCGGTGTCTCCATGTATCCGTAGCGCGCGCTCACGTGGGTCATGCCGTCCCCGGCGTAGCCCAGGTCGTCGATGTCGATGCGCTCGTCGTCGGAGAGCCGCGGGACCGGCAGCGTCAAGATCGACAGGATGATGACGTGGTCGTGGCGCACATGGTTGTGCTCGACGTTCGCGCGCAGCGCCAGCGGGGCGGTCTGCTTGCCGCGGTTCAGGAAGATGGCCGTGCCCGGCACGCGGGTCAGCGTCAGCCGGGTCTGCATGTCGTCGACGAACTCACGCAGCGAACCCTCGGCCTTGTCACGTTCCGCGGTGACGATCTGGCGGCCGCGCTGCCACGTGGTCATCACGGTGAACGCGATCAGCCCGATGAGCAGCGGCAGCCACGCGCCGTGCACCAGCTTGGTCAGGTTGGCGCTGACGAACAGCAGGTCGGTGGCGATCAGCAGGCCGCCGCCGACAAGCACGATCCAGAGCGGGGTGTGCCAGCGGACCCGCGCGAAATACAGGAACAGCAGCGTGGTGATGGTGATCGTGCCGACCACGGCCATCCCGTACGCGTAGGCCAGCGCGGCCGAGCTGCGGAACGCGAACACCAGCACGAGCACCGCGACCATCAGGAGCCAATTGATCCACGGTACGTAGATCTGGCCGATCGTCGACTCCGAGGTGTGCGCGATGCGCAGTCGCGGAAGGTAGCCGAGCTGGCCCGCCTGCGACGCCACCGAGTAGGCGCCGGTGATGACCGCCTGCGCGGCGATGACGGTGGCCGCGGTGGCCAGGATGACCAGCGGCAGCCGGGCCGCGTCGGGAACTAGCAGGAAGAACGGGCTGGACAGCTTGCCCGGGTCGCCGAGCAGCAGGGCGCCCTGGCCCAGGTAGCTCAACGTGCAGGCGGGCAGCACCAGGATGAGCCAGCCGGCCACGATCGCCTTGCGCCCGAAGTGGCCCATGTCGGCGTACAGCGCCTCGGCCCCGGTCACGGCGAGCACGATCGCGGCCAGGGCGAAGAAGGCGATGTGGAAGTGCCCGGTGAGAAAGCCGATGGCGTACGTGGGTGAGAGCGCCTCGAGGATGCGGGGCTGGTCGGCGATGCCCCGGATGCCGGCCCCGCCGATCACCGTGAACCAGGCGATCATGATGGGGCCGAAGAGCCGCCCGACCGCCGCGGTGCCGTGCCGCTGGAACGCGAAGAGGATCACGATGATCACCGCCGTGATCGGCACGACCCAGCTCTCGAAGCCGGGGCGCACGGTTTCCAGCCCCTCGACCGCCGACAGCACCGAGATGGCCGGGGTGATCATGCTGTCGCCGAAGAACAGCGAGGCGCCGAAGATGCCGAACGCGGCCAGGAGCACCGCGCTGCGCCGCCGGTGATCGGAGCCCCAGCGGCGGAGCAGCGTGATGAGGGCCATGATGCCGCCCTCGCCGTCGTTGTTCACCCGCATGACCAGCGAGACGTAGGTCAGCGTCACGATGATCATGACCGACCAGAAGATCGTCGACACGACGCCGAGGATGTTGCCGTCGCTGATCGGCACCGGGTGCGGGTCGGCCGGGTTGAAGATCGTCTGGAGGGTGTAGATGGGGCTGGTGCCGATGTCGCCGAAGACGACACCGAGGGCGCCCACCACCACGGCCGCCTTCAGCTTCGAGTGGTCGTGGTGGTTCGCCGGCGTGGCGGCCGTTTCGGGCACCTCTTCATTCACCGGCTCATTCTGCGCCTGATGAGCGCGATGGGTGGTTCTATCGGGCGTGTCCGCCGTCACGTGCCTGCGCGACCACGCGACCCCGCTCGGAACTGGGGAAACGCTCGAGCATGGCGTCCAGTTCGGCCGCGGAGACGTTCGCGCCGAACGCCTCGGCGCCGGGTTCCAGGCGTACGCCCCGGGCCAGCGACCCGGCCCGGACCGGGTCGAAGCCGAGGTCGTCGACGATCGCCGCCACCGCCGCGACCGCGGCCGGGTCGTCCCCGGCGACCGCGATCGCCTTGCGGCCGGGCGCGCCGGCCGGGCGGGCGCCCTCCTCGAGGTCGTGATAGCCCATGTGGTTGAACGCCTTGACCACCCGCGACCCCGGCAGGAAGGCCTGCACGATCTCGCTCGACGACGTGCGCGGGTCGGTGAGGTCGTCGCGGAGGCCGTCGACCTCCCACCAGTAGTTCATGGCGTCGATGACCAGCTTGCCGCGCAGTTCCTCGACCGGCAGGCTCCGGTATTTGCCCAGCGGCAGGGCGAGCACCACGACGTCCGACCGGGCGGCCGCGTCGGCCGGGGTGGTGGGCTCGGCCCCGGGCACCAGCACGCTGATGATCAGGCTGATCTTCGAGACGTCGCCGGAGCCGGAGATGAGCACCCGGTGCCCGGCCGCGATCGCGAGCCGGGCCAGCACGGTGCCGACCTTGCCGGCGCCGAGGATGCCGATCGTGGTCATAGCGGAGGCCGCCTTTCGGGGGAAGCTGGGTCAGTCGGCCAGCAGGTCGCGGGTCATCGGGATCACCTTGGCGCCGAACAGCTCGACGGCGCGCAGGCGGGCACTGGCCGGCGTCGACCCGGCGCTGTAGATCATGTCGAACCGGCCGACGCCCAGCGACTTGATCGCCCGGGCCATCTTGCGGGCCACGGTCTCGGGCGAGCCGATATAGAGCGAGCCGTGCTCGACCTCGTAGTCGAACTCCTGCTTGCGTAGCGGAGGCCAGCCCCGCAGCGCGCCGATCCGGTCCCGCATGACCTTGAAGCGCGGGTAGAACAATTCCTTGGCCTGCTCGTCGGTGTCCGCGACGAACCCCGGCGAGTGCATCCCGACCGGGTGGGCCACGGTGCCGAGCTGGTCGGCGGCCCGGCGATAGAGATCCACGTACGGGGTGAAGCGGTCGGGTGTCCCGCCGATGATCGCGAGCATCAGCGGCAGACCGTACCGCGCCGTACGCACCACGGACTGCGGGGATCCGCCCACGCCGACCCAGGTGGTCAGGCGCCCGGAATCGGTCTTGGGGAAGACATCGGCGTCGACGAGCGGGGCCCGGGTGGTGCCGCTCCAGGTCACCGGCTTCTCGTCGAGCAGCTTGACGAACAGCTCGATCTTCTCTTCGAACAGCTTGTCGTAGTCGGCCAGGTCGTAGCCGAACAGCGGGAACGACTCGGTGAAGGACCCGCGGCCCAGGATCACCTCGGCGCGGCCGTGGGAGAGCGCGTCGACGGTGGCGAAGCGCTGGAACACGCGTACCGGATCGTCGGAACTCAGGACCGTGACACCGGACGCCAAGTGGATGCGCTTGGTCCGGCCCGCGATGCCCGCGAGCACGGTCTCGGGCGTGGAGATCGCGTATTCCGGCCGGTGGTGCTCGCCCAGCGCGATCACGTCGACGCCCAGCTCGTCGGCGAGGACGGCCTCGTCGACGACCTGGCGGATGGCGTCGCCGTAGGAGAGCAGGTTGCCGTGGTCGTCCTCCGGCACGTCGCCGAACGTGTCGAGGCCGAAGGTGAGTTCCGTCATCATGACCCTCTCAAGCTGATTGACGTGTCAATTATGCCCACTACTATTGACACGTCAATCACTGGAGGTGGCGTTGTGAGCACCGGCACGCGGAGGTTCCCGACGAGGGACGAGCTCCGCATCTGGCGTGACTTTCTCGAGACCGGCGAGCTGCTCCGGACCGAACTGACGGCCCGGCTGCAGCAGTCGTCCGGGCTGTCGCCGGGGGACTACGCGGTGCTGCTCGCCCTGAGCGAGACCGAGTCCCACCGCCTCCGGTCGTCCGAGCTGGCCGCCACCATCGGGTGGGAGCGCAGCCGGCTGTCCCACCATCTCAGGCGCATGGAGAAGCGGGGGCTGATCCGCCGCGAGGAATGCGTCACCGACAACCGGGGCGCCGAGGTCGTGCTGACCCCGGCCGGGCTCGGCGCGTTCAACGAGGCGACCCGGCCGCATCTGCGCGACATCCGCGAGATCTTCGTCGACGCCCTGACGCCGGAGCAGCTCGAGGCGGCCGGAGAGATCGCCGCCGCCCTGCGTGCCCACCTCGTACGGGGGTAGAACTGCATCATGGCTCGTATCGCAGTAACCGGTGGCAGTGGCAAGCTCGGCCGCGCCGTCGTCAAGGACCTGCTCGACCACGGCAACGCGGTCGTCAACCTCGACGTGGCGCCCTCGGCCGACCCCCGGGCGCAGTGGACCAAGACCGATCTCTCGGATTTCGGGCAGGCCGTCTCGGTGCTGACCGCCGTGGACGACCGCTACGACAAGATCGACGCGGTGGTGCACCTGGCGGCGATCCCCGCCCCCGGGCTGCTGCCCAACGCGGCGACCTTCCACAACAACATCACCGTCACCTACAACGTCTTCGCCGCCGCGCGCACCGCCGGCATCAAGAACATCGTGTGGGCGTCCAGCGAGACCGTGCTGGGCCTGCCGTTCGACTCCACCCCGCCGCCCTACCTGCCCGCCGACGAGGAATACCCGGCCCGGCCCAACTCGTCGTATTCGCTGGCCAAGCACCTCGAGGAGCAGATGGCGGCCCAGTTCTGCCGCTGGGATCCCACGCTGACGATGGTCGGCCTGCGCTTCTCCAACGTCATGGAGCCGGCCGACTACGAGGCCTTCCCCGGCTACGACGCCGACCCGCGCCTGCGAAGCTGGAACGCGTGGGGCTACATCGACGCCCGGGACGGCGCCCAGGCCGTCCGGCGCTCCCTCGCGTACGGGAAGCCGGGTGTTGAGGTCTTCGTCATCGCCAACGCCGACACCGTCATGAGCCGGCCGAGCGCCGAACTGGCCGCCGAGGTCTTCCCCGACCTCCCGGTCAAGAAGGAGCTGGGCGAACACGAGACCCTGCTCTCCATCGACAAGGCCCGGCGCCTGCTCGGCTACGACCCCGAGTTCACCTGGCGTACGCCGTAGCTCTTCACCGATGTGCGGAGCCGGTGAGCCGGTCGTAGGGTCGCCGGTATGCCTGTCGCCGTCGCCGCGCCCCATCCGGCTGCCGTCGAGGCCGCGCGGACGGTGGTGGCGGCCGGCGGCAACGCCTTCGACGCGGCGCTCGCGGCGGCCGCGGCCCTGACCGTGGCCTACCCGCACCAATGCTCGGTCGGCGGGGACATGGTCGCGATGGTGCGTCCGGCCAATTCCCCCGTACGCGCGGTGCTCTCGATCGGCGCGGCCGCGCTTGCGGTCGACGTGGCCGCCCTGGGCGATCGGATGCCGCAGAGCGGCCCGCAGACGGTGACCGTTCCGGGTGTGGTCGCCGGATGGGCCGCGGTGCACGGGCTCGGGGCTCGCTTGCCGCTCGACCAGCTGCTCGACTTCCCGGTCCGGCTCGCCGCCGGCGGCGTCGACATCGCGCCGGGCCTGCGGACGGCGATCGCGGCCCGGATCGACGTCATCCGCGCCGATCCCGGCTTGTCCGCGGTCATGCTGCAGCCCCGGCTCGTGCAGCCGGCGCTGGCGCGGACGCTCACCGGCATCGGCCGGGACTGGCGGTCCTTCTATGCCGGGCCGATCGTCGCCGGGGTACGGGCGCTGGGCAGTCCCCTGGCCCCCGGCGACTTCGCCGCGCACGTGGCCGAGGTCGGCGACCCGTTGCGCACGGTGGCCGGCGAAGTCACCTGGCACGCCGCCCCGCCGCCGGTGCAGGGCGCCACCTTCCTGGCGCTGGCCGGTTCGCCGTCCCTGCTGACCGACAGCCGCCGCGCCCAGGCCGCCCGCGACGCCCTGCTCGGCGATCCCCGCGGCGGCCCGATCTCCGTCGACGGCCTTCTTCTCCGTACGCCGGTGGACGCCGAGCCCGCGCCGCTGGTGCCCGGCCCGAGCGGGGACACGGTGGCGGTGACCGCCGTCGACGACGAGGGCAACGCGATCACGCTGATCCAGAGCGTCTTCGAAAGCTTCGGCGCCGGGCTGCTGGAGCCGTCGACCGGGGTCGTGCTGCACAACCGGGGTTCGTCGTTCACCCTCGACAAGTCCCACCCGGGCCACCTGGCGCCCGGCCGGCGTCCGCCGCACACTCTGTGCCCCGCCATCGCCACCACCTCCGACAGCGTGATCGCCCTGGGCTGCCAGGGCGGCCGGGCCCAGCCGTGGATCCTGGCCCAGCTGGCCCCGCACGTCCTGTCGGCCGCCGACCCGGGCGAGCTGGTCGCCCGCCCGCGCTGGATGCTCCGCGGCACCAGCCTGATCCTCGAACCCGGCATGCCGGCGCCCCCGGACGCGACCGGCCTGACCGTCTCCACCGTCCCGTCCCTGCACGACGCCGCCGGCCACGTGCAGTTGTCCCGCTCCCGCGCCGGCGTACTGGACGCCGGAAGCGACCCCCGAGCCGACGGCCTGGCCGCCGTAATCCCCTGACCCCTTCACCGGATCACGCCCGCTTGACCCCTGCGTGTCGCGGCGCGTCATGTATGGCCTATTGCGCTGCTTCTTGGCATTTACGGGCCCCGGCAGGCCTGTCCACGATGGACCGTAAGCGGCGGCGGGTTGGTTTTGGGCGCAACCACTTACTCACGTCGCCCGGGTGGGGTGAGCGTTCTGGGCGCCCCGGCGCCCTGCTCGGCCCGCCCGGGCCCTCGGCGTGAGCAGCGATTCGTACCCACCGCCCCGCTACGACGTCCGCCCTTGATCCTTGGTCCGTCCGCAGTTGATCTATCCGTCCGCGTTGATCGACCCGTCCGCAGTCAAATTGTCATAGCAGTTCTTTTAGCGGCATACGAATGCTTGTCGGAAACAGGTTCAGCGGCTCGAATTGGTCGTATGTCGCCCACAGCAATTCGAAGCTGTTCAGCGGATTGTTCTCGACGGCTTCCGGCCCCGACAGAACGGGCGTCCCCTCGATGTCGGTCATCAGAAAGTAGACAGCCCGCCGTTTGATGTGCCGCCCCGACCACAATTGACGATCGATGCGCCCGGTCAGGGTGGTTTCCTCGGTCAGTTCGCGCACGACGGCCTGTTCGAACGTCTCCCCGTCCTCGACACCGCCACCCGGCAGCACCGCGTAATGGTGGCCGGCGCAGGCGAGAGCGCCGCGCGGGCACATCACACAGGGCCGCGGCCGTTGCAGGTATCGCTTGATCAGCAGAACGCGGCCCTCGGAGAGAACAACCGCGACGGCACGGGGACGGGTCATGCAGAAAGAATGCCGCACCCGCGCGACGGGATCAGACGCGCACGCCCAACTCGTCGAAGGCGCGGGCGAACGCAAGGTTGCCGGCCCTCCTGACCGGGGAAGAGGTCAGCGTCACTCCACTCCTATGGGTGAAGTAGGCATAGGCTGGTGGCATGGACGAGCAGCTTTGGGCCGAGTGGCACGCCGAGCACGAGCGCACCCTGGCCGACCCGCACGGATTCCTGGCCGTCACCAGCCTGAACTTTCTCGACGCGACCCCGCGCCGCTTCCCGGACGCCCCCGGCGAGTGGAGCACCGGCCCGGCCGGGCCCGTCGTCACGCTGGCCGCGGGCGAGTCGCTGGTCGTCGACGGCGCCGAGGTGACCGGTCGACACGAGTTCGGCGTTCTGCCCGAGCGCGGCGGCGTGAGCGCGGCGGCCGGCGACGCCGTGATCGAGGTGGCCAAGCGCGGCGGGTTCGACGTGGTCCGCCCGCGCCATCCGTCGAATCCGCTTCGCACCGGGTTCCGCGGCACACCGGTCTACGAGCCGACCGGCAAGTGGGCGCTGACCGGGCGCTTCGTCCCGTTCGAGGCGCCGCGCGACATCACCGTCGGCGCCGCCGTCGAGGGGCTCGAGCACGTGTACGAGTCGCCGGGCGTCGTCGAGTTCGAGGCGCTGGGCACGCCGCTGTCGCTGACCGTCTTCAACGGGCGCAGCCCCGGCTCGTTCTTCGCGCTGTTCACCGACGAGACCTCGGGCGTCACCACGTACGCGGCCAACCGCAGCCTGGCCATCCCCGCGCCCGCCGCCGACGGCACGGTCACCCTCGACTTCAACCGGGCCACCAACCTGCCCTGTGCCTACACCGATTACGCCACGTGCCCGCTGCCGCCCGCGGAGAACCGGCTGCCGATCGCCGTGGAGGCCGGCGAGAAGATCCCGTACGAGCGCCAGTAGCCGGGGTGCGCGTCTCGCGTACCCGGGGTGATTGACTCTGCCCGTGACCATCGGGCCGGCGTTGCTGCTCACCCTGGCCCTGCTCGTCTCGTTCGGGCCGATCGCGACCGACCTCTATCTGCCCGGCCTGCCCGCGATGGCCGACGATCTCGGCGTCGACGCGAGCGGCGTCCAGCTCACGCTGACCACGTTCCTGGCCGGGCTGGCCTTCGGTCAACTGGTGATGGGCACGATCTCCGACCGTTTCGGCCGCCGTACGCCGTTGATCGTCAGCTCCGTGGTCTGTGTGCTGGCCGGCGTGGTCGCGGCCACCGCCCCCACGCTTCCCGTGCTGATCGCCGCCCGCCTGGTGCAGGGCTTCGCCGGCGCCGGAGGTGTGGTGATCGGCCGGGCGGTCATCGCCGACCTGCTCACCGGCCGGGCCGCCGCCCGCGCGCTGACCCTGATGATGACCGTGGCCGGGGTGGCTCCGGTGCTCGCCCCGGTCGCCGGTGGCTTGCTGGCCGGTCCCGTGGGCTGGCGCGGCATGCTGTGGACGGTCACCGGCCTGTGCACGGTCATGCTGCTCGCCGTCCTGTTCGTGCTGCCGGAAACCCGTTCCCGCACGGCCCGCGGCGCCGGCGATTATCGGATCATCCTGCGGTCGGGCGGCTACTGGGCCGACACGGCCGTCTTCGCGAGCTCGTTCGCGATGATGATGGCGTACATCTCGGCCTCGCCCTTCGTCTACCAGCGCGTGGTGGGTCTCTCCGAGGTCGCGTACGGGGTCGCGTTCGGTCTCAACGCGTGCGGCCTGATCGCCGCCGGCGCCGTGGCGAGCCGCCTGGTCGAGCGGGCCGGGCCCCGCCGCGTGGTCACCGCCGCGCTGACGCTCGAGGTGGCGGCCACGGCGACGCTGCTGACGCTGGTGCTGACCGGCGCGCCGGCCTGGACGTACCCGATCCCGATCTTCTTCGCGGTCAGCGCCAACGGCGGCGTGGCCGGCCCGTCGGCCGCGCTGGCGATGGGCCGCGTGCGCGCGGTGGCCGGAACGGGAAGCGCGCTGCTGGGCTTCTCGCAGTTCGGCCTGGGCGCGGTCGTGTCCCCGCTGGTCGGCCTGGGCGGCGACGGCTCGGCCCTGGTGCCGGCGCTGGTGATGGCCACGGCCGCGCTGATCGCGACCGCCGCCTCGATCGCGGCCCACCGCGCCGACCGCGAGCCGCAGCCCGAGTCGCGGGTCGAAGGCTGAGCCGCGCCGCGCGGTGAGCGGCCCACGAGGGTCGAAGGCGGAGGGGCGCCGCGCGGTGAACCGGGAGGGGGGACGGCGCCGTGTAGGTTGCGGAGCCGGTGCCCAGGGGACGGTGGTTGATCGATGGACGACATGACCAGCATCGATGCGCCCGAGGTGCGGGCGATGGGTGAGGCGGTCGACGCGGTGGGGGAACACCTCGTCGCGGTGGCCGCGGGCAACGCGGCGTGGGAGTACGCGGGTCAGGGGGCCATCGAGGGGTCGGTGACCTGCGACGTGATGCTGGCCGGGGCGGCCCGGGCGTGGGCGGTCACGATCGACGGGCTCGGTCAGCTGGTTCGCGAGTTCGGCCACGACCTGCGGACGGCGGCCGGGGACTTCGTCGCCGTCGATCGGGACATCGCCGAGCGCATCCGGTCCGTCGGGAAGGCGGGGGAGTGACCCGATGACGATGACGCTGCAAGGACTGCTCGACGCCGACACCGGCCGGCTGCACAGCATCGCCCGGCGCTGGGACCGGCTGGCGCTGACGCTCGACACGGCGGTCGAGGATCTCGGGCGGGACACCCGGGATCTGCCGAACCACTGGCCTGCCGGGCCCAGCTCGCAGGCCGCCCAGGACAAGCTGGCCGACATCCGGGTGCAGGTCGGCACCGGGCACGTCCACTGCGCCGCCATTGCGAAGATCATCCGGGAGTTCGCCGGGTCGGTCGAGGACGGCCGCCGGCTGCTGCACGGGCTGGTGGCCGAGGCCGAGGCCCGTGGTCTGCGGATCGACCTGCGCTCGGGCACGATCACCGCGCCGATCGAGGTCGCCGCCACGCAGTCCACGGTCGACTCGTACGCCTCCCAGATCGGCGAGATCCTGGCCCGCGTCAACGAGGACGACCGGCGGACCTGCGAGCTGATCGCCGATCACAACTTCCACGACATGTTCCTCCCGGACGCCGGCCGCCCGCAGTACGACGAGGTCAGCGTGCTCGCGCTGGCCGATGTCACGCCACCGAGCCGGGCCGCCTGGTGGCAGGCCCAGCACCCGCTCGTGCAGGACCGGGCGATCGTCGAGCACCCCGAGATCATCGGCGCCGCGGCGGGGCTGCCGGCCAAGGACCGCGACTCGGCCAACCGTCTGCTGCTGCGCCGCGACCGGGAGGCGCTGCTGGCCGCCCGGGAAAGCCGGGCCGACGGCGCGATGAACCAGGCCCAGGTCAACCTCGACCGGCGGCTGGTCGCGCTGGACGAACTGGAACGCCGCGCCCAGGGACAGCGGCTGCTGACCTACACGCCCGGCGCCGAGGAGCGGTCCGAGATGGTCGCGCGCTGAAACGGCCGGTGACTCACCTGTTAGTGGCGTACGTGGGCGGAAACGTCACGGGAATTTCCGGGCGACTAGCATCGTCAAGGTTCCCGAGAGTTTCATTGCCGAAGGAGATCACCGTGTCCGCACCCCGTACCCCCGCTGTGGCCGACCCTCTAGTCGTCCCGGCCGGGACTACGGCCGCCGATGCGGTGGCCGCGGCCGGCCTTCCGGCGACCGGCCCCAAGGCGGTCGTGGTCGTGCGCGACGCCGCCGGGCGCCTGCGTGACCTCGACTGGCGGCCCGAGTCCGACACCGACGTGACCCCGGTCGCGATCGACGAGCCCGACGGGCTGAACGTGCTGCGCCACTCGGCCGCGCACGTGCTGGCCCAGGCCGTGCAGGACACGTTCCCCGAGGCCAAGCTGGGCATCGGCCCGCCGATCGAGAACGGCTTCTACTACGACTTCGACGTGCCCAAGCCGTTCCAGCCCGAAGACCTGACGAAGCTCGAGAAGCGGATGCAGGAGATCGTCAAGGCCGGGCAGAGCTTCCGCCGCCGGGAATACTCGTCGCTCGACGAGGCCAAGGCCGAGCTGGCCGACGAGCCGTACAAGCTGGAACTGGTCGACATCAAGGGCGACGTCGACGACGCCGAGCTGAGCACGGTCGGCGCGGGCGAGCTGACCCACTACGACAACCTCGACAAGGACGGCAAGCGCGTCTGGGGCGACCTCTGCCGCGGCCCGCACCTGCCCACCACCCGGCTCATCCCGGCGTTCAAGCTGATGCGCTCGGCCGCGGCGTACTGGCGTGGCTCCGAGAAGAACCCGCAGCTGCAGCGCATCTACGGCACCGCGTGGCCGTCCCGCGACGAGCTGAAGGCCTACCTCAACCGCCTGGCCGAGGCCGAGCGCCGCGATCACCGCAAGCTGGGCACCGAGCTCGACCTGTTCTCGTTCCCCGACGAGATCGGCTCCGGCCTGGTCGTCTTCCACCCCAAGGGCGGCATCATCAAGCGCGAGATGGAGGACTACGTCCGCGCCCGCCACATCGAGGAAGGCTTCCAGTACGTCAGCTCGCCGCACATCAGCAAGGAGGGGCTCTTCCACACCTCCGGGCACCTGCCGTACTACAAGGACACGATGTTCCCGCCCATGCAGCTCGAGGGCGCGGACTACTACCTCAAGGCCATGAACTGCCCCATGCACAACCTGATCTTCAGGTCCCGGGGGCGGTCCTATCGTGAGCTGCCGCTGCGCTTCTTCGAGTTCGGCACGGTCTACCGCTACGAGAAGTCGGGCGTGGTGCACGGCCTGACCCGGGTGCGCGGCCTCACGCAGGACGACTCGCACTCGTACGTGACGGCCGAGCAGGCCCCGGGCGAGATCAAGCATCTGCTCAACTTCGTCCGCTCGCTGCTCGACGACTTCGGCCTCGACGACTACTACCTCGAGCTGTCGACCCGCGACCCCAAGAGCGACAAGTTCATCGGTACGGACGAGCAGTGGGCCGTGGCGACCAAGGTTCTCGAGGACGTGGCCGCCGAGTCCGGCCTCGACCTGGTGCTCGACCCGGGCGGCGCGGCGTTCTACGGCCCCAAGATCAGTGTCCAGGCCAAGGACGCGATCGGCCGTACGTGGCAGATGTCGACCATCCAGTACGACTTCAACCAGCCGGCCCGCTTCGGGCTGGAGTTCCAGGCGGCCGACGGCACCCGCCAGGAACCGGTGATGATCCACTCGGCCAAGTTCGGGTCGATCGAGCGGTTCTTCGGTGTACTGGTCGAGCACTACGCGGGGGCGTTCCCGGCGTGGCTGGCGCCGATCCAGGTCGTGGGCATCCCGATCCGCGACGACCACGCCGACTACCTGACCGGGTTCGTGGACAAGCTGCGCGCGGCCGGCGTCCGGGCCGAGGTTGACTACTCCGACGACCGGATGCAGAAGAAGATCCGTACGGCGCAGCAGCAGAAGATCCCGTTCATGGCGATCGCCGGCGACGACGACGTCAACGGCGGCACGGTCAGCTTCCGCTACCGCGACGGGTCGCAGCGCAACGGCGTCCCGATCGACGAGGCCGTGGCCCACGTCGCCGAGATCGTGAAGTCCCGGACGAACGTGAGCCCGTCAGCCGCCTGATCCAGCCGTAAGGGCCGGCGCCTTCCCACCGGGGCGCCGGCCCTTACGCTCAGCCTGCTCGAGGACGGCGGCCCCTTACGCCGCGGCCTCTTCGAGGACAGCCTCGGCCCGCTCGGGGCTGCCCCCGGCCAGGCCGCGCTCGATCGTGCGGCGCGAGGCCAGCCACATGCCCGCGCCGGCCAGGAACACCAGGCCCTCGGTGACGGTCAGCGCCCAGATGATGCCGGGCAGGCCGTACCAGAGGTTGCCCAGCAGCACGATCGGGACGAACAGCACGCCCTGCGCCAGGCCCATCACGATCGCCGGGCGGGCCAGGCCGGCCGCCTGGAACAGCGAGGTGATCAGGCCGGCGAAGCCGTTGGCCACGGTCGCGACGAGCTGGGCGACCAGGATCGTGACGCCGATCGTCAGCACGGCCGGGTCGGACGAGAACGCGGAGAGCACCTGCTCGCGGAACAGGAACACGGTCCCGCAGAACACCAGCATGACCGCGCCGATCGTGACCGCCGAGGCCCGCAGCGCCGCGTTCAGGCGAGCCCGGTCGCCCTTGCCGTAGGCGTACGCGAACAGCGGCAGCACACCGAGCGTGACGCCCATGATCAGGAACTCGGGCACCTGGGCGATGCGGACCGCGACTCCCATGGCGGCGAGCGGGCCGTCCCCGTACGCGGAAGCCAGGTTGTTGAGAACCAGCACCGTGACGATCATGAACGCGGACTGCAGCAGCTCGCCGACGCCGACGCCGAAGACCGGCCGGACGACGTCCTTGCGCAGGGTGAACCAGCGCGGCGCCAGGCTGACGTGCTCACTGTTGCGCTGCAGCCAGACGGCGAAGTAGGCGACCATGGCGGTGTTGGCGAGGCCGGTGGCCAGCGCCGCGCCGGCCACGCCCCAGTGCAGCAGCAGGATGAAAATGACGTCGAAGAGCACGTTGGCCACCGTTGAGAGGATCAGCCCGATCATCGCCTGGCGGGCCGCGCCCTCGGCCCGGACCAGCTGCTCGAGGCAGAACGCCGCGGCCAGCACCGGGACGAAGGCCAGCATGACGGCGACGTACTCGGTGGTGGCGGGCACGGCGGCGGCGTCCGCGCCGAGCAGCGTCACCAGCGGAGGCAGCAGGAGCAGTCCGGCGACGGCGAAGACCGCGCCGGCGATCACCGCGCCCCAGACCGCGAACGACGAGACGTGCCGGATCTCCCCGGCCCGGGACGGGTCGTGTTCGGCGGCGCCGAGCAGACGCGAGATGAGCGCGCCGCCGCCGACCCCGAACACTCCGCCGATGGCCATGACCAGGCCGAGCAGCGGGGTGCCGAAGGTGATCGCGGCCAGCAGCGAGGTGTTGTGCTGCGAGCCGAGGAAGCCGGCGTTGATGACGTTGTAGACGGCGCCGACGATCATCGCCGCGGCCATCGGCACGCAGAGGTGCACGAGAGCGCGCAGGATCGGGGCGGTGGAGAGGTACCAGCGGTTGGTGCCCGCGGCGCCGGGCTTGGTTGACGCTTCGGCGGTGGTGGCGCTCATGACGGCCTCCTTCAGGTGCATCCGGGCATGGCTGAGGCGCACGCGGCGGGGGCCGCGGCGTGCGGGCACGATGGGTGCGCGGCGGCGGGGCCGCAGCGTGCGGGCATGGTGGGGTGCGCGGCGGCGGGGCCGTCGCGTTACGGGTGGGGCGGGGTCTTAGCGGGTCGGTTGCGGCAGTTCCGCGGTGATCTTCCGGAGCAGGCTCTGGAGGGTGGCTCGCTCGGTCTCGTCGAGCGGGGCCAGGATCGTCTCGTCGGCCTGGGCCATCGCGGCCTCGAACCCGGCGATCAGCTCGGCGCCGGCCGCGGTGGCGTAGACGCGCTTGCTGCGTTCGTTGCCGGGCTCCGTGCGGCGCTCGACGAGGCCGCGGCGTTCGAGCCCCTGCAGAAGGCTCGACACGCTGGCGGCGCTGGTGCGGGTCATCTCGGCGATGTCCCGCTGGATCGCGCCGGGGTGCTGGGCCAGGTAGCCGAGCGCGAAGCTCTGCTCGAAGCTGAGCTCACGCGCCCGCACCCAGTCCTCGGCCGCCTTGCGCTGGGCCCATCCGATCCAGCGGACGAGTTCCAGCGAGGTGGTGAGGTTCGGCGCATCCATACTTAGAAAGCTAACCGTTAGAACTCTAACTGTCAACGCTCTAACCGAACTGCGCCCGGCCGGCGGTCGCCTCAGTGGGCCGTGATCCAGGTGGCGATCTGGGCTCGCCGGGAGACGCCGAGCTTGGTGCGGATGTGCTCGACGTGCGCGGCGGCGGTCTTGGGCGCGATGGTCAGGGTCGCGGCGATCTCGCGGTTGGTGAGGCCCTTGGCGACCAGACGGGCGACTTCCACTTCCCGGGCGGAGAGGACCGGACTCGAAGCTCCCGCGCCGCCGACGTCGGGGACGAGCCCGCTTCGGGGCGGCAAGGCGGGCAGCGCGGCCGGGGCGGGGGCCGGGGCGGTGTGAAAAGGCGGGGCAACGGCGACAGTGTGGGCGGAGGCGGTGGCGAGCGCGTGGGCGGCCGCGGCCCGGAACGCGGCGGCCTCGGCCGGGCGGCGGGAGCGGGTGGCGCAGCGGGACTGGTCGAGCAGGACGGCGGTGTGCTCCCAGAAGCGGTGGCGGGCGGACCAGAACGAGTCCGCGGAGGCCAGGGCGGCCCGGGCCTTGCCGGTCTGGCCCTCGTGCAGGTGGATCAGGCCCTCGGCGTGGTCGAGGGCGCCCAGCGTGCCGGGGATCGAGCGCAGGCGGAGCAGCCCCGAGGTGCGGTCGAGCCACTCGCGGGCGGCCGTCGTGCCCGAGCCGGCCAGATGGGCGCGGACGCCCGTGACGACGTACGGGAAAAGGTAGGCCGCGTCGCCGACCCGGGACGACGCCGCCCAGCCCTGCTCGCATCTCGCCACCGCGGTCGCGTAGTCGCCCTGGGCCAGCGCCGTCTCGGCCAGACCCCACCAGGCCGGGGACAGACGCTGCAGCTCGCGCATGCCCGAGGCCAGGTTCTCGGCGGCTTCCAGGTGAGAGACCGCTTCCCCGTACGCCCCCAGCCCCATCGCCAGGTAACCGAGAACGTGCCGGGCCGTGATCTCGGTAGTGATCCCGCCCGCCCCGTCGGCCAGCGCCCGGCGTGCCGTCGTCGAGGCGGCCGCCCAGTCGCCGGTCGCCCACTGCACGTGGGCCAGGTGGGCCGCCATGTAGTGCCGGTCGTTGAACTGCTCGACCCGCTCGGCGTACGCGATCCCCTCGGTCAGCGTCTCGATCGCCGTCCCGTAGTCGACCAGCACCGACATCGACGTGCCGAGCATCCGGTAGGCGCGCGCCGTCTGGGCCTCGAGCCGCAGGCCGGACGCCCGCGTGATGGCCTCGCGCAGCATGGTGGTGCCCTCGGCCGTGCGACCGGCGAAGAGCAGCACCGAGCCGACCGTGGCGTCCAGGTGGCAGCGCGTCCGGTCGTCGACCCCGAGCGTGCGGGCCCGTTCGCCGTCCGCCAGCGCCTCGTCGAGGCGGCGGTCGAGCATGTGGGCCGCGGCCAGCTCGGCGTGGATCTCGGCCCGCGTCTCGGGCCGGTCGGCGGCCAGGGGGAGCGCGGCCCGCAGCGCCTCGGTGCGGGTGCGCAGGTCGGCGCCGAGCAGATGCCGCACGGCCACCCAGTCGGGCACGACGGCCGCCGCCCCCGCCTCGTCGCCCAGGCCGAGGCGCACCTCGAACGCTTCGGCGTAGCAGGCGGCGGCCTCCTCGTTCTCGTCGATCGAGCTCAGCTCGCAGGCCAGGGCGGCCAGCAACGAGGCCCGGTCGGCGCGCGGCAGCCGGGCCGGCCACGTGCGCCGTGCCCGCCGATAGAGCTCGGCCGCCTCGCGGTGCGCCGACAGCGCGGCCGCCGACCGCGCCGCCGCCCGCGCGTGCCGGAAGGCCTCGGCGGGCTGGCCCGCCCGCTCGTAGTGATCGCTGGCCAGCGTGTCGGAAAAGCCGGCCCGGGCGGCCCGGGCGTGCAGGGCGCGGCGCCGGTGCGGGGTGATGTCGGCGTAGATGGCGTCCCGGATCAGCGCGTGCCGGAAGTCGTAGCCCGTCCCGTCGTCGCGCGGCTTGACGAAGAAACAGTCGATCAGTTCGCGCAGCCCCTCGTCGACCGCCTCCGCTGTCTCGTCGGTCAGGCCGGTGAGCAGGTCGAGACCGAACGACCGGCCCAGCACCGCGGCCACCTCGGCCAGGCGTTGCGTGGCCGGCCGGAGCCGGCCCACCCGGACCAGAACGGCATCGGCCAGCGTGTCCGGCACCTGCTCGGGCGAGGCGGGCCCGCGCGGTGCGGAGGCGCCGGGCTTGGGGCGGGCGGCGAGGAACTCCTCCACGTGCAAGGGGATGCCGTCGGTGCGGGCGTGCAGCGCCTCCGCGGCCAGGGTGGACAGGCCGGCGCCGGTGATCGCGGCGGCCAGCGCGGCGGTCTCGGCCGGATCGAGGCGGGGAAGGCGCACCTCCTCGGCGAGCCGCTGGGTCAGCAGCCGGGTGCGCCACATCCGCATCGGCACGCGCGGATACAGCTCGTCGGAGCGGTAGGTGCCGACGAGCATCAGCGGGGCCGAGGTGACGTGCCGGGCCAGCCGGCTCAGCACGTCGAGCGTGAGGTCGTCGGCCCAGTGCAGGTCCTCGAGGGTGATCAGGAAGGGGGTGCCGGCCTCGCACGGCCGGGCGATCAGCTCGGCCAGGCCGGCCACGAGCAGGCGGCGGCGGCTGGCGGCGTCGCCCTCGGCCAGTTCGTGCAGCCGCTCGGTCAGCCAGGCGCCGGTCGCCGCGGTCGACGGGTCGCGGCGCAGCTCGGACCCGAGGTCGGCCAGCAGGCCGCCGGCGATCTCGGTGTCACCGGGGGAGGCGCCCGCGCCGGCCACCGCGTATCCGCGAAGGCGCGCCCGGCGGACGATCTCGCTCAGCAGCCGGGTCTTGCCGATGCCGGCCTCCCCGGCCAGGAACAGCAGCTCGCCGGTGGGCGCGGCGAAGCGCCGGTCGGCCAGGGCGATCAGGTCCTGCCGGCCGACGAGCACGGGGCTGGCGACCACGCCCGGAACTTTAGGTCGGCCACCGGGCCTTCGTAGGTGCTCTGACCGATGTCCGACGGTCCGGCCGCGACGAACCTGAGGAGCATGGCGAAATTCATGGACGTACACAGCGGATTCCACGGTGTCACCCCGGAGCAGCTGGCGGAGGCACACGACGCCGACCTCAAGATCGAGGGGGAGGAGGGCGTGCACTTCGAGCAGGCCTGGCTCGACCCCGAGCAGGGCAAGGTCTTCTGCCTCAGCACCGGGCCGAGCAAGGAGGCCGTGATGCGGATCCACGAGCGGGCCGGCCACCCCACGACCGAGGTCTACGAGCTGACCGCCGAGGTCTGAGCCGGGCCCGGGGTCTAAGCGGGCAGGGCCGCCTGCTCCAGGGTGGGCGGCCTGTCCGGCGTACGGGAAATGCGCAGCCAGACGACGAAGCCCCAGACCACGAAGGCGGCGTAGACGGCGTACAGGATGGCCGACGGGTAGTAGCCGAAGTGCAGCAGCTCGGGGACGCCCACGAGGTCGACGGCGATCCAGCAGAGCCAGAACTCGACCCAGCCGCGGGCCATCGCGTACGTGGCCAGCATCGAGCCGACGAAGATCCACGAGTCGGCCAGGTAATACCACCACGGGACCTCGAAGCCGGCGCCGACCGCGCGGAACACGAAGAAGCACAGCACCACGGCGGTCAGGGCCAGCGAGCCGTAGAGCAGGCGCTGGCGGTGCGAGGCCCAGTGCGGCGAGACCGCGGTTCCCCGCGTACGGCGGCGGTTGCTGGTCCATTGCCACCAGCCGTAGACGCTGGCGATGAGGAAGAACACCTGCCGGGCGGCCTGGCCGTAGAGCGGGGTGCCCTGGTCGTTGCCGACCGCCTGACCCATGAAGACGGTGAAGAGCAGCACGTTGCCGACGATCCCGACCGGCCACGCCCAGGCCGAGCGGCGCAGGCCGAACAGGGCCGAGCCTAGCCCGAAGGCGTTGCCGACGATCTCGCGGTAGTAGATGGCCTGGTCGGCCGTCACTTGCCACTTGGCGGTGTAGAACGTGGTCAGCAGTTGGTCGAGCCAGGTCACGGCTTAGCGTAGGCCGGGCCCGGGCATGATTGATACGTGACCTCCCCCTCGTGCCCGACCGCCACCCGTCTCTATGAGAAGGGCAAAGTGATCGCGCGCGACTTCGGCTACGAAGAAGTGGCCGGCCTGCTCGAGAAGCATCCCGGCGCGGTGCTCTGGCTCGACCTGTTCGCCCCCGAGCCCGGCGACCTGGAGCTGGTGGCCAAGGAGTTCGAGTTGCACCCGCTGGCCGTCGAGGACGCGATGACCGACCACGAGCGGCCCAAGCTCGACCGCTACCCGCACCACATCTTTCTCAACGTGTACGCCGTCGACATCGCCACCAAGGACTCCGAGACCCACTTCGGCAAGACCGAGATCAGCGCGTTCGTCACGCCGCGGGCCCTGATCACCGTGCGCAAGTCGCCCAGCGACACCTCGAAGTTCGCCGACCGGTGGGACGCGCAGAGCGAGCTGGGCGACGCCGACGGGGCCGGTTCCCTGCTCTACGGCCTGCTTGACGTGGTCGTCGACGGGCAGTACGCGGCCGCCCAGCGCCTCGACGCGGCGATGGACCAGGTCGAGGACGCGCTGCTCGAGACCGGCGGGGCGCCGCGGGCCACCCGCATGAAGGCCATCAACCAGCGCAAGTTGCTGGCCGCCCTGCGCCGGGCCGTCGCGCCCATGCCCGAGCTGGTCGGCCAGGCCATGCGCACCGACCTCGGCCTGGTGGACGCGAACCTGCGGCCCTACTACCGCGACGTCGAGGACCACGCCCAGCACACGCTGGACGAGGTCGAGCACCTGCGCGACCGGATCGACTCGCTGTTGCAGGCCGACACGGCCGAACAGGGCAACGTCCTCAACGACACCACCCGCAAGCTGGCCGCGTGGGCCGCGATCATCGCCGTCCCGACCGCGCTCACCGGCTACTTCGGCCAGAATCTGCCCTATCCCGGGTACGAGAAGGTGTCGGGTTTCGTGGTCAGCACGGCGCTGATCGTGCTCGTCTCGGCCGGCCTCTACTACTTCCTGAAACGGCGCGGCTGGCTGTGATTTCGCGGCCCCCCGCTCGCGTCGCCGGTGGCGTAACCTCCGGGTGACTCGGCGGGGGGAGGGTGGATGTTCGCGCTCATCTGGGGGGCGGTGCGAACGCGTACCGCCCAGGTCCTGACCGTGCTGGTGCTGACCGCGCTGGCCGCCGCCGTGGCCGCGGCGGGCCCCTGGTTCGCGTATTCGAGCATCAACCGTGCGGCCGCCGCCGACGTGGCCGCGGCCCCGGCCGATCAGCGGACCATCTCGGTGCGCCAGATCGCCAAGACCGAGGGCGACCCGCGGACAGCGATCGAGCAGGTCGAAACCGGGATGCGCGATCAGCTGCCGCTGCCGTCGGCCGACCCGGTCATCGGTCTGCAGCTGCCGCTCACCGTCGACAGCGGGGGCACCAGCGCGGCCATGGGCATCGCCTATCGCGACGACGTGTGCGCCCACCTCGATCTCGACGGCCCGTGCCCGCGGGCGCGCGGCGAGGTCGCCCTCAGCTCGTCCGCCGCCCAGCAGCTGGGCCTCGATCTGGGCGACCGGCTCGAGCTGGCGCCCAGCCCCGCCAGCGCGCCGATCCGGCTCGAGGTGGTCGCCCGCTACGCCTACCGCGATCCGAACGGCCCCTACTGGAACAACCCGCTGTTCGAGGCCGACGGCGGGTTCGAGCCCGCGTTCACCGCGCTCGACACGTTCGCCGACCGGATGCTGTGGGAGCCGACGGCCACCTTCGACGTGGCGATTCCCGACGAGCTGCTGCGCGGCGACGACGGCTACCGGCTCGGGCCCGTGCTTCGCCAGGCCCAATACAAGCTGTCCACCTCGGGCCTGCGGCTGGTCAACGCGAGCGACCCGCTGCTGACCGCGATCGCCCGCGACCGCGAGGAGATCCGGCTCGGCGTGGTCATCGCGATGACCCAGACGCTGATCCTGACCTGGTTCGCGATCGGGCTGGCGGGCCGTTACACCGGACGCGACCGGCGCGCCGACATCGCCCTGCTCAAGCTGCGCGGCAGCACCGGCTTCGCGATGCTGCGCCTGGCCTGGGGCCAGCATCTGCTGCCGCTGACCGCCGGCGCGGTGGCCGGCCTGCCGCTGGGCTATCTGATCGCGCGGTGGCTGGCGGGCCCGGTCGAGACACCGGCCCAGCAGGCCGAGGCATTGCTGCTCTCGCTGGCCGCCGTCGGGGCCGTGCTGCTCGGCGGTCTGCTTGTGCTGGCCGCGGTCGAGGCCGTGGCGCTGCGCCGGCCGGTCGCCGACCTGCTGCGTCAGGTCGCCCGGGGCCGGGGCGACTGGCGTTCCGGCCTGGCCGACCTGCTGCTGCTCGCGGTGGCGGTGGCGGCCGTCTATCAGGCCCGGTCGAGCGCGCCCGACAGCGGTCTCGCGCTGGCCGCCCCGGCCCTGGTGGCCCTGGCCGTGGCGCTCCTGCTGGCCCGGCTGCTGAGCCGGACAGCCGACCGTGGCGGCGGCGCGGCCATGCGCGCCGGCCGGCTCCGGCTCGGGCTGACCTCGGTGCAGGTCAGCCGGCAGCCCGGCAGCGACCGGGTGTTCGCGCTGGTCGTGGTCGCGGTGGCGCTGCTCGCCACCACCTTCGGACTGTGGCGAGCCGACGGCGCGCACCGCGTCGAGCGCAGCCGGGCCGAGCTGGGCGCCGAGCGGGTGCTGTCGGTGCAGGCCCCGAACCGCACCGCGCTGCTCGACGCCGTACGGCGGGCCGACCCGGACGGCGACGAGGCGATGGCCGTCGTCGTCGACCGCGGCAGCACCCCGCCGGTCGTCGCCGTCGACAGTTCCCGTCTGGCCGGGGTGGCTTACTGGCGTCCCGAGTACGGCCCGGCCGACCTGCTCGCCCGGGCGACCGCCGAGAGCCCCGGCCCGCCGCCGCTGCCCGCGATCACCGGCGACCGGCTCACCGTGCGCGTGCGCTACGACGGCCAAGTGCCCGCCGTACTCGGCCTGGTGCTGCAGAACGAGGGCAGCGGCGCGCCCGCGCAGGTCTCGTTCGGCACGCTGAGCCGCGGCGAGCAGACCCGTACGGCAACGGTGTCCGGCTGCACCCGGGCGCCCGGCTGCCGCCTCCTGCGCTGGCAGTTCGACAGCCCGCCGGGTGGCGTCGCGATCCACGGTTCGGCCGTGACCGTGCGCTCGCTGGCCCAGTCCGGCCCGGCGGCCGAGATCCTCGGCCCGGCCCAGCTCGCCGACATCACCCGCTGGCGGCCCGGCGCCGACGGGGCCGCGCTCGACGTGGCCGCCCGCGACGGCGCCCTGCGCATCGCGGTCGACCTCAACACCACCGCGTCGCCCGACGTCGGCACCCAGCTGTGGGCGGTCGACAGCGCCGTCCCGCCACCGGTCGTGCTGGCCGGTCCGGCCCCGGAGTCGTGGCGCTTCGGTGAGCCCTGGCTGCCCTCCCTGGGGCCCCAGCCCGTTCCCGTACGCCTCGACGGCGCGGCCGGCGTGCTGCCCGTCCTCGGCCGCGAGGGCGTGCTGGTCGACCTCGAGACGGCCCGCCGCATCGCCGGGGACACCAACCCGGCCGGGCAATATCAGGTCTGGCTCGCGCCCGGCGCCGGCCCGCCGACCGTGGGCGCGCTGCGCGACGCCGGCCTCGTGATCGGCGACGAGCAGACGGCCGCCGGCCGCGCCGCCGCCCTGGCCGAGCAGGCCCCGTCCGCGGTCGCGCGGTTCGGGCTGATCGCGGGCGTGGCCGGTCTGCTGCTGGCCGCCGCGACCATCGGCGTCGCCGGGGCCGTCGACCGGCGCAACCGGCTCGGCCAGCTGAGGGCGCTGCGGCGGCAGGGCCTGCCCTTGCCGGTCGCGGTCGGGACGGCGTACGCGGGAACCTCGGTCCTGATCGCCACGGGCCTGCTGGCCGGACTGCTGGCCGCCGCGATCGCGAACCCCCTCGCCCGGGTGGCCGTGCCCGGCTTCACCGACGGCTGGGACGTGCTGGCCGCGCCGGGAGCGCTCGGCTGGGTCGCGCTGCCGGTCACCGGGCTGGTCGCCCTGGTCGTGCTGGGGCTGGTCGGCTGGCTCTCGGTGCTGCCCCTGATCCGCGGGCTGCGCGCCGGGGAGGCCGGCCGATGATCTCGCTGGTGCTGGCCATGGTCTGGACCCGCCGCGGCCAGGCTGTCACGCTCGCCCTGCTGGCCCTGTTCGCGGTGGCGTCCGCGGTCGCCTCGCCCGCCTATCTCACCGCCGTCGACCGCGCGATCGCCGCGGGTCAGATCGAGACGGCCGGGCCGGTCGAGCGCGGCCTGACCATCACCGGCCGGGTCGACAGCCGGGTCGAGGGCGAGATCGACGGGCCCGACTTCGCCAACGTCGGCGCGGCCCTGATCGAGCTGCCCGGCTTCAGCTACGTCCATGCGTCCTCGATCCCCACGGTGGGGCTCGAGACCGATCGCGAGAACCCCAACCGCCTGGTCTTCCGGCAGGACGTCTGCGCGCACGTCCGGATCGTCAGCGGCCGCTGCCTGGCCGGCCAGGACGACGTGATCGTGGGGGAGCGGACGGCCCGGCGGGCCGGGCTGGCCGCGGGCGACCCGGTCACGATGATCTTCGCGGCCTTCGTGGACGACCCCCGCGACCCGCGCTGGGATCCGGACGGGGTGCCCAAGCGGCTCACCGTCGCGGGCACCTATCAGGTCGAGGACCCGGGCGACATCTACTGGGGATCGCACGGCTACTTCGACGCGATGTCCAGCCGAGGCCCCGACGAGCCGGTCTTCACCACCGCGGCCACCATGACCACGATGGACCGCGGCCTGACCGACCTGTCCATCGACGGCGCCGCCGGGCCCGACGCGCTCGATGTCGACCAGCTCGGCGGGTTGCGCGCCGGCCTGGTCGCGCTCACCCGCAAGGCCACCGAGATCGGTCCCAACCTGCAGGTCGACACCGGCATCCCGGTCCTGCTCGACCGGATCGACTCCGGCCGTGCCGCCGCGCACCTGCTCGTGCCCGCACTGGCCGTCCCGCTCGTGCTGCTGGCCTGCTTCAGCATCTTCCTGGCCGTCGGCTACGGCACCCAGGGCCGTCAGCCCGAACTGGCGGTGGTCGCCCTGCGCGGGTCGCGCTGGTGGACCCGCTGGTGGCTGGCGACCGGCGAGAGCCTGGCGGCGATCCTGGCCGGCGCGGTCGCGGGCTGCCTGGCCGGCCAGTTGCTCGTCAACGCCGTCGCGGCCGCCCGGTTCCCCGGGGTGGGCGTCGACCCGGGCTTCGCCTCCCTCCGGTACGCCCCCTTCGCCGCGCTCGCCGCCCTCGGCGCGGCCGTCCTGGCCCAGCGCCGCCAGCTGCTCAGCCCGGTGGCCTCCCTGTTGCGGCGCAACCCGGTCAACGCCAACGGCCCCCGTGCGCTCGCCGTCGAGGCCGTCATCGTGCTGCTCGCCGTGGTCACCGCGGTGCAGCTGGCCGTCTCGGACGGCACGCTCACCGGCGTCGGCCTGCTCGCCCCGGCCTTCGTCATGCTCGCCCTGTCCCTGCTGGCCGCGCGGGCCCTGCTGCCGCTGATCACCCGCTACGCCGGCCGCGCGCTGCGGGCCGGCCGGCTGGGTCCCGCGCTCGCCGCCTTCCAGCTCTCCCGCCGCCCCGGCGCCCAGCGGCTGTTCGCGCTGCTGGTCGCGACCGTCGCGGTGGCCGGCTACGCCGCGTGCGCGATCGACGTGGCCGCCCGGAGCCGGGTCGTGCAGGCCGAACTGGGCGTCGGCGCCGATCGGGTGCTCGAGGTGGCGCCGGTCTTCCGCAGCCGGCTGCTGCAGGCGGTCCGGGAGGTCGACCCGGACGGCGAGTTCGCGATGGCCGCCGCGCGGCTGCGCAACAGCACCGGCACCGAACCGCTCGGCGTGGCCGCCGACACCACCCGGCTCGCCACCGTCGCGACCTGGCCCGCGGGCGCCCCGCCGGCCGCGGAGGTCGCCGCCCGGCTGCGCCCCGACGGGCCCGGACCGATGGTCATCGGCGGCGAGGAGCTCGTCGTCGAGGCCACCACGAACGGGGTCGTGAAGGGCAAGGAACTGCGGATCAACGTGGCGCTGTCGTCGCTGACCGACCGCGGCGAGGCCGTGGCCGCCCTGGGCGACCTGCGCGAGGGCCGGGCCCGCTATGTGCAGCGGGTCGGCGTGTGCGCCCAGGGCTGCCGGATCAACGGCATCCAGCTCCAGGTCAACAGCGACGTGACCGCCCTGACCGGGGGCCTCACCCTCGAGAGCATCGGCAGCGACAAGCCGTCCCGGGTCGAGCTGGACCCGGCGCGCTGGCGGATGCCGAAGTACGGCCGGGTCAGCGCGGCCCCCGGCGGCCTGCGCATCGACGTGGACGCGGCCAACGGGCTGCCCGACGGCGCCTGGCTCCATCCGGTCACCACGCCGTACCCGCTTCCGGTCGCCCTGACCGTCGGGAGCCCGACCGGCGGCGTGCTCACCGGCCTGGACGGATACCCGATGGACGTGACCAAGGCGGACGACCTGCCCGCCGTGCCCCGCGCGGGTGAGGTCGCCGGCCTGGTCGACCTCGAATACGCCGACCGGCTCGCCGTCGACGCCGCCCCGGCCCTGCTGCCCGAGGTCTGGCTCAACGACCGCGCCCCGGCCGACATCGAGGAGCGGCTCACCCGGGCCGGGCTGACCGTCGTCGGCGATTTCCGGGCCGATGAGGTACGCCTCCAACTGGCCCGGCAGGGGCCGGCCCTCGCACTCCACTTCCACCTGCTCGCGGGCGGCCTGGCCGTGCTGCTGGGCGCGTTCGCCCTCGTGCTGGCGGCCGCCGTCGACCGGGCCCGCCGCGTCGAGGACCTCTCGGCGTTGCGCGCCCAGGGCCTGCCCGGCCCGACGGTCAGCCGGGCGACCCTGTGGACCTATCCGGCGCTGGTCGCCGTGGCCGCGGTGACCGGCATGCTCACCGCGCTGGCCGGCTGGGCGGCGACCGGCTGGGCGCTGCCGCTGGCCGGGGTCACCCGGGTCCCGCTTCCGCTGCCGTCCTGGCCGCGCGTGCTCACCCTGGCCGGCGTGACCGTCCTCGTCCTTCTCGTGCTGGCCGCCGTGGCTTTGGCCACCGGCCGAGACCTGCGCCGTCGCATCAAACCCTAGGAGCCGCCCTCATGAAGACACTCAGCGTCGCCGGCGCCGACCTCGCCTGGGACAGCGACCGCACCGTGCTGCGCGGCGTCGCCGCCGAGGCCCGTCCCGGCCAGATCCTGGCCGTCACCGGCACCTCCGGCGCCGGCAAGAGCACCCTGCTCAGCGCGATGGCCGGCCTGCTCGCCCCGGTCCGCGGCGAGGTGCTGGTCGACGGCGAGCGGCTGGCCTCGCGCGATCACGCGGTCAAGCTCGGTGTGGTGCTGATCCCGCAGGACAACGGCCTGGCCGCGATCCTGACCGCGGCCGAGAACATCTCGGTCGCGGTCATCGCCACCGGCGGCACGCCGGCCGAGGCCCGGCGCCGCACCGCCGAGTCGCTCGAGCCGCTGGGCCTGTCCGGCCAGGCCAACCAGCTCATCGAGGAGCTGTCCGGCGGCCAGCAGCAGCGCACCGCGATCGCCCGCGGCCTGGCCCTGCGCGGCGACGTCCTGCTGGCCGACGAGATCACCAGCGAACTCGACGCGGCCAACCGCCAGCGCGTGATGGAGCTGCTGCGGGCCGAAGCCACCCGCGGCGCCGCCGTCGTGCTGGCCACCCACGACCCCGAGGCCGCCGCGGCCTGCGACCGCGAACTGCACCTGGGCGACGGCGAGGCGGTATGGGTACGCCCGTGATGGTCGCGGCCGACGACGGCGTGCGGCTGCGAACCTGGACCACCGGCGTGGCGGGCGGGCTCCCGCCGGTGGTGCTGCTGCACGGCGGCCCGGGCCTGTGGGACTACCTCGAGCCGGTGGCCCGCATGCTCGACGACCGCACCGTCGTGCACCGCTACGACCAGCGCGGCTGCGGCGGCTCGGAAACCACTGGTCACTACTCGCTCGAGCGATACGTCGCTGACCTGGAAGCGCTCCGGTCGCATTGGGGCCATGACAAGTGGATCGTGCTGGGGCACTCGTTCGGGGCCGAGCTCGCGCTCGCCTACGCTGTCGCCCACCCCGCGCGCGTGACCGCCCTCGGCTACCTCAACGGCGTCGGCGCCGGGGACTGGCGCACGGCCTACCGCGCCGAACGCCGCCGCCGCATGACGGACCGGCAGTGGAACCGGCTGACCGAGCTCGAGACCCGCCCTCGCACGCCCGGCGAGGAGATCGAGTTTCGCACGCTGTCCTGGTTCACCGACCACGCCGACCCCACGCGCGGCTGGGAGCTGGCCGGCGCCGACGCGCGGGTGCGAACGCCGATCAACTGGGCGGCCAACCGCGGGCTGATGGCCGACGTCCGCGAACACGACCTGTCGCGGCTCACGATGCCCTGCTGGTTCGTGCACGGCCGGGACGACCCCCGGCCGCGTGACACCGTGGCCCGGCTCGCGGCCCTGGCGCCGTACGGGGAAGTCTTCGACGTGGACGGCGGTCACCAGCCGTGGCGTGAGCGTCCCGGCGCCTTCGCCGAGCTGGTGCGGGGTCTGATTGCTAGGTCGGAAGCTGCTCGGTGCCGCCCGGCACCAGGGTGACCTCGCCGTCGATGTGCTGCACGGTGAAGAGCGTGCCGGGCGGATAGCTGCCCAGCACCTCGGGCGGCAACTGGACCGTGCCGTCCCCGGCGACCACGGCGAAGTCTTGACCGTCGCGGCCCTCGGCGCCGACCCGGCCGTCGCGGATCGTCACCGCGCGGCCCAGCCGGGCGCCCACCTCGTTGTCGTGGGTGACGACCACGATCGTCGTCTGGCGTTCGGCGTTCACCGTCTCCATCGCGGCCAGCACCTCGTCGCGGCCCGCGGTGTCGAGGCGGCTGGTCGGCTCGTCGACCAGCAGCAGGCCCGGGCCGGTGGCGATGCCCACGGCCAGGGCGGCGCGCTGCCGGCCGCCGGGGGTCAGGTCGGACAGCCGCTGACGGCCCTGGCCGGGCAGCCCCACCAGGTCGAGGATGCGGTCGGGGTCGTCGAGCGTGATGCCCCGGGTGTGCGCCGCGCGGCGCTGGGCCAGCCAGATGTTGCGGTGCAGGGACGCGTACGGCAGGAGGTTGCGCGCCGCGCCCTGCAGAACCACGCCGATCTCCGTCCCGCGCAGGCGCGAGATCTCGCCGTCGGAGAGCTTGCCCATGTCGTACGTGCCGATGTTGATCCGGCCGGCCGAGGGGCGCATCAGACCGGCCAGCAGCGCGATCAGCGTCGACTTGCCGGAGCCGGACGGGCCCACGAGCGCCAGCGTCTCACCGGGGGCGATCGAGAGGTCGACACCGGCCAGGGCGACCACGTCACCCGCCTCGGCGCGATAGATGTGCACCACCCGGCGGCACGCGACAGCGAGTCCGTTCATGCGATCACGCTAGCGGTTTGGCACGCCCGGTGGAGACCCGTACGGGGGCGGCATTTTAAGGTAAGGCACGTGCGCGACATTGCCGTTTTCTCCGGATCCGCCCATCCCGCCCTCGCCGCCGAGATCTGCGACCACCTCGGGGTGCCGCTGCTTCCCACCCGGACGTCCCGTTTCGCCAACGACTGCATCGAAGTGCAACTGCAGGCCAACTGCCGGGAGCGGGACGTCTTCCTGATCCAGCCGCTGGTGCCGCCCGTACAGGAAAATCTCGTCGAACTGCTCTTCATGCTCGACGCCGCCCGCGGCGCCTCGGCCGGGCGGATCACGGTGGTTCTGCCCCATTACGCGTACGCCCGGAGCGACAAGAAGGACGCCCCGCGCATCTCGATCGGCGGCCGTCTGGTCGCCGACCTGCTCACCACGGCCGGCGCCGACCGTGTGCTGGCCATGACCCTGCACTCGCCGCAGGTGCACGGCTTCTTCAACATCCCGGTCGACCACCTGCACGCGCTGCAGGAACTGGCCCGCCACTTCCGCGGCTACGACCTGAGCAACACCGTCGTCGTGTCCCCCGACCTGGGCAACGCCAAGGAGGCGGCCGCGTTCGCCCGGCTGCTCGGCGTGGACGTGGCGGCCGGCGCCAAGCAGCGCTACGCCGACGACAAGGTCGTGATCAGCACGATCATCGGCGAGGTGGCCGACCGCGACGTCATCGTGCTCGACGACGAGATCGCCAAGGGCAGCACGGTGTTCGAGCTGCTCGACCGGCTGCGCGAGCGCAACGTCCGCAGCGTCCGGGTCGCCTGTACGCACGGCTTGTTCGCGGCCGACGCGGTGCAGCGGCTCTCCAGCGAGAAGGAGATCGAGGAGATCGTCTGCACGAACACGGTGCCGATCCCGGCCGGGAGCCGCACCGACAAGCTGACCATCCTGTCCGTCGCGCCCGCGCTGGCCGAGGCGATGCGCCGGATCCACAACGGCGAGTCGGTCAGCGCGTTGTTCGCATGAGGATCCTCGACGCGCTGCTGGCCATGCAGCGGCAGAGCTGGGAGCAGGGGGTCGCCGCGCACGCGGTCCTCGACCTGGGCCGCACCGACCTGGCCCGGCTGATGGCCGAGTCGGCGGTGGCCCGGCAGACGCCGGACGGCCGGCTGGGCGGCCCCGACGACAACGCGGTCAACGGCGCGGCGTGCGGGGAGGCGGTCGTGCGGGCCGGTTTCGCGGACGCCGCCCGGCGGCAGCTGGACTGGCTGATACGCGACGCTCCGCGGGCCGCCGACGGCACGCTGTTCCACGTGCTCGGGTCCACGTCCTTCTGGGCCGACACGGTCTACATGGTGGTGCCGTTCCTGGCCCTGTCGGGCGAACTGGACGAGGCGGTGCGGCAGGTCAACGGGCACCGCCGGCATCTGTGCCGCGACGGGGTCTATTCGGCGATCGCGCCGGACCGGCCGGCGCGCTGGGGCGGCGGGAACGGCTGGGTGGTGGCCGGGATCGCCCGGGCCGTACGGCTGGCGCCCGTGCTGCGGTCGACCGAGTTGCCCGGGCACGCCCGCGACGTGCTGGACGCGTGCCTGGAGTTCCGCCGGGCCGACGGGTTGTTCCACGACGTGCTGGACGATCCGGATTCGTTCCGCGAGACCAACGCGGCGCAGATGTTCGCCTATGCCGCCCTGACCGGGGTGGCCGACGGCTGGCTGCCACCCTCGTACGAGGCCGTCGGTCGTTCTTTACTGGCGGCGGCCGAGCGCGAGGTGGATTCGTACGGGCTGGTGCGCGGGGCGTGCGGTGCGCCCACGTTCGACCGGGCGGGAACCTCGGCCGAGGCGCAGGGTTTTCACTTGCTGGCGACCGCGGCCGCCGGGAGGCTTTGATACGGGGGACGGGGAGGGCAGACACACCGTCCCCCGCAGCCCTGTTGTTTTTCCGCCGGTCGAATCGTGCTCCTTTCGCCGGGTGGGAGCGCGGTGGGAGCGCTCCCAAACGACTGTAACGGCTGGACTTCCCCGGCGCCAGAGGTGACGCCGGGGAAGCTTCGATCAGGTGGTGGCGGTGCAGGTCAACGTGGGTGTGGCCGCCGTGCCGGAGCCGATGAAGCCGAAGCTGGTGCCGCCGCTGGCCGGCAGAGCCCCGTTGTAGGCGGCGTTCTTGGCGACCAGCGAGTTGCCGCTCGCCGAGACCGTCGAGTTCCACGACTGCTGAACCGTCTGCGCGCTGCCGTAGGCCAGGTTGACCGTCCAGCTCTTGATCGCGGCCGAGCCGGCGGTCACCTTGACCTCGGCCTGGTAGCCGCCGGACCACTGGCTGCTCAGCGCGTACGTCGCCGAGCACGCGCCGGAGACCGGCGGCGTGGTGGTGGGCGGCGTGGTCGGCGGAGTCGTGGGCGGCGTGGTGGGCGGCGTGGTCGGCGGGGTCGTCGGGGGTGTGGTGGTCGTGCCGCCGAAGTTCACGTCACTGCAGAAGTAGTACGACTGGTCGGCGTGGCTGGCCTGCCAGATCGTGTAGACGAGGGCCCGTCCGCTGCGGCCCGGCGCCGACACCGGCACGTCGATCTCGACGCCGTCGGTGCGCTGCGTCCACTGCGCGGCCGGGGTGTTGCCGATCTGCGACACCTGGGTGAGGTCCGACCACTTCAGGGCCGTGGTCACCGGGTTGAAGCCGGGCTTGCTCACATAAACCCTGATGTAGTCGGCGCCGTGCCGGGCCCCGTCGAACAGCTTCACATTGAAGTTGCTGCCGACGTTGGTGGCCTTCCAGTCACCGATGGCGTCCATGGCGTTGTATCGCCCGTCTACGGTCCCTCCGGCGCTGCACAGCTTGCCGTCCGGGATGGCGCCCTGGTGGTTGCCGGCCACGCCCTCACGGAACAGGCCGTTCCAGTTCCACATCGCGTTCGGATCGGCCTGCCAGGCCTGCCAGCACATCGGGTCGGCGGTGGCCATCGTGGGGTCCTGGAACTTGCTGCCCCACCGCTCGTAGCAGCCGTAGTTGCGCGAGGCCGGGCCGGTGACGTTGCCGTGGGCGTTCGCGGGGGAGGTGGGGGCGACAAGGACGGTGAGGCCGGCGAGGATGGCGCCGGCTACCGCGCTGAAGAGAATTCTGCGTTTCATGAGGGCATGCGCTCCGCATGGTCGGTGGCCCGGTGGACAGGCCAGGGGGATCCGGCGGGAGCTGCCCTCAACTCCCGAACAAAACACCGGCGGGGTGTCGTAACACGGTCGCACAGAATTGACGGTTGTCAATAGTGGACCAAGCCGGCCCGGTCCGGCTCAGTCCAGCCCGGTCCGGCTCAGTCCAGCCCGGTCCGGCTCAGTCCAGCCCGGTCCGGCTCAGTCCAGCCCGGTCCGGCTCA
>NZ_JBVHFW010000004.1:175425-445823 GCF_055562135.1 Actinoplanes sp. NPDC021490
CGGCCCGGTCCGGCTCAGTCCAGCCCGGTCCGGCTCAGTCCAGCCCGGTCCGGCTCAGTCCAGCCCGGTCCGGCTCAGTCCAGCCCGGTCCGGCTCAGTCCAGCCCGGTCCGGCTCACTTCGGCCCGGCCCGCTCTCCTTCGCCGGGGCGGTCGCATCGGCCAAAAGGAGTAGGGCGCACGGAGGGTCCTACTGCAACCGGCGTAGACAAGTTACTGCCGCGGGCCGATGTGCCCACGCCGCTCACCGACGAGGCTTATCGCCATGATTCCTGCCTGGTCCGTCGCCGTCGCGGTGGCGCTGTGCGTGCTGTCGGCCGTGGCCTACGCGTCCGGGGCCCTCTTGCAACAGCAGGTGGCACAGGCCCCGATGCGGGCGCTGCTGCGCAGCCCGCGGTGGTGGCTGGGCATGGGCACCAACGGCGCCGGGGCGGTGCTGCATGTGGTCGCCCTCCGCTACGGCTCGCTGACCCTGGTGCAGGCGCTCGGCGCCCTGACGCTGGTGGCCGCGGTGCCGCTGGCCGCATCCGTGGCGCGGCGCCGGGTCACTCGGGCCGAGCTCACGG
Organism: Actinoplanes sp. NPDC021490; assembly: GCF_055562135.1. Classification (NCBI taxonomy): domain Bacteria; kingdom Bacillati; phylum Actinomycetota; class Actinomycetes; order Micromonosporales; family Micromonosporaceae; genus Actinoplanes; species Actinoplanes sp. NPDC021490. The sequence continues at coordinate 175,990 of NZ_JBVHFW010000004.1, forward strand.
GCACGGCGCTGACGACCGGCGCCCTGGTGGCGCTGCTCGCCGTGTCGGGCTCGTCGAGTCAGGCCCTGACGGTGCGCGAGTGTGTCGCCGTGTCACTTGCGGCCGGTGCGGTCATGGCCTGGGCCGCGCTGCGCCCGCGGCTCCACGGGCTCGGCGCCGCCGCGGTGGGCGGCCTGGGCTTCGGCGTGGCGTCGGCGGTCACCCAGGCGGTCACGCTGCAGCTCGGCGCCGGTCTGGCGGGCATCGTCGCGGGGGTCGCCGCGGTGGTGGCCCTCAACGTCGGCGCCATCTGGTTCACGCAGCGGTCCTACCGGGCCGGGCTCGCCGCTCCGCTCGCCGTCGGCACGGTGGCCAACCCGGTGACCGCCGCCGTGATCGGCGTGGTCCTGCTGCAGCAGCGTTTCGAGGGCGGCGCGGCCGGCGTCGCCGTCGTGCTCGCTTGCGCCGCGGCCCTGGCCGTCGGTGTCTACCTGCTGGCGCAGGCACAGTCCCAGCCGACCGCCTCCGCTTCGCAGCCGCTGCCGGCGACCCGTTTCGCGTCGCGGACGCTTTCGCCGGTTGCGGTGGGTCGGGGCCGGTCTCGGGCGGGGCGCCCGGCCGTCCGGCTGCGAGACCGGGCGGCGTTCGTCTCGGCTCGATCCCGTGCCGCCGAACCGTTCGAGGTCGGCCCGCTGGTGGCGGTGGGCGCCGGAGCCGCGTGACGGGCACACTCGGGCGATGGATTCCCTGCGTGCCGCGGCCGGCCTGATCGCCGGAGCTGAACGGCTTGTCGTCTTCACCGGCGCGGGCATGTCGGCCGAGAGCGGCGTCCCGACGTTCCGGGACGCCCTGACCGGGCTGTGGTCGCGTTACGACGCCCAGGCGCTTGCGACCCCCGAGGCGTTCGAGCGCGACCCCGCCCTGGTCTGGGGCTGGTACGAGTGGCGTCGGGAACTGGTCGAACGCGTGCGCCCCAACGCCGGTCACGAGGCGGTGGCCCGCGCGACCGGGACCGTGATCACGCAGAACGTCGACGACCTGCACGAGCGGGCCGGCTCCGAGAGCCCGATTCACCTGCACGGGAGCCTGTTCGCCCCGCGCTGCTCGGCTTGTGCGCGTCCTGCCTCTCCGTCGTCCGGGTCCGCCCCGTCCGGCCATGAGGGGCCGCGCACTCCGCCCTCGTGCGACAACTGCGGTTCCCCCGTACGGCCGGGGGTTGTCTGGTTCGGTGAGCCGCTGCCCGCCGAGGCGCTCGGGGCGGCCGTCGACGCCGCGGCCAACGCCGACGTGCTGGTCACCGTGGGCACGTCCGGGCTCGTTCACCCGGCGGCCGAGATTCCGGAGGTGACGGCCAAGCTCGGCGGTACCGTAATTCAGGTCAATCCTCAGCCCACGCCGCTCGACGCCGTATCCGCGCTCAACCTGCGGGGCACCGCCGCCGAAGTGCTCCCGAAGATCATGAGATGAACGGTTGCAAACCTGGCGAACCGGCACCACGCACCCCGTAGGACACGGATCATGTCGTCATGGGTGTCATGGCTTACCCCCTCCGGTACGCGCTTGCCGATCTCGCCCTGGCTCTCAGCCGGGTTTCGCACGATCCGGCCGCCGTGCAGTCAACGGCCGCCCGCGCCGCCGCCGACATGATCGGTGACGGCGCCGGTGTCCAGTTGCTGCGCGATGACGGCCGCTACGAATCGATTACGTACCACCACATCGACGACGAACGGTCGGCGTCGATGGCACGGGTCCTCGACCACGTCGACCAGCTTCCCGACGACGACTTCTCCACCGCGCTCGCGGCCAGCCGGCGCCCCATCGTGCTGGCCGGCGACGGGGTCGAGCCGCTGGCGGGCGAGGAACACGAGATCCACTCCGCGGTCCTGTGTCCGGTGATCGTCGACAACACGTACGCGGGCTATCTGGTTCTGACCCGGGAGGCCCCCGGATCGTTCTATTCGACGGCCGAGGTCGAGCTGGCCCGCGACATCGCCGGGGAACTCGCCCTGGCCTGCTCGAGCGCCCGCGCGCAGGAACGGCTACGGGCCAGCGAGGAGCGTTACCGCCGGGTCCTCGAGACGATCCCCGAGGGCGTTCTGCAGCTCGATGCCGACGGCGTGGTCACGTACGCGAACGAGCCGATCGGTGTCGTCCTCGGCATGCCCCGCTCGCAGCTCGTCGGTGTCTCGCTGCGCGGTTTCCTCAACGATCAGGGGCAGAAGGAGCTGGACCGGCGGATCAGCGAGTGCCGCGAGGGCCGATCGACCGTCGGCGGCACCCGGCTGATGCGGGCGGACGGCTCACAGCGCACGGTCCGGATCAGCATGATGCCGCTGATGGACGATCACGGGGCGTTCAGCGGCGTGGTCTGCATGGTCACCGACACCACCGACCACATCGACGCGCGCGGGCTCAAGCGCCAGCTCGACCACCTGCGCCGGCTCGACAGCCTGGGCCAGCTCATCGGCGGCATCTCGCACGACTTCAACAACCTGCTGACCGTGGTCGGCGGCTCGGCCGAGATGATCACGTCGTCGGCCGAGAAGGACAGCCAGCACCACCGGCTCGCCAGCGACATTCTCGAGGCGGTGAGCACCGGCCGCTCACTGACCCACCAGCTGCTCGCGTTCGGTCGCAGCGACGGCAACCGGCCCGAGATCATCCCGATTCCCGACCTGCTCACCGACGTCCAATCCCTGTTTTCCCGTACGCTCGGCGAGCACATCGGCCTCGACCTGGCGTTCGGCCCCGACGTGTGGGCGGTGCGGGCCGAGCGTGGCCCGCTGGAGCAGGCGCTGGTCAACCTGGCCGCGAACGCCCGCGACGCCATGCTGCACGGTGGCATGCTGCGGGTGGCCGCGATGAACGAGGAGGTCCAGCCGGGTCAGGGCCCGGACGGGGTGCCGCCGGGCAAGCTGGTGCACATCGTCATCACCGACACCGGCGTGGGCATGACCGACGAGGTGCGGCAGCGCGCGCTCGAGCCGTTCTTCACCACCCGCCCGACGGCCGCGGGCCTGGGCCTGGCCACCACCGCCGGCATCGTGCAGGGGCTGGGCGGCCACATCGAGCTGGAGTCGGAGCCCCGGATGGGCACCACGGTCCACCTCTATCTGCCCGCCGCCGAGGAGAAGACCGCCCCCGCCGCCGGCCGTCAGGGTGTGTCGTCGGTGATCGGCCGGGTCCTCATCGTCGAGGACCAGCCGGAAGTCGCGCAGCTCGTGCAGCGCCTGATCGAGCCGGCCGGGTACGCGATCACGGTCGCCACCGACGCGCTGCAGGCGGTGACCCAGGTGGCCGCGGGTCAGCACCCCGACCTGCTGATCACCGACGTGGTCATGCCCACGATGACCGGTCCGGAGCTGGCCAACGCGCTGCGCACGCATCGCCCCAGCCTGCCCGTGCTGTACATGTCGGGCTACACGGCGGCCTCGCTTGGCCCGCAGCTGCACCTCGACGACAACAGCATGCTGATCGAGAAGCCGTTCACCCGCTCGACCCTGCTGGCCGCGATCCGCACGCTCTGCGGCCCGCAGCCGGCCCCGTCCACTGCGTCGAACGACCCCGCCACGGCCAAGTAACGGGATTTCCGCGACTCCTACCAAAGGTGCGAAACCGGGCGCGAGGGCTTGCCAAGGGATCCGGACAAAAAGCAATATTCCGGGGCACTGTCCGCTTCGGAAGGACCTACGAGTGACTCAGGATCGCACGTCGGATCGGTCGAGCGTCGGAGTACGCGCCGACACGTACGGCACGTCGACCATGGACCTGAGCGGGCGTTGCGTCGGCAGCTCGTACGTGCTCCAGCGCCCGATCGGGCAGGGCGCGACGGGCACGGTGTGGGAGGCGCTCGACCGGTCCTCCGGCCAGTCGGTGGCGGTGAAGCTGCTGCATGAGAGCCTGCTGCGGCAGCCCCGGCTGGTCACCCGGTTCGTGCAGGAGCGCACGATCCTGCGAATGCTGCGGCACCGCAACGTGGTGCGGGTGCGTGACCTGTTCAGCGTGGGCGAGACCATCGGCCTGGTGATGGACCTGGTCAACGGGGGCAGCCTGCGCGACCTGCTGCGCGAGCAGCACACCGTGCCGGCGGGCGAGGCGGCCCGGCTCACCGCCCAGGTCGCGGCGGCGCTGGCCGAGGCCCACGACCTCGGTGTGGTGCACCGCGACCTCAAACCCGACAACATCCTGCTGGCGATCTCGGAGGGCCGCCCCGACACCCGGCTCACCGACTTCGGCGTCGCCCGCATCCTGAACACCCCGAGCATGACCACGCCCAACGCGGTCGTCGGCACCCCGCACTACATGTCGCCGGAAGCCTTCCACGGCGCCGCGGCCAACCCGGCCACCGACGTGTACGCGCTCGGTGTTCTCCTCTACGAGCTGATCAACGGCCACCCGCCGTACATGAGCGACTCGATCCCCGACCTGATGCGCCGCCACCTCGAGGGCAACCCGGTGTGCCGGCCCGGCATCCCCGGCCCGGTCTGGGACGTGATCGTGGCCTGCATGGCCCAGAAGCCCCGGCTCCGCCCGAGCGCCGCCGAACTGGTCGCCGACCTCTCCGACGCCGCCCGCCGCTTCGCCGACGTCCCCGCGCTGCCCCGGCCGTCGGCCGAGGCGCTGGGCGAGCCGGTGTCGCGTCGCCCCGAACCCGTCCTGCATTCGGCGCACAGCCTCGGCTCACTGTCCTCGCCGTCGATGCTGCCCCCCGAGCCCGTGCCGTCGCACCCCGTCTCGATCGTTCCCGCCCCGCGGCGCCCCGAACGCCGCAACGCCGTCCCGAGCTGGCGCTGGGCCCGCCCCGGCATGACGATGTCCCTGATCGCCGGCGCGATGGTCGCCTCCGCCGTCGCCACCACCGCCTGGCACATGGGCCGGGCCGACGACGAGACCCGCGACCTGGCCGTCCCGCAGGTGGTCACCGTGCCCGCCTCGGCCGCGGCCTCCCGTCCGGCCATCGCGGCCGCCCAGCGCCGCGCCGCCACCACGGCCAGGGCTGGGAAATCCCGTTCCGGCCGGTCCGCGACCGGAACAGCCGGCCCGAGGGCCGGCCGCACCCCCTCCCCGGCGGCTTCCCGCGTACGGGAAAAGCCCGCTCCTGACCCCACTCATCGCCGGCCTTCCCGTCCGCAGCGCACGGCGGTCGAGGAGAAGGGCGAGTGGTCCTGCAACCGCGGCATTTCGTGGGACTGGCGGGCCAGTTCCGGAGTCGTCACCCAGCCGTGCCGCATGCTCGGCCGCGACATCCGCTACCAGGCCTCGGTCACCGGCGCCGGCGGCAACGCCCGCGGCCGCATCACGGTCGCTCTGCGCGAGAGCGCCAGCGGCCGCACCGTCGCCGGCAAGACCTGCGACAACCTGGCCTTCGAAGAAACCCCGCTGGCCACCCGCAACTGCGGCCCGATGACCGCCCGCCCGGCCCGCGGCCACACGTACGCCGTGGTCGTCTCCTTCAGCTACGTCCGAGAGGGCCGAGCCATGTCCGGCGAGTCCCGCGGAGAGTCCTTCAGCTGGTAGCCCCCGCCCCGATCCGGCCGGGCCGTAACGGCGTCGATCGGTAGCCTGTGCCCGTGTCGCAGAACGCCGGGGCTGCCGAGCCTGAACCCGCGCCGACGCCGGCGCATGCGGGTCGCCGGGCCGTGTACGCCCTAGCGGCGCTGCTGACGATCGGTGTCGTTCTCGGCATCATGCTTCCCGGGCTCCACAGGCTTCGTGCCGAGGAGATTCCAGCCGGCATGAGCCTCCTCCTGGACGGCCGGATCCGGGAGTTCCACCGATCCGATCCGGCCACTCCGATGATTCGCCTGCTGATGACCGTTCGCGAGCCGCACCCGTCCGACCGGACCGTAGCCCTGGTGATGACGGCCCGGTTCTACGATCCGGGGCTGAGCGAGCAACCCGTGTTCGTCGACCGGACGGGGAAGCCGATCGTCGATCCCGCCACCGGGGCGATCCGGGCCGCGTACAAGGCGGCGGTCATCGACATCGAGCTGGATGTTCCCTTCAGCGGGAGCGTGTCAGTGCCCTTCCGGCTCGAGGACGTCATCGCGAATCCGATCGACGGTCTGACCGCGTCCGTGAATCTGCCGGCCGATGCCGACCCGCAGAGCTTTCCCCATGACTCGTACGAGTTCCCCACCTACGTCCGGGCGGTGCTGCCGGCCGACGTCTCGGCGGTACACGGCAGCGGCAACGCACGGCAGCCGGTCGAGTTTCGTTTCGCGGCAGGGTTCGCTCCGGACGACACGCTCGTCGACTGGCGCCTGCGGCCGGCCTTCGGCGTGACGGAGTACCTGGACAATTACGACTTGTACGTGACCGAGGTGGAGGGGCATCTAGGGCGACCCGTCTCCTCCGGTCTGTTCGTCTACGGAGTGGCCCTCACCCCGCTGCTTCTGGGACTGAGCTTTGTCGTTCATCGCCTGAACCAGCGACGAGCCGGTGTGCCGGAATCCACCGCGGGAATCGAGATCGCCGCTGCGCTGCTGGCACTGCTGGCACTGCGCCAAGTGCTTGTGCCCGCGAACATCAACGGGATGACGCTGCTCGACAAGCTGCTCGGACTCGAACTGGTGGTCTTCACCGCGCTCGCGGCGATTCTGTTCGCACGACCGGTCGCGCCGCCGCGCCCTGCGTCACTGCCGGTGGAGGCCGCGAACGTGGCGGGCGAAGACGACCAACCGGTCCCGGCCCGGTCGCGGGGAGCGTACGGGCCGCTGATCTTGGCCTTTGCCGTCTGGATCGGCGTCCGGGCGTTGCGCAAGCGGCGCTGAAGGCGGGCGGAAATACGGTGGAGGGGTTCTGCGTTCTGGCCTACCGTGATCTCCATGAACGCGCTCGGTCTGCAGCTGCCCCCGGTGGTGGCTCCCGTGTGCGTTCTTTGTGTCAGCGGCGCCGATACGCGAATCTGACCCTTCCCCGAGCAGCAGCAGAACCGTAGGGGGAGGGTGGTCCCGCCCTGCGCGGTTCTGGCGCGTCCTGCCTGGCAACAGGCGCGCAGTTTCCATTGCCCTTGCATCCAGTGAGGACTGAGCAAACCATGGCCAAGAGCCAGTTCATCCGTACCAAGCCGCACGTCAACATCGGCACGATGGGGCACGTCGACCACGGGAAGACGACCCTGACCGCTGCCATCACGAAGGTTCTCGCCGACCGCGACCCGGCCTCCAACCGGTACGTGGCGTTCGAGGGCATCGACAAGGCCCCGGAGGAGGCCGCCCGCGGCATCACCATCACCATCGCGCACGTCGAGTACGAGACGCCGAACCGGCACTACGCGCACGTGGACATGCCGGGCCACGCCGACTACGTGAAGAACATGATCACGGGGGCGGCTCAGGTCGATGGGGCGATTCTGGTCGTCTCGGCGCAGGACGGCTCGATGCCGCAGACCCGTGAGCACGTGCTGCTCGCCCAGCGGGTCGGCGTGCCGCACCTGGTGGTGGCGCTCAACAAGAGCGACGCCGTCGACGACCCGGAGCTGCTCGACCTGGTCGAGCTCGAGGTCCGCGAGCTGCTGAGCGAGTACGGGTTCCCCGGTGACGAGGTTCCCGTCGTACGCGTCAGCGCGCTCAAGGCCCTCGAGGGCGACCCGCAGTGGGTGCAGTCGATCGTCGACCTGCTCGATGCGGTCGACGAGTACGTGCCGATCCCGCCGCGCGAGCTGGGGGAGCCGTTCCTGATGCCGATCGAGAACGTGCTCACGATCAGCGGCCGCGGCACCGTGGTCACCGGCAAGGTGGACCGGGGCACGCTGCGCGTCGGTGACCCGGTCGAGGTCGTCGGGCTCGGGCCGACCATCGCCACGGTGGCGACCGGTCTCGAGACGTTCGGCAAGTCGCTCGAGGCGGCCGAGGCCGGTGACAACGCGGCGATCCTGCTGCGCGGCATCAAGCGTGAGCAGGTGGAGCGCGGTCAGGTGGTGGCGATCCCCGGATCCGTCACCCCGCACCGCAAGTTCGAGGCGCGGATGTACGCCCTGACGAAGGAGGAGGGTGGCCGGCACACGCCGTTCGAGGCGAACTACCGGCCGCAGTTCTACTTCCACACCACCGACGTGTCCGGCGGCATGGACCTCGGCGGCGTCGACCTGGTCATGCCGGGCGACACGCTCGACAAGGTCACGGTGACGCTGGGCAAGCCGGTCGCGCTCGAGGTGGGCGTCGGTTTCGCCGTACGTGAGGGGAACCGCACGGTCGCCGCGGGCACCGTGACGGCGCTGCTCGACTGAAGGACAGGGGTGGCCGGCTCAGGGCCGGCCACCCCTGGCGGCGGCCGCGGCAACGGTTGCCAGGTCTTCACCCGAGAAACCGCCGCGGCTCAGCACCGCCAGAGATTTGTTCGTCGCCAAGGTGCACAGCGCCAGCTCGGCCGCCTCCTGCTCGTCCGCCCCGGCCGCCAGCAACGCCTGTTCCAGCCCGGCCCGCAGGCCACCCACCATCGCGCGGACCAGGGCTTGGCCCTCCGCGTCGAGGGCCGGGAGTTGCGCGACCGACAGCGTGAGCAGGCAGCCATCCGGCACTGCCGGGTCGGCGATGCGGTTCAGGGTGACCTGCAGGAAGGCGGCCATGGCGGCACCCGGGCTGGAGTGGGGGCCGGACAGGGCCTGCTCGTACAGCGGGTGGTAGGTCTCCGCGTACCGGGAGAGGCTTTTCCGGAAGAGGGAACTCTTGTCGCCGAAGGTGCCGTAGAGCGACCCCCGGCCCAGGCCCGTGCCCTCGGTCAAACGCTCGATCGAGGTCTCCGAGTAGCCCCAGCGCCAGAAGACGAGCATCGCGCCTCGTAGCGCCTCGTCCACATCGAATTGCTTACGGCCTGCCATGATTCTCAGCCTACCCATCTTGTACTGATCGTTCAAAGACCGGTACGGTGATTGGCATGACAACTTGTACCGATCGTTCAAAGATGAGTTCGCTGCGGCTCCCGGACGGGTTCACGGACGTCTTCACCAGCCGGTTCGTGGAGGTGGACGGGCTGCGGCTGCATGCCGTCATCGGCGGGGACGGTCCGCCGCTGCTCCTGGTCGGCGGGTGGCCGCAGACCTGGTACGCCTGGCGTGAGGTGATGCCCGCCCTCGCCCGCCGGCACACCGTCGTCGCCGTCGACTCGCGCGGGGCCGGGCTCTCCGACAAGCCGGACGACGGGTACGACGCCGGCACGCTGGCCGCCGATCTGGTCGCGCTGATGGCCGCGCTCGGGCACGAGCGGTTCGACGTGGTGGGCCACGACATCGGCACGTGGACCGCCTATGCGCTGGCGGCCGATCACCCCGAGCGGGTGGGCCGGCTCGCCGTCCTCGAAGCGGTGATCCCCGGCCTCACGCCGTCCCCGCCGGTTTTCAGCCCGGCCGCGGTCAACCAGAAACTCTGGCAGATCGGCTTCAACCGGCTCACCGACCTCAACGAGGAACTGGTCCGGGGCCGGGAGCGGCTCTTCTTCGGCTGGCAGTTCGCCACCAAGGCCGCCACCCCGAGAACGATCCCCGCGTACGCCGTGGACGTCTATGTCGACGCGATCGCCTCGGATCCTCGCGCGCTGCGCGCGAGTTTCGCGTATTACCGGGCGCTGGACGAGACGATCGCGCAGAACGAGCAGCGCAGCCGGACAAGGCTGACCATGCCGGTGCTCGCCGTCGGCGGGGCGCTGTGGAGCGGCGCGTATGCCGTCCAGACGATGCGACTGGCCGCCGACGATGTCACCGGGATCGTCCTCGACGACTGCGGGCATTACCCCGCCGAGGAACAACCGGCGCGGTTCACCGAGATCCTCGAGGGCTTCCTGCGCTGACGACTTCACCCCTCTTCTCGTCGAAGAGAAACAGCGCGAGCAGCAACAACGGGATCACCGCGGTCATGGTGGTGGCCAGGCCGATGCGGTCGGCGACCCAGCCGATCAGCGCCGGGCCGAGCAGAATTCCGGTGTACGTGAATGTGGTCAGCCGCGAGACCAGGACCGCGGTGGAGGCGCCGGGCAACCGGCCGACGGCGCTGAACGTCAGCGGCACCAGCACCGACGAGCCGAGCCCGGCCACCGCGAACCCGGCCACGGCCACCACTGGCTGCGGCGTCAGCAGCGCCACCGAGAAGCCGCAGGCCGCGATGATCGCGCCGGCCCGGAACAGCAGGTTGCGGTCGGTGAACCGGTCGCCGGCCAGCCGGCCGAGAGCTTGGCTTCCGGTGTACGCGGTGATCCCGACCGCGGCCAGGCTCAGCGAGGCGTTCCGCTCCTCGTGCAGGAAGATGCCGCCCCAGCCGAGAGCCGCGCCCTCACAGATCATCAGTGCGGTGGCGGTCAGGCCGAGCAGGATCAGCGGCCGGCTCCAGCCCGAGCGCCTGGAGACCGGCGGGCCCGGCTCCGCGGCCGCGCGCCCGTTGTCCGGCAGCCACCGGGCGGTGATCAGACCGGCCACCAGCAGGACGGCTCCCGCGGCGACCAGATGCGTCACCAGCGGGACGCCGAAGTGGGCCAGGGCGGCGGTGGACAGCGACGCGACGACCGCGCTGATGCTCCAGGCGGCGTGACAGCCGTTGAGGATCGGCCGCCCGGCCTCCCGCTCGACGGCGACCGCGCTCGCGTTCATCGCCGCGTCGGTGGCGCCGTGGACCCCGCCGAGGACGGCCGCGCCGGCCAGATACCACTCCGGGCCGGGGGCCAGGGCCAGACCGGCCAGCAGCAGGGGCATGACCGCGAGGGCGCAGCGGAGGATCGTCCGGGTGCCGATTCTGGCCGCCAGCGGGCCGACGGCTTGCATGCAGGCCAGCGCGGCCAGGGCGAAGAGCAGGCCGGAGAACCCGAACCGGGCGTCACTCAGGTCGTGCGCGCTCTTGAACGACGGCGCCCGCACGATGTAGGTGGACAGCGTCAGCCCGTTGAGCAGGAACACGGCGCTCACGACCCAGCGGTCGCGCTGCTGGAAGATGATCTGGTCGGCGGTCACGCGGGCCCTCCGGTCTGAAGACGTGGTTCATGTCTCCGACGAATGGCGCATCCCCGAATCGGACAACGGGCCGGATTATCGTGATCTCCGTGATGCTGCCGCTGCCCGAGGGCGAGTTCGACGCGTACCTGTTCGACTGTGACGGCACCATCGCCGACTCGATGCCGGTGCACTATCTGGCCTGGCAGCGCGCGCTGCGGGAGTACGGCGCGGAGTTCGGCGAGGAGCTGTTCTATGCCTGGGGCGGCCGGACCCCGGCGTCGGTGATCGCCGACCTGAACGCGCGGCAGGGGCTGGCCATGCCGGTCGACGAGGTGGACGAGCGCCGCGAACGGATCTTCCAGGAGCTGCTGCCCGGTGTGCGCGCGGTTCCCGAGGTTCTGGAACACATCGAGGCCGCGTACGGGAAGGTGCCTTTCGCCGTCGTGTCGGGGAGCAGCCGCGAATCGGTGACCGCCTCGCTGACCGCGCTGGGCCTGCTCGACCGGTTCGACGTGATGGTGTGCGCGGGCGAATACCTCAACGGCAAGCCCGATCCGGAGTGCTTCCTGGCCGCGGCCCGGGCCTTGAACGTGGCGCCCGAGCGGTGTGTCGTGTTCGAGGACACCGATTTCGGCATGCAGGCGGCCGCGGCGGCGGGGATGGCCGCGGTGCGGGTGCCGCCACCGTGGCAGCGGCACCCGTCCGGCGTCAGCTGAGCTGGAGGTAGTCCAGGTTGAAGCCGCCGGTCTCGCAGAACACCGTGACCAGCTGATCCCCGGCGGCCAGGGTCACCGGCACGTGCACCGACTGATAGGTGGCCCAGCCGCCCGTGGCCGGCACCGAGACCGTGGCCAGCTTGGTGCCGGTGGCGTCGCGGAACGAGATCGCGTCGGCGGCCACCGCGCCCGTGCCGTTGGCCACGCGCAGTTCCAGGTCGTACGTCCCGGCCTGCGCGACGTCGACGCGGTAGCTCAGCGAGTTGCCGGCGGCGGTCCAGCCGATGTTCTTGCCGCCGCTGGCGCCCGCGTTGTTCTCGACGAAGTTGGCGCCGCCCTCGGTCCAGCCGGTCTGCGCGGCATACGACTCCGCTTCCACCCGTACGCCCACCGGGGCGCCCTTCGGTGCGACGTTGACCTCGACCGTGACCGTGTCGCGGGCCGCGCCGTCGGTGACGTGGAAGGTCAGCCGCTGGACGCCCGCGGTCGTCGGGCTGAGCGTCACCACGCCGGTCGTCGCGTCCACAGTGACGCCCGCGGGCAGATCGGTGGCGTAGTAGGCCAGCCGGTCCCGGTCACGATCGGTGGCCGACAGCCGGAACAGGGTGGTGGCGTACTGGTCGACGGTCAGCGCGGGCACGTCCCGCAGCACCGGCGCGTGATCGCGGCGGGGAACGCCGGCCTTCCACTGATACGTGGCGTAGGCGTTGGCCGGCACGGTGACCACGAAGTCCTGGCCGCCCAGCACGATGCGGACGTTGCGGGAGGTGGTGGCCGAGTTGGCCAGGATCGCCGTGAACCGGTCGCCGTCGCGGTAGACGACGTTGCTCACCCCGGCCGCGGGGGCGCTGGACTCGACGCGTACGTCCTGCGGGGTCAGGTAGCGCGCGAACTGACCGAGCGGATAGAGCTCTTCCCGTACGGAAAACGTCTTGGTCTCGGTGTTGACCTTGACGAGACGGTCGGGCCACTTGGTGGTGCGGCCGACCTCTTCCCAGTCCACATTGTTGTCGCGCTTGTCCGTCCAGTGCAGCGTGCCGCCGGTCTGGTCGGTGGTCTGCGCCCACAGGATGTAACTGCTCGCGTCCAGCCGGAAGTAGTCGAGAACGGTGGCCGGGTTGAGGTCGCTCGTCTCGGTCATGTGGACGGGCTTGCCGTACTTCTCGTACGCGTCCCGCATGACGGCCGGGTCACCCCAGTACGGGTGGAACGCGATCGCGTCGGCCGCCTTGCGCGTGGCCGGGTCGTTGAAGATCCGGTAGTAGTTCTTGGTGGTCGTGCTGTTCGGGTCCTGCCAGTCCCAGAAGTTGAAGTCGTGCACGTAGAGCTGCGTCTTCAAGCGGTTCCGGGCGAACTCTCGCTTGGTCGCGACGCTCAGCTTCTGCTGCTGCTCGACGCTGATGTCCATGGCCGGATAGACGACGTCCATGCCCGGCTCGTTGAGCAGCGTGATCGCGTCAACGTGGATTCCATGTTGACGCATTGACTGGATGTACTTGACGTAATAGCGCGCCAGCACGTCGATGCACTCGTCGCGCAGCTTGCCGACCTGGTAGTGCTCGGTCGTGCTGCCCGGCTTGAGGGCGACCTCGCCGGTGAACCGGTTGTTGGTCTTCATCCAGGCCGGCGCGCTCCAGGCCGAGGCGAAGAACGTGGCCCGCGGGTTGTACTTCTGGATCAGCTTGATCGTGTCGACCATGTGCAGGTCGATGTCGCGCTGGATCGAGAAGTACTTGAGCGCGAAGTCCTCGGTGACCCCGGCCGGCAGTTCGTCGTACGACCAGAACGGCAGATGCTCGATCAGGTCGGGGCTGCCGATGGTCAGCCGGAACCGGTCGAACCCGGCGCCCGACCGGGGGTCGGCGAGCAGCTTGACCGCCTTCTCCCGCTCGGCCGGCGTCAGTTTCCACAGGTTCGACACGCTGGTCTCGTCGATCGAGAACCCGATGCCGCTGTACCGCTGCCGCTCCTGCGACGGGTCGACAACGACGGTGGTGTCGGCCGCCGCGCCCCGCGGGGTCGTGGGCAGTGGCGCCCAGGCGTTGGCCGAGCCCGTCGAATACGAGCCGGTCACCCGCGGTTTCCCACCACCGGCGGTGGCGGGCGTCGCGGCCAGGAACGTCATTGCCGTCGACGCGACGGCCAGCGCCGCGGTCATGGATCGCTTCACCAAGATCTCCCCACGAGATAGATCATTCGCTATCTGCCAGGAGAGTTTATTAACGTCTTTAACTAACCCGCAACCGGCGCGAAACGATCTGCCCGGACGAACACAGCCCCCGCGCGGACGGCGCGGGGGCTGTGCGCATCGGCCGTGTCCTAGTCGATGCAGTTGCGGCCGTTGTAGGCGGCCACGCTGGTGGGGAGCATGGGGTCCTGTGTGTACTTGAACTTCACGCATCCACCCTGCTCGACCGCCCGCTGGGCCGCGTCGGCCACCTTGTACTTGCCGTACATGCCGGCCACACCGCAGGCGGCTCCGCCCAGAACACCGGCGCGTGAGCAGATGGCGAACATGCCGGCGTCACTGGCCAGACCCTTCGCGGGATCGTTCAGGGCGTCGTTGATGGCCCGGGTGGCGCTCCGGCTGTAGTAGGTCGTGCAGGTGCCGAAGAAGTTTCCACAGGCGACGACCACGTTGTCCGCCACCGTCCCGTTGGGCGCCTGGCCCGACGCGGTGGCTGCGCCGGGCGGCGGTCCGGCCTGGGGGGAATTGGCCGCGCGGTCGAGTTCGGTGATGGTCGTGAAGCCGGCCTCGCCGTCGACCTGCAGGTGGTAACTGGTCTGAAAACCCTTGACGGCCAGGTAGGTCTGCTCGCCGTAGTCGCCGTCCTCGACGACGCCGATGCCGACCGCGTTGAGCGAGTGCTGCAGCGACAGCACGCATTCGTTGCGCATGCCGGGTCGCAGCAACTGATTGGCGCAGCCGGTCAGGCTGACCACGCCGGCGCCGTCGGTGGCCTCGGCCGGTCCGGCCAAGCCGAGAAGGGCGATGGCGGCCGCCGCGGTGATGGCCAGGCCGCGACGGAGGGCCCGGGGGCGCACGTGTGACTTCTCCGTTGGAGGCTGCGGGGGTTGGGCCGGCCTCTGCTGGTGGGTCATGGCGGTTCTCCTTGCGCCGGAGGATCGGATCTGGCTTCAGATTCGGTGCCGGGCCGGATGAACGCGCGCAAGCTTGCCGTGACGACGCTGGGGGTGGCGATGGGCCGCCGCCACTGTCGGTGCGGACGAAGCCTCGGAACGTGACCGAGGAAATCTCGGCCGGAAAACCTAGACTTTCTCGGTGAGGCCGGTTAGTGTTGTCTTCGTTGACGAGGAAATCGGTTGAAACGCCGACAAAGTGCCGAGCGTTAAGCAGGGCCCGGATCTCTCCGTGGCTCGCTCGGCCACCGCGGTGGAAACAGCGCCGCGAGCAAGACAGGTAAGTGCAACACGCGTAAGTGCAAGACAGGTAAGACAGCAAGGTAAGGCAAGTGCACGACAAGACCTTGACGTAATTCCAGGTCAGGGCCAAGACCTTGATGTAACTCCAGATCAGGGCCAAGACCTTGATGTAACTCCAGATCAGGGCCAAGACCTTGATGTAACTCCAGATCAGGGCCAAGACCTTGACGTACTTCCAGGTCAGGGCAATGCAGGCAGGGCCGATGCAAGTTCGGGGCTCTGGCTGACGCAAGACAGATCCGCCGCACGTGTGCGGGGCCATGAAGTTGCGTGGGTTCCGACACCGGCGGGGTGCACCGCAAGGTAAAAGCAGAGGAAAGGGAGGGCTGGACGCCGTTGGATCGCCCGCCGTCAGGACGTAGTTCCAGTTCTGAGGTGGACACCGTGGTCACATCGAACGTGAGGTGGTCTCCGGTCACGCTTATGCGATCCTCGCACCCGCTGATAGCTGCGCGGTGTGGAAAAGAGAACCCGACCAACGTGTCGGTAGATGGTGTATTCAACCTGTAATCCCGGGCCCCGGCGCTACTGCGCCGGGGCCCTCGTCCCGTAGAGGTATCTATGGCCCCATCCGACGACATGCTTGATGACGACGATTACCCCGCCTACACGATGGGCCGCGCCGCGGAGATCGTGGGCGCATCGCAAGACTTCCTGCGCCGGCTCGACGAGGCGAAACTGATCGCCCCGTTCCGTTCGGCCGGAGGGCACCGCCGCTACTCCCGCTATCAGCTGCGCCTGGCCGTGCGGGCCCGCGAGATGGTCGACGACGGCACCGCCCTCGAGGCCGCGTGCCGGATCATCATTCTCGAGGACCAGCTCGAAGAGGCACTTCGGCACAACCGGGAACTCCAGGGCGACCAGGAGGCCGGCGCCGTCTGACTTGCACACGCACGGTCCTTCTTCACCGGAGAGGGGCCGTTTCGCATGTCCGCATACGCCGGCGCGCGCCAGGGGTCCGGGCGCGTGCGGGAAGAGGGGCCGGGTCTGCGGGTTCGGGACGCGCTCGTGGAGGGTGGCGGCCCGGTCAGCGGTCCGGGTCGCGCTCGTGGAGGGTGGCGGACAGGAACTTCAGGAAGTCGGGGTTGTCGTCGGGGGCGACGAACACCGGGGGCGGCCGCAGCGGGACCGGGACGACCGGGCGGCCCCGGACGAACCACGCGATCGCCCCGATCGGGCTGATCAGCAGGATCGCGAACATCCAGGCGGCCCACGGCGCGGTGCGGACGGCGCTCTCGTCGGCGCGTAGGCAGTCGACCAGGGCGATCATCACCAGGGCGACGTCGAGCATCAGCAGCAGAGCGAATACCTGGGCCATGGGAGAAGACGATCCCGGCCGTGGGCTCGAAACGGCGGTCCCGGACGGGTGCGATCGGGTCGCCCCGTCCGGGACGCTGGTCAGAGGGCGCTCGCCAGGGCGGGCAGGTAGCCGTTGGTGTAGCCGGCGAGGTTGGGGTGGAAGGAGTTCTGCGGCGGCACCACAGTCAGGCCGTGCAGGTAGGGGCTCGCCGAGCAGATGCCGTGGCCGGCGAACTCGTCGCGCACGTCGGAGAAGGTGAAGCCGGCCGCCGCGGCCCGGGCCGCGATCACGTCGTTGAGCACTTGGGCGCCCTGGTTGAGCGAGCGCCGCTTGGCCAGGCTCATGCCGGTGAGGCCGCACGCCGCCGACGAGGTGTCGAACAGGATCGGATAGCCGAGGACGATCACTCGCGCGTCGGGGGCCTTGCGCTTGATGGCCGCGTACGTCGAATCGAGCTTGGCCGGCAGCGTGGACGTGATGTCCGTACGGGCCGAAGCGACCTTGGCCGCGCAGGCCGCGTCGGTGCCGACCTGGCAGCCGAGGACGGTGGAGGCGAAGCCCGCGTCGTTGCCGCCGATCGTGATGCTGATCAGGTCGGCCGAACGGCTCAGGAACGGCACCTGCAAGTTGCGCACGTCGGCGGTCTCGGCGCCGCCGCAGCTCAGGTCGGTGAACGACTTGGGCTTGTTGCGCGCGGTCCACTGGCCGGGATATCCCTGTGAGCTGCGGAAACACAGAATGCTCTGTCCGGGCGCGCCGACTCCCGAGGAATAGGAGTCGCCGAGCGCGACGTAATCGGTCGTGGCGTAGCTCGCGGCGGCCGGGGCCGCGATGCCGAGGGTGAGGAGGGAAAGGGTGACGAGCATGCCGAGCAGGGTGGATAGACGTCTGCCCATCGGGTGGCCTCCGGTCCGGGTGGGAGAGGAAGCCGGAGCGCTCCGGTTACCGAACGGTAATTCAGGGGGCGAATAAAAGACAGACGGTGACTTTGCCGTTACAGAGTAGTAACGTACGTCGATGTGATCAGCGTCGATGGACGGTGGTGACGGCGCATTCACACGAGGGGCACAGCCGATCTTCAGGCTGTCCTCAGGGCGCGCGGCTAGGTTCCTCACATGGAAGAGGAACGGGCACGCCAGATCGTCGACACGCTGCGAGCGCGTAACGTCTTCGCCCATGTGAAGCTGCCGCAGGCCGGCATCACGCAGTACGGCATCCGCGTCGTGCTTCCCGACGGCCGCGAGGCCATCTGGGACAACGACGGCACGGCGGGTCTCGAGGCTCAGATCATGCGGAACGGCATCCTCGTCGGCTTCGTCCCGTCCATCCCCGAGTCGGAGAACTTCGGGGACGGCCAGATCATCGAGGCGATCGCCACCGCCGACTACGACCGCCCGGTCGGCCGGTCCAGCCCGTCCGCCCGGCCGAGCCCGGCCCCGGCCCGCCCGGCCACGCCGGTGTCCCTGGCCCAGCGCCTGAAGAGCAGCTTCCGAAACTGAGCACCTGAAGAAACTGAATCAACTGAAGCAACTGAAGAGCTAGGGGTCCGGGCTGATCAGCGCGATCAGCCGGTCCAGCGCCACCGGCCACAACTCCGGCGTGAGGTTCGCGAGCAGCGTTTCGGCGAGCGCGTGAGCCACCATGTCGATCTGTTCTTGCACTGCGGGATCCAGGGGAGCGGGCGGCGCCGGCGGTTCGGGGGAAGGGGGTTCCTCCACCGCCGGCGCCGCGGTGACGATCGGCTCGGCCGGCACGGCCGGCAGGTCCTCGGGCGCGCCGACCAGATGCAGGTGACCGGTCGCCCTGGTCAGCGCGATGTAGAGCAGGCGATGCCCGCGCGGGTCGTCGTCGACGATGAACCCCGGCTCGACCACGATCGCCGCGTCGAACTCCAGACCCTTCGCCTCGTGCGGCCCGAGCAGCGTGATCGCCGGGCTGCGCTCGTCGCCGGGAGCCGTACGCCAGGGAAGCTCCTCGGCCCGCAGCAGCGCCTCGACCTCGTCGCGGCAGCGCGCCGGGCACACGATCGCCACCGAGCGCCCGTCTGCCGCGTGGTCGGCCGCGGCCGCCACCACGACACCGGCGCGCTCGGACGGGCCCACCGGCGCGATCACCGGGTCGGCCGGCCCGTCCCGTACGGTCGTCGGCGGCTGCACGCTCGGCGCGGCGGTCGGCAGCAACTCGGCGGCCAGGTCGAAGATCTGCCGGGGCACCCGATAGCCGAACCGCAGCTCACGGTGCACGTGCGGCATCTCCGAGGGCAGGTGCGCGAGCACGTCGTGCCAGTCGTCGCGAGCCCACGGGCCGGTCGACTGGGCCATGTCGCCGACCACGGTCAGCGAGCCGGTGGCCGAGCGGCGGGAGACCGCCCGCAGCTGCATGGGGGAGAGGTCCTGAGCCTCGTCCACCACCACATGGGCGTACGTCTGCGGCTCCAGCCCCGACAGATGCTCGGCCTCGTCGAGAAGCGGCAGGTCGGCCTCGCTGAACGGCGGCTCCTCGCCGTCCACCCGGTACAGCGCGTTGATCTCACGGTCGGTGAACTCGCCGCCGGCCGCCGCGGTCAGCAGCCCCCGCGAGCCGAACAGCTCGGTCAGGAACGTCGCCGCGTCGAACTCCGGCCACAACCGGTCGGCCAGCATGTCGGCCGCCTCGAGGATCAGTTTCGGGTCCTGGGTGCCCGACACCAGCGCGGCCCGCAACAGCCGCCGCCGGTCGCCGGGGGTCGCCTCGCTCGCCCGGGCCGTGGTGATCACCCGCTGGATCGTCGCCGGGTCGAGGGTCACCACCTGCCCGCGTACGGCAATCAGGGCCGGCACCTTGTTCCGCTGCTCGCGGCGCTTCTCGAGGGCCCGGCCGAGCAGACCGGCCATCCGGGCCTCGCCCTTGAGCCGGGTCACGTGGGGCGCCTCGGACCGGCCGGTCGACGCCTTGGGCAGCAGCGCGTCGATCGAGCTGTGCGCGACCCCGGCGCAGCCCCACGCGTCGAGCAGCGCGCGGGTGCGCTGGGCGAACGCGTGCGACGGCCCCACCACGAGCACCTCGCCCACGGTCAGGCCCAGCTCGGGGTGATGGAGCAGCCACGCAACCCGGCGCAGCGCGGTGTCGGTCTTGCCGGTGCCCGGACCGCCCTGGATGATCAGCACGCTCTCGGGCACCGTGCTGATCAGCTCGTCCTGGTCGGCGCGGATGGTCGCGGCGAAATCCGGGCCGGCCTCGGTGGTGGCCCGGGCCAGCTCGGTCAGCAGGGGGTCGTCCGGTGGCCCGGCGACGGCCGCCCCGGTGGTCAAGGTCAGTTGCCTTCGAGCGGCACTTCGAGCCGTACGCTGCCCCGCAGGTCGAGGAAGACCCGGTCGGGGGCGCGGACGACCGTGATCACGACGTCCTCGCAGCTCGGACAGCGCGCCACCAGGCCGGGCGACTGATGCCAGAGCAGCAGCGTGCCGACCGCGGCCGTGTGGGTGCAGCCCGCGCAGGTGTAGCGGGCCGCGGTCACGTCCATGGCGAAGATCTCGCGCAGGTCGCCGGCCATCGCGTTGCCGTCGAGCGGTGTCCCGTCCATCACGACGTACCCCCGAAGCGTTCGGTGCGGATCCGGCGTGGGTCGTGGCCGAGCGCGACCAGAATGTCCGCGGCGGTCTCGACGAACGTCGTGGGACCGCAGACATAGCAGTCCGGCTCGAAGTCCGGCGGCCAACCGTACGTGTTCAGCGCGGCCACGTCGATCCTCTTCGGGGGCGAGGGCCACCCGTCGGGAGTCTTGCGGGTGTAGGCGTAGTGGACGTCCAGACCCGCATCGTCCCGTACGCGGCGGCGCAGCTCGTCGGCGTAGAGCACGTCCTCCGGCGTACGCACCGAATAGAGCAGCCGGAACGGTTGCCGGGCGCCCACCGTGGCCCGGGCCCGCACCATGGCCATCAACGGCACCACGCCCGAGCCGCCGGCCACCAGCAGCACCGGCGCCGGTTGCTTGTCACGCCAGACGAACCAGCCGCCGACCGGGCCGCGTAGCTCGATCTGCTCGCCCGGCTGAACCACGTCGGTCAGATAGGGCGACACCTCGCCGTCGTCGAGCCGCTGGATGGTCAGCTCGACCTTGCCGGCGGGGTGCGGCCAGGCCGAGGCGATCGAGTAGCTGCGCTGCGCGCGGTACCCGTCCTCGGCGGTCAGCCGCACGTCGATGTGCTGGCCGGGCAGGTGGCCCGGCCAGTCCGGCACGTCGAGCACGAGCGTGCGCGCCGACGAGGTCTCCCACCGGGCCTCGGTCAGCGTCGCCGCCCGCCAGGTCAGTCGCCCTGATACCGCTGTTCGCGCCATGGGTCTCCGTACATGTGATAGCCCGCGGCCTCCCAGAAGCCGGGCTCATCTTCGGGCATCAGCTGCAGGCCGTTGACCCATTTCGCTGATTTCCAGAAATAGAGGTGCGGGACGACCAGCCGGGCCGGACCGCCGTGCTCGGGTTCGAGATCCTCACCATCGAACTTGTACGCCACCCAGGCCTTGCCGTCGACAAGATCTTCCATCGGTACGTTGGTGGTGTATCCGCCGAAGCTGTGGACCATCGTGTAGTCGGCGGCCGACTCGACGTTCTCGAGCAGGGTGTCGATCGAGACACCGCGCCAGGTCGTGCCGAGTTTCGACCACTTGGTGACGCAGTGGATGTCGACCGTGACGTCCTCGGCCGGCAGCGCCTGGAACTCGGTCCAGTTCCAGCTGGTCTTCTCGCCGGTCTCGGTGGTGATGGTGAACCGCCACCGATCGAGCGGGATGCGCGGGGTCGGCCCGGCCGACAGCACCGGGAAGTCGTGAGTCAGATATTGACCGGGCGGCAGGCCTGGCACCGACTCACGCCGCCGGCCGCCGAATCCCCTGGAAATGATGCCCATGGTTGATGAGTAAACCGCATGATCATTTCCTGGGACAGCGCTCAGAGCCGGATCACGTCGCTTGTCACGCCGGACACGACCACGCGGTGGTCCAGACCCGGGACAAGTCCGTCGAAACGCGCCACCTTCGTCGCGGGATAGGTGAGAACGGTCGTCCACTGGCCGCCCTCCCAGCGCTGGATCTGGACGGGCACACCCTCGACACCGACGACGAACACGGACAGGCGGCCGGAGCCGGGACGGACCAGACGGACGATCGGAGCGGCCGGCGTGGTCGGCGCCGGAGTCGCCGTCGGGCTGGGCGAAGGAACGGTGGGCGGGGTGGTGGGTGCGACGGCCGGCGTCGTGGGCGCGACCGCCGGGGTCGTGGGCGCGGGTTCGGTCGTCGGCGGGGTGGTGGGCTCGGTCGTGGGCGGGGTGGTCGCGGCGGGCGGCGTGCTCGCGTCCGGCGTGGGCGTGGGCGTGGGCGTGGCCGCGCTCGGGCTCGGGACGGCCGGGGCCAGGGTGGCCAGCGCTGCGGCGGCGTCGATCCGGCCCGCGCCGAAGTCGTCGTCGCGGCCGGGCACGCCCAGGTCGGCGGCCGACTCGGTGATGGCCTGCTCCACCTGGTCGGGCGTGAGGCCACGGTCGGCCCCCTTGAGCAGGGCGGCCAGGGCGGCGACGTGCGGCGCGGCCATCGACGTGCCGTTCATGCGGACGTAGCGGGAGCCGGGATAGGTGCTGACGATGTCGCTGCCGGGGGCGGCCACGTCGACGTAGCCGCCGCGGTTGGAATAGACGGCCACGGAGTCGTCCGAGGCGGTGGCGGCGACCGCGATCACGCCGGGGTCGGCGGCCGGGTAGGCGGTGGGGCTGCCGGTCCGGCGGGCGTTGCCGGCCGCGGCGACGACCACGACACCCTTGCTGCGGGCGTACGCGACGGCGTTGGTCACCGCCCCGACCTGCGAGGTCGCGCTGATCGAGAGGTTGATGACGTCGGCGCCGTGGTCGGCCGCGTACGCGATGCCGGTGGCCACGTCGGACATGTATCCGCTGCCGTTCGCGTCCAGCACGCGTACGGGAAGGATCTGGGCGTCGGGCGCCATTCCGGCGATCCCCTGGCCGTTGGCGGTCAGCGCGGCGATCGTGCCGGCCACGTGGGTGCCGTGCCCGTACGGGTCGGACGAGGGGCCCTCGGTGCCGGCGAGGAGGTCGGCGCCGGGCAGCACGTGCCCGGCCAGGTCGGGGTGCGTCGCGTCCACGCCGCTGTCGAGGACGGCCACGGTCACGCCGGCGCCGGTCGAGCGCGGCCAGGCGCCGTCGGCCCGGACGCGGGCGAGGTCCCACTGCGTGGGCAGCAGCGGATCGGCGGCGGCGGCCGACACCGGCACGTCGGTCTCGACGCTGACCGCGCGGGGCGCGCGCTGACCCTGGGCGACCAGGGCCGTGGCGGTGTCGCGGTCGGTGGCGGTGCGGACCGACACGACGGGACGGCCGTCGCGGTCGATCGAGGTGCTCACCACGCGTACGGGATGGGCCTGGGAAACGGTCGCCGGGAGCAGGTGCTCCGGCTGGACGCGGAGACCGTGGGTGACCGGCTGCCACACCGGCTCACGCTCGGGCATGGCCAGGGCGACCCCGCCCGCCACAGCACCGACCGCCACAATTCCACCAACGAGTTTCCGCATGCCTGACCTGCCCCTCCGAGATGTCTTCGTCAGGCATTTCGGGACGGGCGGGTGTCGTGGCGGGGAGCGATCCGGTGCAGCTTGGTTGATCGGTTCCGGACCCGTCTTCCGGCTCGGTGTGTCGGCCGTTTTAGTGAGTTTTGTCCGTTCGGGGTGGCAGCATGGGGCGGTGATACCGGCCGACCACGGGAACTGCGCGCGATGACTGTGCACGACGAGAACGGCGTCTACCACTCGGGGACGCGGGCGCGGCGTATCCAGCGGCGCAAGCAGTTGGGGGTGGGGCTGGCCGGGCTGGCCGTGTTCGGCGCGGCCGGGCTGTTCGTGGTCCAGGCCATCGATCTCGCCGGGAGCACGACCGCCCTGGAGCTGCCGGTGACCGCGCGGACCTCGTCGCCGACGCCGTCACCGTCACCCTCGCCGTCGGCTCCGGCCTCCCGGTCGCGGACCAAGGTTCCCGTCCCCGGCAAGGCGACCCGGTCGGGGGCCCGTCAGGAGCGCAGCCCCACGCCTACGCCGTCGTCGACCTCCCCGGTCCCGTCGTCACCGGCCGTGGCCGCCGCCGGCCTGGTGAACCGGCACGACGAGAGCACGGCGGGCGGGACCATCCGGGTCACGTCGGCCGGATTCGACCTGACCGGGGAGCGGGAACTCGCGCTCGTGGGCGACGAAGGCTGGACCGTGGGGCGGGCGCGGTGCACCAAGACCGTACGGAACTCGCCCGGGGAACGTCCGCGGGTGGTGCCGTCGACCCTGGTGTGCTGGCGGGTTTCGCCGAAACGCAGCGTAGTGACCGTGGCTGTCGCCGGGCGGGGCCGTCCGTCGTCGGAGGAGAGCGTGGCGGCGATCGAGCGGGAGTGGGCCCGGCTGGGCTGACGGCCCGGCTGGGCTGACGGCCCGGCTGGGCTGACGGCCCGGGAACCGTGGCTCCCGGGCCGTCGCTACTTCAGGCGATCTTGACGGGCGTCGTGGTCAGGCCGGTGACGGCGGTGGTGCCGGGCACGACGACCCGGACCTTCGCGCCCGACGGCAGGCCGGTCACGGTGGTCACGCCCTGGGCCGCGGTGAAGCTCTTCACGGTGACCCACTTGTTCTTCTCGTACCGCTGCACCTGAGCGGTGCTCGCCGGACCGGTCAGCTTGACCGACAGCTTGCGCGCGGCCGGGCTCGACACGGTGGCCGACTTGCGGACCGTGAACGAGGTGACGGCCGAGGTCGTCGCGTTGGAGGTGTCGGTTGCCAGGACCGTCAGGCGGACCTGGAAGTGGGCAGTGGCCTTGACGTTGACGGTGATCCGGCCGTTCCCGTCGGTGGTGAAGCGGGTCCAGCTGACGCTCGACGAGCCGGTGGCGTTGACGCCGAACTGCACCGGCTTGTCGGCCCAGGCGGCGTTGCCGGCGCTCACCGTGTAGGTGATCGAGGCCGCGCTGCCGTAGACGACCGACGTCGACGGGGTCGTCGCCTTGACGACCGGGGTGACCTTTGGGGCCGCGGTGGTCTTGCTGGGCGTCGGGGTGGGGCTGGTCGTCGTCTTGGTGGGAGTCGGGGTCGGGCTGCTCGTGGTCTTGGTGGGGGTCGGGGCCGGGCTGGTGGTGGTCTTGCTCGGCGTCGGGACAACGGTCGTCGGGGCGCTGGTCGGCGCGGTCGTCGGGGCGCTGGTCATCGGGGCGCTGGTCGGTGCGTTGGTGGTCGGGGCCGTCGTGGTCGGGGCGGTTGTGGCCGGGGCGGTCGTGGCGGTCGTGACCGCGGCCAGCGCGGCGGCGGCGTCGATCCGGCCGTAGCCGAAGTCGTTGTCGAAGCCCTTGACGCCCAGGTCCACGGCCGAGGTCTCGAGCGCGTTCTCCACCTGGTCGGGGGTGATCGCGGGCTGGTACGCCTCGAGCAGCGCGGCCACGGCGGCCACGTGCGGCGACGCCATCGAGGTGCCGTTCATGGAGGCGTACCCGGTCTTGCTGCCGAGAACGGTCGGGTAGGTGCTGAGGATGCTCGACCCCGGCGCGGCCACGTCGACGTAGCTGCCCGCGTTTGAGTAAGTGGCGATCTTGTCGGCCGAGTCGGTGGCGGCCACGCCGATCACACCGGCGTCGGCCGCGGGGTAGCTGGTCGGGCTGCCCTGGGCGCGCTCGTTGCCGGCCGCCGCGACGACCACGACACCCTTGCTGCGGGCGTACGCGATGGCGTTGCTGACCGCCGTGACCTTCGAGCTCGACCCGAGGGACATGTTGATCACCTTGGCGCCGTGGTCGGCGGCCCAGATGATGCCCTCGGCGGTGTCCGACATGTAGCCGGAGCCGTTCGACCCCAGCACCCGTACGGGCATGATCCTGGCGTCCGGGGCGATGGCGCTGATGCCCACCCCGTTGCCCGTGACCGCCGCGATGGTGCCGGCCACGTGCGTACCGTGGCCGTTGGGGTCGGTCGTGACCCCGTCGGTGTTGGCCACGGCGTCGTAACCGGCGACCAGGTTGGCCGCCAGGTCCGGGTGCTTGGCGTCGACACCGGTGTCCAGCACGGCGACCACGACACCGGCGCCGTTCGACTTCGTCCAGGCGTTGGCCACCGAGATCTTGGTGAAGTCCCACTGCTGGCTGCGGTAGGTGTCCGAGCCGCTGGGCACCTCGGACGCGGTGGACACGGCGTCGAGCTCGACCCCGACGGCGCCCCGGGCCGACTGCCCCGCCTTGACGGCCTTGGCCGCCGCACTCTTGCTGGTGGCCGTGGTGACCTTGATGACCGGCTTGCCGTCGGCGTCGAGGCTGGTCGTCACCACGCGGACCGGCGCCTGCGTCGACACGGTCGTGGGCAGGAGCTGCTCGGGCGCTTCGCTCAGGTTGAAGGTGGCGGGCTGCCACTCACTCGCCGAGGTGACGGTCGCGGGCAGGGCGATCGCGGCGCCTCCGGCAACCGCACCGATGGCAAGTGCGCCCATGGCATAGCGGCGCAGGTGCTTCTTCATGGTGGTCCCTCTCCCGTTGTGGTCGAGGGAAAAAGTCGGCAGTCGTTTCGTAAAGGCCAGACATTCCTCCGGTGCAGCTCGGTTGTTTGGCCCGAGGCCAAAGGAAAGCTCCCCAAGGCGAGCAAGCCGTGGGGAGCCAATTGCCGCGGGTGGGATCAGACTGGGCTGCTGATCGCACCCTTGACCGAAGCGGTGTCGGAGACGGTGACCTGGTACCGCCGGCCGGCGGTAAGGCCGGACAGGATGGTGGTGGGCCCCGTGGCGCGGGTAGCCGACACGAGCAGCCACTGCTTCTTCTCCTGGCGCTTGAGCACCAGATATTGGTTGTCGAATCCGATCAACGTGACCGTCAGGTTGGTGCCCTTACGCGCCGTGCGCAGACCGACCAGGGGCCGCACGGTCACCGTGTCCGACTCGTAGGCCTGAACTTGGTCGTCCTCGGGCACCACCACTTTGACGCGCACGGGTGAGGTGAGACGGTTGGTCCGGGTCGTCACCACCCCTTTCGTGGTGGTCGTCGCGTCGACGCACACGAAATCCTGGTCGAGGGCAGCTGTGCACATCTGGACCGAATGCTTCGCCAGGGGATAGTTGTCCGCCTTGACGGTGAACGACAGACTTGCCGTCGCCGGATAGTTCACCAGTCGTTCGGTGGCGCCGGTCGTTACGGTAGGGACCGGCTTCTCGTCAAAGCCGTCCACGCCGGCTGACCGGACTGCGGCGGCGGCGGACGTCGAGTCGGCCAGCGTGAGAGTCGTGCCGCTCGCGAGAGCGCCCATAGCCAGGGCGCCCGCCGCGTACCGGCGCAGCAGTTGGTTCATCTCCGGTCCTCTCTGTTGTCGTGACCAGAGGGATCGGCAGGCGGTGGCTCCTCTTTACGAAGCGGCAGTGCCGATCGCCTCGGCAACGTGCAGGCAACTCTCAGCGATAGCTTGTTGGTTTTGGTGCGCTTTGTCCCTTCCGTTGGGACGATGAGGTTTCGGGGTGCGCCGGCATTGCGCCGGCGCATCGGAAGCCGAAACGCAAGGGGCAACGACATGACCATCGACGATCGTCACGATGAGGGCGGCGTCACTCAGTCGCCGGCCGACGGCCGCGCCACGCGGCGCCGGAAGATTGCGGTCGGAGCGGTCAGCCTGGCGGCGCTCATCGGCGGCGGCACCTATCTGGGCGTCAGCCAGACTGCGGATCACGGCAATGCCGTAACCGGGGACCCCGGGGCTCTCAGTGTCCTGGTGCCGTCGGCCTCTGCGTCCGCCTCTGTCGCGACCGCGCCATCCCCGGCAGCCACAACCGGTGCGGGGAAACCGTCGGCCACGGCGCCGTCAAAACCGTCTCCGTCCGCCTCGCCGTCGCGGAAGCCGAAAGCCGCAAAGACCACGAAGCCCGTCGACAGCGAGAAGGTGAAGAGGCAGATCCGGGCGGCCCGTGAGGCCGCTGAGAAGGACGGGCATCCAGTGGCTCGGGGGTTCAAGGCCAAAGCGGGGCCTGTTGCCGCCTCGCAGCGCACTGAGAACACTGCGGCAGGCACTCTGCGAGTGATCACGGCACACGGAGATCTCTCCGGTCAGCGGGAGCTCATGTGGGCGGCCGACGAGGGGATCAAGGCCGGGAACGCCCAGTGCACTCAGAAATTTCGATTCAGCCCTAGTGAACCGGGGCGTGAGAGGCCCAGCATGTTGCTTTGCTGGCGCACCTCCGCGAACCGCAGCGTAGTGACGCTCGCGGTCGCCAAGAAAGGGCGGCCATCGTCGGCGTCGAGCGCGTCGGTCATCGACAAAGAATGGTCAAAACTCGGCTGATCAAGCTTGCTTGTTCTGGCACGATCGTGCCCAATCGATTCAAGGATTTCACAGATGAATACTTACGATGCGCGTGTCTATCGATCGGCGGTGAGCCGCAGTGTCCGGCGCTGCGGGCCCGCGATGGCTCCGGCCCTGGGCCTGGCCCTGATTCTGGGGATCGGCGGTTGTGGCCAGGACGATGGCAGCAAGACGACCGCGGCCGCGGTGCAGCCGGCCGAGAGTTCGAGTGCCGGCCCGCCGAGCGCGGTGACGTCACCGGCCGGCGACCCCGCAGCCGTCACTCCGGGGGTGAGCCCGTCGCCGTCCCGCAGTCCGCTGAAGTTGACGCCTTCCGAGCAGGCGCGGGTGGAAGCAGCCCGCAAAGCCGGCAAGGCCAACACCGTGATCATCAGACCGCCGGTGCCCGGGGCGCAGGTGGCCGCGACCGAGTCGATCGAGGGCCTCGAGGTGAAAGAGGTAGGTGACGTGCGAAAGGACCGGGCGATGATGCGCATCGTGTCCGCGCGCGCCGACCTGACCGGAAAGCGAGAGCTCGCCTGGGTGGTCGACGAGGGCGAGAAGGTCGGCACTTCCCGGTGCACGAAGAAGATCAAACTTAGTAACAACATCAAGCCGAGGGTTCGCCCCACCTTGCTGCTGTGCTGGCGTACCAGCAGCAAGAAGAGCGTCTACGTGGTGGCTGTGGATCTCAACGGTAAGCCGTCGAAGTCGAAGACCGTGGCGGTCATCAACAAGCAATGGGCCAAGCTGGGCTGAGAACGGCGAAGGCCGGCCGCGTGTCCGCGGCCGGCCTTTTTGGTCCCCTGCGCCATACGAAAGGGCCGGCGGCCCGGCGCTTTCGCGCCGAGCCGCCGGTTGATGTGGTGCGAAGGGTCCGATCAGAACGGAGCGACCGTGAAGGTGGCGCCGCTGGAGACGATGGACTCCTTGTAGGTCAGGTCAGCCGCCGGGTCCGTGATGGGCGAGCCCTTGCTGACGACGGTCACGTTGTAAGCGCCATCCGGCACGCGGACACCCTGCTCAACCGTCCAGGTGCCGGCGGCGGCACCGACCGCCGCGGTCGCGAGCGCCGGCTTGGAGAGCGTCACGCTCAGGCGGTCGCTGGCGACGGAAAGGATGACCGAGCCGGGCGCGATGTTGGTGCCGGTGGACTGGACGAGCGTCCGCCCGACGTCAGCGGCGTTGAACTGCGCGTTCGAGCTGGTGACAACGGGGCTGTCCACGGTCGTGCTGAGGTTGGCGACCGTCAGAGCGCCACGCGGCAGGCCGGTCGTAACGCCGGTGACCGCTCCAGCGGTGGTCACAGCCGCGTTGAGAGTCGCCACGTTACCGGCCTGGTTGATGGAAGCGATGGTGGTGTCGGCGGCGATGACGCCAGGCGCGCCGCCCGCCGTGACTTCCAGGCCGATGTCGGACGCTGCGAAGCTGCCCGCGGTCAGCGTGATCGTTCCGACGCCGCTGGGGCCATTGTTGGCAAGGGTTCCAGCGCCCCGGACCGTACCGGCCGAGATCGTCGGGAAGCCGGCGTTCACGAGCGGGTACGCGGCCGCGGCGTCGACCCGCTGCGACAGGATGAGCGTGCAGATCAGCTCGGAGTCACTCACCGGCAGGACGTTGAGGCATTCGGCCGTCTCGCCCTTGACCTTGGCGACAGTGCCGGTCGGGTCGTAGTCGCCCTGCACCAGGTAGACCTTGGCCTTGCCCAGGGCCCAGCCGAAGTCGTAGTTCAGCAGGTCGGTGGCGAAAACGTCCAGGTCCTGCGTGATGTTGGACGCGGGCGCGGTGTTCGGAATGACCGACACACCATTGATGTAGTCGAACGCCTTCAGCGAGTTGTTGGTGCCGGACGCCGTGCTGATCGACAGGGTGACGTCGTCCTCAGGCGCGTGCGCCGGCGTGACGAACGAGATCTGGCCGGACGTCGCCGACGTCACCGGCGCGTTGAGGCCGCCTACCTTGACCGTGATCGCGCTAGTCGAGGTCGGGAAGTTCGTGCCGTTCACCGTGACCGTCGTGCCGCCGAGAGAGGGGCCGGACGTCGGCGAGATGCTGCCGATGGTGGCTGCGGCCGACACCGAGTAGGTGGTGTTCGCACCCAAGGCGACGCCGTTGGCCGCTGACGGGTAAATGCAGACGTTGAACCGGGCGGTGGTCACGCCGGTGTAGGTGGTGACCTTCGCCGGAACCGTGAAGGCGACCTTGTTGTCGGCGATCTTCCGGACGACCGTCGCCTTGGCGATACCGGTGTTGCCGGCCGTCGGGTCGGCGTCGACCGGCGGCGACGCCGGGTGCAGGGCCGGGCACGTGGCCTGGTAGAAGTACACGACCGGAGAGGTGTAACCGGCCAGGAACGAGCCTGCGCCGGTGCCGGTGAGGTTGTTGGTGCCGCCGGCGGGGCCCGAAGTGGCGCTGAGCGTGAGGGCGACGGCCGCCGAAGCCGGCGACGCGACTACGCCGAGTGCGGCGGCGACGGTCGCAGTCGCGATCCCAGCCTGTACCTTGCGGCGCCGGGATCCGGAGGTTGTTGCGGACTTGCGCATGCGAGGTCCTCCTACGGTTACAAAGAACCGCTTATGGGATTGGTGTGCCCGAGCGCTCGCAGCGGCATCGGGCAGGTCTCGCCGGAAGCGTAACCGCGGTTAGAGAAGTCATTCTTCAAGACTCATGAAGTTGAATATTTGCTGGCGGTGCGACGGTTCAACCGCCGGTTATCACATGACTCGACTTCTTGTCCGCGGAATGGCGAATTGAGCGCGATCGTGATTCGGAATAGTTTCTGTGCGCCGTCTTCGTATGGCCCGGCGTTGCCCGCCTTCGTCAGGGGTGCGAGGTGGGGGCTTTCGGAGGCAAGCGTCGGCGTGCTAGGTTCTTCTCGAACCGAGAAATACTCGAACTGAGACCAACTGAGGTGCGGGATGGGCGAGGAAGAGTTTCTGGCCGGGTACGACCCAGGGGCCTACCCGTCGGTCGCCGTCACCACCGACGTGGTGGCGCTGACCATTCGGGACGGGCGGCTCTGTGTGCTGCTGGTCGAGCGGGCCGAGCATCCGCACGCCGGCCGCCGCGCCCTGCCCGGTGGGTTCGTCCGCGACGAGACGTTGGACGCGGCGGCTCTGCGAGAGCTGTCCGAGGAAACGGGCCTGGGTGTGCTCGAGCGGTTGCACCTCGAGCAGCTCCGGACGTACGGGAATCCAGGTCGTGACCCCCGCATGCGGATCTTCTCGGTGGCCTATCTGGCGTTCGCGCCGAGTCTGCCCGAGCCCAGTGCGGGCGGGGACGCCGCGGGCGCCTACTGGGTGCCGGTCGAACAGGCCACTGACCTGGCCTTTGACCACGACGTGATCCTGGCCGACGGCCTCGAACGAGCCCGGGCCAAGCTCGAATACACCCCGCTGGCCACGGCCTTCGCGGGCGACGAGTTCACGATCTCGGAGCTGCGGCAGATCTACGCCGTGGTCTGGGGCGAGGAACTGCACGCCGGCAACTTCCACCGCAAGGTCCTCTCTGTTCCCGGCTTTGTGGAAAGCACCGGCGAGACGGCTGCGCGTGGTGGGGAACGTGGGGGGCCGAAGCCCAAGCTGTACCGGGCCGGCGACGCCCGGCTGCTGCATCCGGCGCTGCTGCGGCCGACCCGTGAGGACGACGTCCGATGAGGTTCGCCGAGGCGGTCGAGCGGATCGAGCGGGCCACCACCTTCGCCGAGCTGAGCGACGGCGACGGCGACGGCGACGGTGAGGCCGCTTACCGGGCGTACGCGAAAGCTGTGCATCCGGATGCGGTGAGCGAATCGGACAGCGCGACCGCCACCCGGGCCTTCGCCACGCTCTCGAGGCTCTATCACCAGCGCAGCCAGTTCGTCGTCACCGGTGACATCGCCGACCTCATGGCCGACGGCGACAACCTCAACAAGATCCCCCGCAGTCCGGCCGACAACGACCTGATGGAGGCCGAGGCGGCCGCCCTCCGGAGGCTGCACGACTGCGGCGACCCGAAGTATCGGCCCTACGCGCCGCGGCTGAGGGACAGCTATCTGCACGAGGACCACGAGCGGAAACGGCGGCGCGTCAACGTCATCGAGCAGCTGGCCGGCTTTGTGCCGTTGAGCGAGGTGCTGGCGGGCGGGCAACGGGATCCGCGCGATGTGGCCTGGATGTGGCGGCGGCTGCTGGTCGGGCTCGGCTGGGCTCACCGTGCCGGCGTCGTTCACGGGGCGGTTCTCGAGGAGCACGTACTCATCCACCCCGGCCGGCACGGGGTCGCGCTCGTCGACTGGTGCTACTCGGGGCCGCACGTCAAGGCGATCGTCGCCCGGCAGCGGGACGCGTACCCGCCCGAGGTGCTCAAGGAGAAGACCGCCGGCCCGGCCACCGACGTCTACATGGCCACCGGCCTGATGAGCCGGCTGATCAAAGACCCGCCCAAGCAGCTGCGACGGTTCGCCGACGGCTGCCTCTACAAGGCGCCACGCATGCGCCCGCAGGACCCGTGGCGCCTGCTCACTGAGCTCGACGAAACCCTGCACAACCTGTACGGGCCCCGGAAGTTCCGGCCCTTCACGATCTGACGGAGGACACAATGGGAAGCGGACGCTGGTCAACTGACGTCTACACCGCCGCCGACAACTACCGCCGGGCCACCGGCACGAGCGCCTTCGCCTACAGCGACAGCGGCGCCCGCAAGGCCCACGCCGCCCTCGATCCCAAGGGCGTCGGCAAGCGCGAGAGCCGGGACAGCGCCGAGCACCCGTTCAGCACGCCGATCGCGGTGCTGTTCGACGTCACCGGCTCGATGGGCGGCGTCCCGCGGGTGCTGCAGACCAAGCTGCCGCAGCTGCTGGGCCTGCTGACCCGCAAGGGGTACGCGACCGACCCGCACATCCTGTTCGGCGCGGTCGGCGACGCCACCTGCGACCGGGTGCCGCTGCAGATCGGGCAGTTCGAGTCGGACAACCGGATGGACGAGGACCTGGCCCGGATCGTGCTCGAGGGCGGGGGCGGCGGTCAGATGATGGAGTCGTACGAGCTCGCCATGTACTTCATGGCCCGCCACACCGCGCTCGATTCCTTCGAAAAGCGCGGCCGGCGCGGCTACCTGTTCCTGATCGGCGACGAGATGCCGTACGCGAAGGTCAAGCCGCGCGAGGTCGACAAGTTCCTCGGCGAGCGCACCGAGCCGATCAGCACCGAGGCCCTGGTCGTCGAGCTCCAGCGGACGTTCGATGTCTACTACCTGCTGCCCACCGCGGCCGGTCACGGCGGCAACCGTGACGTGCTGAAGCGGTGGCGCGAGCTGCTGGGACAGAACGTGCTGGAGCTCGACGACCTGGATGCGGTGTGCGAGACGATCGCGCTCACGGTGGGTCTGGGCGAGGGCACCATCGACCTCGACGCCGGGCTCGACGACCTGGTCGAGTCGGGTTCGACGTTCAAGAAGACGGTGGGCAAGGCACTGGCTCCGCTGCAGCGTGGCGGCGTGGTGCGGCGGGGCACGCTGCCGGTCGGGAACGCGGCCTCGGGGAACGAACGGCTGTGAACGAACACGTCGCGGTGGTCGACCTCGGCTACGGGGACGCCGGCAAGGGCACTGTCGTGGACGCTCTGTGCGCGGCCACGACAGTGCGGGCGGTGCTGCGCTTCAACGGGGGAGCGCAGGCCGCGCACAACGTGGTCACCGAGGACGGCCGGCAGCA
Source organism: Actinoplanes sp. NPDC021490 (assembly GCF_055562135.1). Taxonomy (NCBI): domain Bacteria; kingdom Bacillati; phylum Actinomycetota; class Actinomycetes; order Micromonosporales; family Micromonosporaceae; genus Actinoplanes; species Actinoplanes sp. NPDC021490. Next base: position 209,350 of record NZ_JBVHFW010000004.1, read on the forward strand.
CACGTTCGCGCAGTTCGGCTCGGGCACGCTGCGGGGCGTCCCGACCCACCTGACCCGTTTCGTGGTGGTCGATCCGCTCGCGCTGGCCTCCGAGGCGGCCGCCCTCGGCAACCCGTTCGAGCTGCTCACCGTCGACGGGGACGCCCTTCTGGCCACGCCGTGGCATCGGGCGGCCAATCAGCGGCGGGAACGGGCCCGCGGCGGGTCACGTCACGGTTCGTGCGGCATGGGCGTCGGCGAGACCATGGCGTACGCGTTGAGTCACCCCGGCGCCCCGCGAGTCTCCGACACCCTTTCCCGTACGGGACTCCGCCGTCGCCTGGCCGCGGTGGAGTCCGACCTCGGGCCGGCCGGGGTGCCGCTCGACGACGTCGTGGACGCGTTCCTGGCCTTCGGCCGCACGGTGTCGATCGTCGGGTCCGAGCACACCGGGAAACTGCTGTCCGAGGGTCCGTGCGTGTTCGAGGGCGCGCAGGGTGTGCTGCTCGACGAGTGGCGTGGCTGGCACCCGCACACGACCTGGTCGACGACGACGTTCGGCAACGTGTCGGCGCTGTGCGGCTCGTTCGCCCGGCTCGGCGTCGTCCGCACCTACACGACGCGGCACGGCGCCGGCCCGTTCGTGACCGAGGACCGGACGCTCGACCTGCCCGAGGGGCACAACGCGACGGGGGAGTGGCAGGGCGCCTTCCGGGTCGGGCACTTCGACGCGGTCGCCCACCGGTATGCGGCCGAGGTGGCGGGCGGCGTCGACGGGCTGGCCGTGACCCACCTCGACATTCCGGACATCTGCCCGGCCCTGCGGATCTGCGAGTCGTACACGGTCGACGGCGAACCGTGGACCCGGATCGTCCCCGGGCCCGCGCGCGATCTCGGCTACCAGGCCGCGCTGACGTCGCGCCTGAACCGGGCGCGGCCGGGCTCGCTGACCCGGCCCGAAGACTGGGCGGCGGCCATCGGCGGCCTTCTGTCCGCCCCCGTGGAGATCGAGTCCTATGGGCCGAACGCGGCCGACAAGAAGATGCTGAATCGCATTGCTTAGGTGCGCCTTACCTAATCAAACAAATTCGTGGTGTAGTTTCGGCATTTCCGGGAAATGGTTTATGGTCGACGTGACCGGGTTGATTTAATGGAGGCGACGATCCCATGACGCAGATGCTGGAAATGCCCCGCGTGCAGACCTGCACGGTGACGAGCTGTGGCTACAACCACGACGGTTGCACCGCCTTCGCGATCACCATCGGCAGCGCGATCTCCGCGGAGTGCGACACCTACGTGACCGGCGACAAGGGCGGCATGGGTAAGGCGTTGGCGCAGGTGGGCGCATGTAAGCGCTCCGACTGCACGCACAACCAGAACCTCGAGTGCAAGGCGCCCGCGATCGTGGTGGGCGAGTCCGGCGACAAGGCCGACTGCCTGACCTACGACAAAGGCTGACCCACGCTCGTAAAGCGCCCGCCGTCGCTCCTCGCGACCGGCGGGCGCAATTCTTAAGGTAAGGCGACCCTTTCTTTGGGTAGCCTTTCTTTGTTTACAGATACATACCCGTACTGGGTTCCGGCTTGGGCACCGTTACCGGTTCGCTGCCCGTCTTGAGCGCGAACAGTTCGGCCAGAGTCGCACCGTGCGCGCCGATTCCGCGCGTGGTGCCCAGCCAGGCGACCGCTTCGGTGTACGGCAGCCGGCCGACCTCGATGCTGGCCAGGCAGCGCCCCGGCCGCACGACGGCCGGGTGCAGCGAGGCCAGGTCCTCGTTCGTGGTGATCGCGATCAGCGCGTTGCGGCCCTGGCCGAGCAGCCCGTCGGTGAGGTTCAGCAGACGCGACAGCGACTGGCCGGCACTGGCCTTGGCCTCGCCGCTGATCAGCTCGTCGCAGTCCTCGAGCATGAGCAGCCGCCAGCGCGGCTCGTCCTCGTCGTCGCTGCCCAGCGCCACGCTCATCAGATAGGCCGGATCGTTGAACAGGCGCTCGGGGTCGAGCACGCAGTCGACCTGACACCACGAGCGCCACTGCTGGGCCAGCGCGCGCAGGGCCGTCGTCTTGCCGGTGCCGGGCTCGCCGTGCAGCAGCAGAAGGCGGCCGCTGATCGTCGTGGCGTCGAGCGCCATGAGCCGCTCCAGCGTGGCCGCGACCGGCCCGGCGTAGTTGCGCCGGATCGACTCCCACGGTGCGGCGTCGATCTCGCGGGCGGCGCGGCGCGGGCCGTGCTGCCCGAAGTGCCAGAATCCGATCGGCACGTTCTCGGGCGCCGGCTCCGGTTCCCGTACGGCGTCCCGGGTGGCCGCCTCGAGGATCGCCTCGGCCAGTTCGGCGCTGACCGCGGTAACCGTGACGCGGGCGCGGCGGCTCTGCTTCCAGCGGTTCACGTGCAGCGTCCAGCCGTCGCCGACGGAGAGCCGGCCCTGACCGTCCTCGTCCAGAGCATCCCGTACGACGCGGGCGCCCTCGGCGGTCAACGGCGCGTCGGCGCGGACGTTCTCGAGGTACTTGCTGCGGCCGTACGGCTCGCGGCCGGTGACGAAAGCATCCAGCGCGAGCAGGTCCACCACGTCGACCAGGCGGTCGCCGTCGTCCACCGCGCCGGCCAGCGGCAGGGTGGACGACGCGGGCGCGACCGGCGCCTGGTCGACGTGCCGGCTGCCGAGCCGATCGACGGACTGGTGGGGAGCGCGCATACTCCGATGATCGTCCGTCGATGCCCGGATGGCATCAGGTTTTTCCTCAGTTCACCCGCGTCCCCTGCCGCCTGGTGAGGACGAACACCGGGATGAGGCGGTCGGTCTTCTTCTGATATTCGGCGTAGTTCGGGAACGCGGCGACGGCCCGCTCCCACCACACTGCCCGCTCGTCACCCTCGACCTCACGGGCGACGTAATCGTGCTCCTCGGTCTCGTCGCGCAGCTCGACATGCGGGTTGTTGCGCACGTTGTAGACCCACACCGGGTTCTTCGGCGCGCCGCCGAGCGAGCCGACCACGGCGTACTCGCCGTCGTGCTCGACCTTCATCAGCGGCGTCTTGCGCAGCTTGCCGGTCTTGGCGCCGACCGAGGTCAGCAGCACCACCGGATAGCCCTGCAGCTCGTTACCGGCGGTGCCGCCGCTCTCTTCGATCTGATCAGCCTGCTTGCGGGCCCAGTCCGACGTGCTGGGCGCATATTCTCCAGTTAAAGGCACGATGTCAGCCTAAGCCGCTCCGCCGTGCCCCGCCGGGCCAGCCCGTCCCGCGCCCGGACCGCTCGCCCAGTTTCGCAGCTGCCCGGCCGGCTCCGCGTCTGCTCGCCCGCCTTTTGTCCGGCTCAGCGCAGACCGACGACCGCCGCGTCCGTGCCGCCCCGCCACAGCACGCCGGCCTCGCTGAAGCCGGCCACCCGCAGCGCGTCGACGTGCCACAGCGCCGGCGGCGTCCATTCGTGGCTGTGCCGGGTCTGCGGATAGATCCGGTCGCGTTCCACCGCCTTGGGCGCCAGGAACTCGTCGGCCGCCGCCCGCGCCCACCAGTCACCCCACGAGGTCGCCGCGCCCGACTGGTATCGGGCCTCGCGCTCGGCCCGCCCGTGCGCCCGCAGCCGCTCCGACAAGGTGGGCAGCGACTCCTCGGGCATGTGGTCGGCGTTCACAAAGATCCCGCCCGGCCGCAGCACCTCCCAGACCTCGCCATAGAGCGCCGCCACCCGCTCGGCCGGCAGCCAGTGCAGGGCCGTAGCGGTCAGCACCGCGTCGAAGCCCTCCTCCGCCAGCTTCGACCGCCATCCCGGGTCGCCCAGGTCGGCGTCGACCACCGTGCCCCGGTCGCGCAGGCTGGCCGAGGCGATCGCCATGAGAACCGGATCCTGGTCGAGCACCGTGACCCGCGCCCCCGGAAACCGCGCCAGTGTGCGGAGCGAGATCGTGCCCGTCCCGCCGGCCAGATCGAGCACCCGCGGCGTCGCGTCGTCGCTGATGGCGGCGACCGCCTCGAGCATCGCGGCGAACCGCTCCTCGCGGTCGTGCAGGAACGCCTCCTGTTGTCTGTCCCAGCTTTCCTGCCACACGCGAGGGTTGCTCAAGTAAGCACTCATGGCTCATACGCTAATTACCGCAGAGAACCCTCACAAGCCTCCTCCCCGTACGCCCCGGACCGTCACAACACCCCGCTTTCCCGTACGCCGCCCACCGTCACAAAACCGCTTTTCCGTACGCCGCGGACCGTCACAACACCCCGCCTTCACGCATGCCGCGGACCGGTCACAACACGCCTCCCGCGCGCTGGTCGGCGAACCGTTCGGCGAACGCCTGAAGGTCGCGACGCTCGATCGCGGCCGCCATGAGATCGGGGAACGCGTCCGGCGTACAGGCGAACGCGGGCACCCCGAGAGCCGCCAGCGCCGCCGCGTTCTCGTGGTCATAGGCCGGCGCGCCCTCGTCGGAGAGCGCCAGCAGCACGACGACCTGCACACCGGCCGCGGTCATCTCGGCCACCCGGCGCAGCATCTGGTCGCGCACCCCGCCCTCGTACAGGTCGCTGATCAGCACGAAGATGCTGTCCCGGGGCCTGGTGATCAACTGCTGGCTGTACGCGATGGCCCGGTTGATGTCGGTGCCCCCGCCCAGCTGCGTTCCGAACAACACCTCGACCGGGTCGTCGAGCTGGTCGGTCAGGTCGACCACCGAGGTGTCGAAGACGACCAGCGACGTACGCAACGACTTCATCGACGCCAGCACGGCCGCGAACACGCCCGAGAACACGACCGAGGCGGCCATCGACCCGGACTGGTCCACGCACAGCACGACGTCCCGTTGCACCGCGCTCGTGCGACGCCCGTACCCGATCAGCCTCTCGGGAATGACCGTGCGGTGTTCGGCCTGGTAGTGCTTGAGGTTGGCCTGGATCGTGCGGTTCCAGTCGATGTCGGCGTGCCGCGGCCGGTTGATCCGGGCGGCCCGGTTGAGCGCGCCGGTCACCGCCGCCCGCGTCTTCTGCTCGATCCGCTTCTCCAGCTGCTCGACCACGGTGCGAACCACGTGACGGGCCGCGTCCTTGGTCTTGTCGGGCATCACGCTGTTGAGCGAGAGCAGCGTGCCGACCAGGTGCACGTCGGGCTCGACCGCACCCAGCATCTCCGGTTCGAGCAGGAGCCGGGTCAGGTCGAGCCGTTCGATCGCGTCCTGCTGCATGACCTGCACGACCGTGCTCGGGAAGTATTCGCGGATGTCACCCAGCCAGCGCGCCACCTTGGGCGCCGACCCGCCCAGGCCCGCGGACCGGCGGCTGCCCCTCTCGCCGGCGCCGTCCTTGCCCTGGTCGTAGAGCGCGGACAGCGCCGAGTCCATCGCCCCGTCACGGCCCGTGGCCTTGCCCAGCGCGTCATCGGCCGGCCCGCCGAGCACCATCCGCCACCGCCGGCGCCGCTCCCGTGTCGCCTCGTCCACGGCCTCGTCGCTCATCGTCCGTCCCCCGTCTCGATCTCGCGGTCCGATAGCGCGCTCATCGTGGGTGCGTCGTGGTCTCGCGGCCCAGCTGCGCTCATCGTGCGTCTCCCGTCGTGATCTCGCGGCCCAGCAGCGCGCTCAGAGTGGGCAGTACCAGGTCGGCCCGGGCCGGATCGAAGCCGAGCCCACCGGCCGCCCGCCCGGGATCATCGCTGCGCGGCCCGGCGATCCGCTCGCCGATCGCGCGCCGCTCACCCGCCTCGAACGCGCCGAACGTGCGGCGCAGCAGCGGCAACACGTTGTCGAACGCGTCGGCCGCGATATCGGCCAGCCAGTCGTCGAGCAGCTCCAGCAGCGCGTCGTCGTGCACGAGCAGCAGGCCGCCGCCCGACAGGAAACCCTCGACCCAGGCCGCCGCGTGCGCCGGTGGCGTGCCCACGGTCAGCGGCAGCCGCAACCGCCGCCGGACCTCGGCGCCGTCGAGCCGTCCCGCGTCGAGCAGCAGCCGGGTCAGCCGGCCGGCGAGCAGCCCGTGCAGGTCGGCCCGCCCGGCCAGCGACTCCAGAGTGGACAGCCAGCGGTCGCGCAGTTCGTCGTCCTCGAGCAGGCCGACCGCGCCGTGCACACCGTCGACGCGGTCGCGCAGCACCTTGGCCGCCTCGTCCGACAGCGATCCGACGGCCGAGGGCAGGGCGGCGCAGACCCGGATGAGCAGGCTGGTGGTCACCGTGGCCAGCCCGGCCACGTCGGTCCGGCGCACGTCGCCGTAGCGCAGCGTGCGGGCCAGCGCCGGGATCGCCGCCATCAGGTGGTTCACGTCGGCGTCGAGCGCGGCGCGGGCGTCCAGGGAGGCCAGCACCCGCGGGTACGCCTCCGACAGGTCGGCCAGCAGGCACGTCTCCACGAGCGCGGTCACGTCGGCCAGCGTCTCGGCCTTGTCCGCCGCCCGGATCACCTTGGCCGTGGCCGCCGCGGCGACCGTGGTGCCGTACATGCTGCCCTCGACGAGGCGTACGGCGAACTCGGGTTGCCATCGCAGCCGCCACTCCTCGCGGAAGGTGCCCGTGCCCCGCCGGGTCGCGCTCGGCTCACCCCACGGCACCTCGATCGTGCGGAGCCGGTGCAGCAGGCGGCTGCGCTTGAGATCGGTGTCCTTGCGCAGGTCGAGATCGAGAGCCCGTTCGAGCGCCTCGGGCTTGAGCCGTGCGGCGCGCTGCTGGGCGGTCAAATCCTTGGCCAGCGGTACGGACGGCATGTCGTCGGGCACCCCGCCGAGGCGCTCGCCGACCACGAGCTTGCGCGTGATCAGTTCGACCCGAAGCGGTTCGCCGTCGCACATGACGGCCTCGGCCGCCTCGGTGACCTCGGCCAGTCCCGCCAGGGGCCGCCCCCGCATGGTCGCCAGCGCCTCGGCCAGCCGGGCCGCCTCGATGACGTGCGCGGACGACGTGGGCACCCCCTCGGCCCGCAGCACCCCGGCCGCGTCGACCAGCCAGCGCGGCACGACCTCGTCGGCCGACGTGAACAGGTGGTGATACCAGCCGGGTGAGCTGACGCCCGCGCCGTAGCCCGACCACGACGCCAGCCGCCCGTACGTCCACGGCACCCAGGTGAAGTCGACCTTCGCCTTCTTGCGTCCCTTGAGCAGCGCGTTGTCGTCCTTGACGGCGACCTTGCGGGTGAGCGCGGGCACGTGCCACGCCCCGCACACGACCGCGATGTCCTCGTACGACTTGCGCACCTCACGCAGAACGCTGCGCATGTAGGCCTCGCGCACCAGATCGTCCGGATCCTCGGGCGACTCGTCGCGAATGGCCGTCATCGCCTCGGCAATGGCCTCGAACGCCGGCATCCCCCGATGCTCGACAACGTCCTCCCACCAGCGCTCCGGATCGTCGTATCCGGCCGCGGCGGCCAGCTCGCCGATCGGGTCGACCGGCCGCTGCGGCTTCGCGGGCGGCTCGCCATCGTCCGTCCCGCTCCCATCCGGCTCACCGTCAGCCCCGGCCTCACCCGGCAGCGGCCCGTCCTGCGAGCTGGGGTCACCTGGCCCCGGTCCGTCCTGCGAGCTGAGGCCACCTGGCCCCGGACCGCCCTGCGCGTCGAGGTCACCCGGCACCGGTCCGGCCGGCGCGCCCGGATCAGCAGGCGTCGGAGTCGGCGCCGGCAAGCGTGCGTCACCAGTCAGTCGGTAGGCGAACGGCAGATCAAAGAAACGCACCGGAACGCCGCGCTCGACCGCCCACCGGATCGCCTGCCACTCCGGCGAGAACACGGCGAACGGCCAGAACGCCGCCCGCCGCGGATCGTCGGCGGCGTAACCCAGCAGCGCCACCGGCGGCTCCAGGTCCGAGTCGGCCACCCAGCGCACCAGCGCGTCGGCCTCGGGCGGGCCCTCGATCAGCAGCACGTCGGGCGGCTGCCGTTCGAGTTCCTGCACCACGGCCCGGGCCGAACCCGGACCGTGATGACGGATGCCGTAGAGACGCTCAGGCATCGCGGGCGGCCCGGTAGAAGTCGCGCCAATCGGCCCGCTCGCGAACCACGGTCTCCAGGTATTCGCGCCAGACCACGCCGTCGGAGTTCGGGTCCTTCACGACCGCGCCGACGATGCCCGCGGCCACGTCGGCCGGGTGGAGCCGGCCGTCGCCGAAGTGCGCGGCCAGCGCCATGCCGTTGGTGATCACCGAGATGGCCTCGGCGGTCGACAGCGTGCCGGTCGGCGACTTCAGCTTGGTGCGGCCGTCCTCGGTCAGGCCGCTGCGCAGCTCACGGAAGATCGTCACCACCCGGCGGATCTCGTCGAGCGCGGCCGGCACCTCGGGCAGGTCGAGCGACGTGCCGAGCTGGGCCACCCGCCGGGCGACGATCTCGACCTCGTCGTCGGCCGAGGCGGGAATGGGCAGCACGACCGTGTTGAACCGGCGGCGCAGCGCGCTCGACAGCTCGTTGACGCCGCGGTCGCGGTCGTTGGCCGTGGCGATCAGGTTGAAGCCGCGCTGCGCCTGCACCTCGGTGTTGAGCTCGGGAACCGGCAGGGTCTTCTCGGAGAGGATCGTGATCAGCGCGTCCTGCACGTCGGACGGCACCCGGGTGAGCTCCTCGAGCCGGGCGATCGTGCCGGTCTGCATGGCCCGCATGATCGGGCTGGCCACGAGGGCCGCCTCGGAGGGCCCCTCGGCGAGCAGCCGCGCGTAGTTCCACCCGTACCGGATGGCCTCTTCCGGGGTGCCCGCGGTGCCCTGCACGAGCAGCGTCGAGTTGCCCGAGACGGCCGCGGCGAGGTGTTCGGAGACCCACGTCTTGGCCGTGCCGGGGACGCCGAGCAGCAGCAGCGCCCGATCGGTCACCAGCGTCGACACCGCGACCTCGATGAGACGGCGAGGTCCCACATACTTCGGGGTGATCTTGGCGCCGTCGCCGAGCAGGTAGGTCACCACGGCCTGCGGGGAGAGGCGCCAGCCGGGCGGGCGGGGCCGGTCGTCGGCGTCGGCGAGCAGGGCCAGCTCGTCGGCGTACTGGTCCTCGGCGTGCGGGCGCAGAGCGGTCACGGGTAACTCCAAAATCGCGATCGTGGTCCGGGCATGGATGCGGGTCAGGCCGGTTTCAGCTCGTCGAACATCTCTTGGCGGAACGTCAGCGTGCGGGCCAGATCGGCCACCGGGCGTACGCGGGAAGGGTCGGCCGGCTCCTGATCGAGCTGCAGCGCGAGACGGCTCACGAGATCGGCATACTCCGGCGGCATCGCCACCCCGGCCTCGCGGCACAACTCGCCCAGCTGCCAGCTGTGCCGATCGGTGCGGGCGCGATGGGCGATCGTCTCGAGAACGGCCACGGACAGCTCCTGAGGCCAATGGCCGGGATGGATCGCGAGCAGCCGGTTGGCCAGACCGTCGTCGCGGCGCAGCGCGTCGGCGGCGAGCCGGCCCAGCTCATCGGGCGGCAGAATCAAGTGCAGGTCCCACCGTACGGATTCCCGCAGCGACCCGGACACCTCGGTCAGCAGCGCCGAGGCCCAGACCGGATCTTGCTGGACCACGGCGGCCTTGGCCCAGCCGTGCAGCAGCGGCGCCTCCCAGTCGTTGCCGCGCGCCAGCCGCAGCATGGTCGCGGGATCCGACCACGTGTCGAGCGGCGTGCCCGCGACCACCTCCTCGAGCAGCCACGCGCTCACGCCGATGCCCCGCGCGGGGGTGGAGGCCACACCGTCGCGGCGCAGACCGGCGTCGAGCTCTTCGGGCGGGGTCACAACCAGCCGGTCGGCGCCCAGCATCCGGCGCTCGCGCCGCACCAGCGCTCGCGCGCGCTCGGCCATGCGGTCACGCAACCGCGAGCCGGGCAGCCGGCGCAGCAGGTCGAGCGCGGCCTCCCGCACCTCTTTGCGCCGGTCGTCGAGCGCCCGCTCGAGGAACGGTTCGTCGTCGGTGGACAGGCCGGTGGCCAGCGCGCCGACGAACCGGGCCCGATCGTCGGAGGATTCCTCGGCCCACGTGCTCTCGAGCAGCTCACGCCCCTGGGCCGGGTCGGTGCCGCGCAGGTGGGTCAGGTGGCCCACGCGCTCGCCGGAGCTGCCGGTGTGCCAGTCGGGCCGCTCGACGATCACGGTCGTCTCGTCGCCCAGCCACCGCCAGTCGGCCCGCATGCCGGCCAGCCAGGCGCCGCGGCGACCGGCCACCCGGGCCAGGGCGGGCCGGACGATCGAGTTGCGGCGGCCCGCGTCGAGCAGCGCCGGCAGCGCGGCCGGGGGCACGTGGCCGCCCCGCTCGGCCGCGGCGGCCAGCCACTGATTGAGCAGTTCCTGCGCCAGCTGGGCGCCGCCGGGCACGGCCCCGGCCAGGATGCGCAGCAGGCGGACGCCGGCCGGACCGGGCAGCGGCGCGCCGGTCTCGTCGGGAGTGGCCGGCACCGCCTCGTGGCCGTCACCGGGCAGCACGCCGGCGCGACGGCGGGTGAGCGCCACGGCAGCCGCCTCGAGCAGCGACGCCTCACCCGTCCAGGGCCGGCGGTTGGTGCCGACCAGGGCCGAGGCCAGCAACTCGGGCGGCAGCTCGGGGTGGCGCACGGGGCTGGGGTCGGGCACCGGGGGAGCGGCCGCCACGAACCCGCCCTCGGCCCAGGCCGCGAGCGGGCGCAGGCCGGCCGGCGACCACTCGGCCGCCACCGTCGCCGCGCGTCCGCCCGCCGCGGCCAGCAGCCACCACGGCTCACGATGCCCGGCCGCGAGCGGCAGTCCATCGCCGGACTCGTCGACCAGCCAGCCATCGGCGCTGGGGACGACGCCGGTCAGCAGGACGGGCGCGTCGAAACGCCACGGCTCGGCGGCGACGGTCGCGCTGTAACCGGCGAGCGCCCGGGCGAGCGGTTCGGCGCCGCTGGGCTCACGGAACGGCTCGGCCGCGCTGAGCTTCTCGGCGACGAGCGCGCGCAGTGGAGCCGAACCGGGATAGAACGCCAGCTCGCCGCGGAACTCCGTGCCGGGCACGAGATCGGAGGTCATCGGCTGGCCGGGCGCGGCGAACGAGAGGACCAGCGCGAACCGGCCGGTCGCCTCGCCGCGCAGCCAGGTGCGCCGGGTCGTCAACGCGCCGTCGTCGGTCTCGACCTGTCCGAGCACCTGCCACCGGTCGGCCACCCGCGGGCCGGCCAGCACCTCGTCGGTGGCGACCGGGAACCCGATGCGGCTGCGCACGGTCGCGGCCAGCTCGGGCGGCAGGTCGGCCAGACGGTCGTAACCCGAGACGAGCAGCCGCAGCAGCGCCAGCTCGCCGAGCAGACGGTCGGCCCAGTGCGGCCCGATGCCGGCGATCGAGCCCAGCCGCCGGACCGCGCCCGCCGCCGTGGGGGCCTGCGCGTCGACCAGGCGGGCGGCCATCGCCTCGAACGGCTGAGGCCCGCCGCGCTGGGCTCCGGCCAGGCCCTGCCGCACCTGGTCGTCGAGCCATCGGCGCAGCTCGGTCAGGCCGCCGGCCACCCGCTCGGCGCGCTGCTCGACCCGCTTCGCCGCGGCGGCCGGATCGGGGGTGGAGGCGCCGCCGCCCGGCTTGGCGGCGGCCCGGGCGGGCCGGGCGGCCTGCCACTCCCGGGCGAACTCGGCGGCGGGCGCGTCGGCCACATCGGACTCGGCCCACAGCAGGAGCAACGCCAGCGAATGCTTGCAGGGGATCTTGCGGCTGGGGCACGAGCACTTGAACGCCGGCCCGGTCAGATCGACGCAGACCTGATAGCTGCGGCATTGTCCCCAGAGGATGTCGTCGAGCCGGCCGGTCGCCGACCAGGAGGCCGGGAAGGACAGGGCACGGGCGGCCTTGACCGACGAGGCATCGGGGGCGAGTGTCTCGGCCTGAGCTGCTGACCAGCGTTCAACGGGCACGGGAAAACCCTAGGGTGCGGGTACGACATTTTCGCCGCCTCCGCTCGGTCCGGCCGGCCCGGTGGAATGATCGGACGATGAAGGTCGTGGTCTTCGGGGCAACCGGCATGGTCGGCCAGGGCGTGCTGCGCGAATGCCTGCTCGCCCCCGACGTCGAACAGGTGCTGGCGGTCATCCGGACCCCGACCGGCCTCACCCATCCCCGCCTGCGCGAGGTTCGCCTGGACGACTTCACCGACCTCGGGCCGATCCGGGAGGAACTGCGCGGATACGACGCGTGCTTCTACTGCCTGGGCGTCTCCTCGGTCGGCCTGGACGAGGCCGCGTACACCAAGATCTCCTACGACTACCCGATGGCCGCCGCGCGCACGTTCGCGGAGCTCAACCCCGAGACCACTTTCGTGTACGTCTCCGGCGCGGGCACCAATCCCGAAGGACGCCAGATGTGGGCCCGCGTGAAGGGCCGGGCCGAGCGCGACCTCATCGAGCTGCTGCCCAACGCGTACGCGTTCCGCCCGGCTCTGATCCAGCCGACTCGCGGCATCCGCTCAAAGACGGGCTGGTACAACACGCTCTGGACGGTCACCGGGCCGATCATGCCGCTGCTCGATCGGGTGGCTCCGAAGTACGTCACGACCACCGACCGGGTGGGCCAGGCCATGCTCCGCGCCGCCCGGGTCGGCTACTCCCAGCGCATCGTCGAGAACGGCGACCTCCGCTGACGCGGCGGGGCCGAGCGGCGTCTCGAGGGCGGGCGTGCGGGCCCACTGACCCCACGTGACCGCGGCGAAGGCGACGGCCATGCCGATCACCTGCAGCGACGTCAGGCTCTGGCCCAGCGCGGCCCAGCCGACGACGGTGGCCACCAGCGGGGAGAGCAGGCCCAGCAGCGCGAGCCGCGCGGCCGGCAGACGTTCCAGGCCCCAGAACCACAGCGAATAGGCGAGCGCGGTGCCGATCAGCGACAGGTACGCGTAGCCGGCCAGGTTGGTCGCGGTCAGCCCGGACGGAAGCCCCTCGGCGACCAGCATGACCGGAACCAGCACCAGCCCACCGGCGGCCAGTTGCCAGCCGGTCGCGGTCAGCAGCGGCACGCCCGGGCGCCCCCACCGCTTGGTGAGCACCAGGCCCAGAGCCATCGAAGCGGTGCCGGCCAACCCGGCCAGCAGGCCGGTCAGGTCCAGCCCGGCCGACGCGGTGAGCACGGCCACGGTGACCCCGCCCGCACCGGCGACGGCGGCCAGGACCGTGCGCAACGCGACCCGTTCAGTAAGTAGAAGGACAGTCAGCCCGGCGACGATCAGCGGCTGGGCCGCGCCCAGCACCGCGGCCATGCCGCCGGGCAGCCGATAGGCCGCGACGAACAGCATCGCGAAGAACAAGCCGATGTTGAGCGTGCCCAGCACCGCCGACCGCCACCACCATTGGCCGTACGGAAGCCGCCGGGTGAGCGCCAGGAGCAGCAGCCCGGCCGGCAGCGCGCGCAGGACGCCGGCCAGCAGCGGGCGACCGGACGGCAGGAACTCGGTCGTCACGGCGTAGGTCGTGCCCCAGACGGCCGGGGTGATCGCGGTGAGCAGGAGAACCGGCGCCCTCATGACAACTCCCTCGACGCAAAGTATCTCGACATCAAGATAAAACCTCGGAAGTCTCTCGTTGTCAAGAAGCTCGACATCGAGACAATGGAGGCATGACGACAGACACCGGCGACGGAGTGGACCGGATCATCGCTCAGTGGGCGCAGGAGCGACCCGACCTCGAGACCACCGCCATGTCGGTGTTCGGCCGGATCTTCCGCCTGTCCCGGCTGGCCGGTGACCGGATGGAGAAGGCTTACGCCGCGTACGGGATCGGCCGCCCCGAATTCGATGTGCTGGCCACCCTGCGCCGGGCCGGGGACCCGTATCAGTTGTCCCCGGGTGAGCTCGCCGCCTCGATGATGCTGAGCACCGGCGGCACGACGGCCCGGCTCGACCGGCTCGAGAAGACCGGCCTGATCGAGCGGCTGCCCTCACCGAACGACCGGCGCAGCGTGCTGGTCCGCCTCACTCCGGCCGGCTTCGGCATCATCGAGCAGGCGGTCGCGGCCGGGCTGGCCGAACAGCAGAGCATGCTCGCGCACCTCAGCCCCGAGAAGCAGCGCCGGCTGGACGCCCTGCTGCGCGAGGCCCTCAGCCCGTGACGCCGTGGCCCGCGGGCACCACCTCGTCCGGCTTGGGCGGAGGCGGCGGAGTGCCGTCACCGAACGGCCGGCCGCCCAGCTTCTCGCGGCCGTGCTCGGTCAGCCAGCCGGACAGGTCGGGCCCGGCCGGCACGATCCCGGTCGGATTGATGTCCTTGTGAACGATGTAGTAGTGCTGCTTGATGTGGACGAAGTCGGTGGTGTCCCCGAAGCCCGGCGTCTGGAACAGGTCCCGGGCATAGGCCCACAGCACCGGCATCTCGGTCAGCTTGCTGCGGTTGCACTTGAAGTGGCCGTGATAGGCGGCGTCGAAGCGGGCCAGCGTCGTGAACAGGCGTACGTCGGCCTCGGTGATCGTGTCCCCGACCAGGTAGCGCTGCCCGGCCAGCAGCTCCGACAGCTTGTCGAGCCGGGCGAACAGCCTCTCGTACGCCTGCTCGTAGGCCTCCTGCGAGCCGGCGAAACCGGCCCGGTAGACACCGTTGTTGACGTCCGCGAAGACGAACCGGTTGACCTTGTCGATCTCGTCCCGCAGCGCCTCGGGATAGAGCTGCGGTGCCCCCTCACGGTGGTACTTCGTCCACTCCAGCGAGAGGTCGATGGTCATCTGGGCGAAGTCGTTGGTGACGACCTGACCGGTCGGGACGTCGACGATCGCGGGCACGGTGATGCCCTTCTCGTAGCCCGGGATCCGCTTGAAGTACGCCTCCTGCAGCCGCTCGATGCCGAGCACCGGATCGCGGCCGCCCGGGTCCAGGTCGAACGTCCAGCTGCGTGAGTCGTGGGTGGGCCCGGCGATGCCCATCGACAGCACGTCCTCCAGGCCCAGCAGCCGGCGCACGATGATCGCCCGGTTCGCCCACGGGCAGGCGCGCGCGGCCACCAGGCGGTACCGCCCCGGCTCGACCGGGTAGCCGTCCCGGCCGTCCGCGGTGATCCGGGTGGTGATGTACCGCTGGTCCCGGTTGAATTCACCCTTCGGGTTCACATACGCCATGACCCCATCCTGCGACCCGCCGGCCCGATGCGCTCGCCGAACGCTCATCCACAAATGTCCCGGCCGCGGCGACCGATCATGCGAGCCCGCGAGGCCGGACTGGGACCACTGAGACGCCCGAATCTGAAACAGTTGCCGGGTGGCTGCCTCGTTGCGAAGCTATCTGACCCAATGGACCGTGTTCGTTCCGCTCATCGCGATTGTCGCCCTCGTGTTCACCTGGGGCCGCGAACTCCCGGCGGCCGTCGTCGTCGTGGCCGCTCTCCTCCTCGGCGCGGCCGTGCTCGCCGCCGTCCACCATGCCGAGGTGGTCGCGCACAAAGTCGGCGAACCGTTCGGCTCCCTGGTCCTGGCCGTAGCCGTCACCATCATCGAGGTCGCCCTCATCGTCACCCTGATGATCAGCGGCGGCGAGAAGGCCCAGTCCCTGGCCCGCGACACCGTCTTCGCCGCCGTGATGATCACCTGCAACGGCCTGCTCGGCATATCCCTGCTGGTCGGAGCCCTACGCCGGCACGTCTCGGTCTTCAACGCCGAAGGCACCGGCGGCGCCTTCGCCACGGTAGCCACCCTCGCCACGCTGAGCCTCGTCCTGCCCAGCTTCACCACGAGCCGCCCCGGCCCCCAGTTCTCCCCCGCCCAACTGACCTTCGCCGCGGTAGCGTCCCTGGGCCTCTACGCCCTGTTCGTCACGGTCCAGACCCGCCGCCACCGCGACTACTTCCTGCCGATCACCACCAGCGGCAAGGTCATCGACGTCGAGGAGCACTCGGATCCCCCATCCACCCGCACCGCGATGGTCAGCCTGGGCACGCTGATGGTGGCCCTGATCGCCGTGGTCGGCCTGGCCAAGGGCGTTTCCCCCGCCATCGAATCCGGCGTCGCCGCAATCGGCCTCCCCCAGGCCGTGGTAGGCGTAGTGATCGCCCTCCTGGTCCTGCTCCCCGAAACAATCGCCGCCGTCCGAGCCGCCGCCCGCGACCGCGTGCAGACCAGCCTCAACCTCGCCGTCGGCTCAGCCATGGCCAGCATCGGCCTGACCATCCCCGCCATAGCCATCGCCATGATCTGGCTGGACGGCCCCTTGCTGCTGGGCCTGGGCGGCACCCAGATGGTCCTGCTGGCCCTGACCGTGGCCGTAGGCACCCTGACCATCGTCCCCGGCCGAGCGAACGTCCTGCAGGGCGGCGTCCACTTGGCCTTGCTGGCCGCCTTCCTGTTCCTGGCCGCAAGCCCGTAGCCCACAGCAGACGCCCCAAGTCCGCGCCGCGTCGCAGTTTCACACCGAAAGCCGACACCCCCGACGTGCACCAAGTCGGCTCGCGTTGAGTGTTCGCCACGTCGGTGTTTCCGGCTGCAAGCCGACGTCGGCGGATGTGCGCCAAGTCGGCTCCCGTCGGGCTTGTTCGCTGCGTCCCGGTTCCAGGCCGAAAGCCGTCAATCCAACACCGCAGACGTACGCCGAGTCCACTCCCACAAACGCACGAGGCCCGAACCGAGGGCTCCTCGCCGGCTGCGTAAAACGCAAGGCCGTAGCGCGCCCACCGGCCGTGGGAATCCCAACGCACGACAAGAATCCGATCCACAGCTTGCACCCATAGAGCGCCCGTCAGCCGTAAGACCGCTCAACGGACAGGGACCTGCCGCCCGTCAGCCTGCGACGGCGCGCTCGTCGTCCGTGGCACTGCCCAACTCGTGGCGGCCCCACCGACAGCCGACGAACGACCAAACACCGTTAGGTGCGAAGGGTTGAGCGTTCGTGCAGCGGTTGAGCTTCCCGCGCGGATGGTGCGCTCGGGCGCGGGTTGCACGTTCGCGCACCTTTCCCGCGCGGGTGGTGCGCTTAGGCGCGGGTTGCACGTTCGCGCAGCGGTTGAGCGTTTTGTGCATCGGATGGTCGGCTCGCGCTTCGGGCTCAATACCGTGCGACGACCGGCGTCGGCTGACGCGTGTTGTGGGGGTGGGGCACCGCCCCCGTATTCGGCGCCCCACCCGGCTTGTGTCCGCTTCGTCGAACGGCGACCGCGACGGTCCTGTCCCGGATCGTGGTGGGCGACTCAGGTGCCCTCTCTGGACGGGGGCGCGTTGTGCGGAACCGATCGCTGCGGCCGGTGGGCGCGCTATGGCCTGGTGGATCGCTCAGCCGGCGAGGAGCGCGCGGTTCTGGCCTGGTGCTTTTGTGCGGGCGACTTAGCGTACGTCTGCGGTGGTTCTTGAAGGTTCAGAAAGATCTAAGCGGAGTCGCGCTTGATCAGGGCCGGCTCGTAGATGACCGAGGAGACCCGCATGGCGGGGTCTTCTATGCGGGCCAGGAGGAGGCGGGCGGCCTCGGCGGCCATGTCTTCCAACGGGTGGCGGATCGTGGTGAGGGCGGGGGAGGCGGCTATGGCGGCGCTGCTGTCGTCGAAGCCGACCACGGCCACGTCGGTGGGGACCTGGCGGCCGGCCTCGCGTAGGGCGGACAAGGCGCCCAGGGCCATCAAGTCGTTGGCGGCGAAGACGCCGTCGAGCTGGGGAGTGTCGGCCAGCAGGGTGCGCATGGCTGTTTCGCCGCTGTCCCGGGTGAAGTTGCCGGTTTCGGTGGGGACCCAGCCGTGGCCGCGGCGGGCCATCGAGCGGCGGAAGCCGGCTATGCGGTCGCTGCTGGCGGGGACGTCGGCCGGGCCCGAGATCATGGCGATGCGCTGGCAGCCGCGGGACAGCAGGTGGTCGGCGGCCAGGGCGGCGCCGGTGTCGTTGGCCAGGTCGACGTAGTCGATCGGGACCGGCTCGGCGGGGCGGCCGATCAGGACGGCCGGCACGCTGCCCTCGGTGAGCATGCGGGGCAGGGGGTCGATCGCGGGCAGGGAGAGCACGATCGCGCCGTCGGCCTGGCCGTTGCGGAGGTCGCCGACGAGGCGTTTGCGCTGGTCGTCGGTGCCGACGATCTGCAGGGCGAGCTGGATGCCCTTGCCGCGCAGCACGCTCATCAGGCCGCCGACGACCCGGCCGAAATAGGGGTCGGCGAAGAAGCGGCCCATGAACGGGTCGTCGTCGTGGGTCTCGGAATCGGAGACGACCAGCGCGACCGTGCCCGTGCGGCGGGTCACCAGCGAACGGGCCAGCCTGTTGGGCACGTAACCGGTCTGGCCCACGGCGTCCCACACGACCTCGTGCAGTTGCGGGTCGACGTTGCGAATTCCGTTGATCACGCGGGAGACAGTGGCTCGGGAGACCCCGGCGATGCGGGCGACGTCCTCGAGGGTCGGGAGCCGCTCGGTTCGCATAGACGTCTTTATAGCACAGGTGGAGAGCGCTCTCCGTCGACGCCGAAGCGATGGGTCACCAAGTTCCGGAACCAGCGGAAACGGGCGTACATATTGACGCCCTTGACATCTCGGCGTAACACTCGGAAAGCGCTCTCCAATCCCCGAAGGAGAACCTGGTGAATTCCCATCGACCTAGACGCATCCTGACCCTGAGTGCGGTTGCGGCCCTCACCGTGACCGCGGTTCTCTCCGGCTTCCAAACCGCTCAGGCGGCCGACACCCTGATCTCGCAGGGCAAACCCGTCCTCGCCTCGTCGACCGAGAACGGCGGCGCCCCGGCCGCCGCGGCCGTCGACGGCAACCCCACCACCCGGTGGGGCAGCTCGTGGAGCGACCCCCAGTGGCTCCGCGTCGATCTCGGCAGCACGGCCACCATCGGCCAGGTCAAGCTCACGTGGGAGGCCGCGTACGCGAAGGCCTTCCAGATCCAGACCTCGGCCGACGGCAACAACTGGACCAACGTCTACAGCACGACCACCGCCACGGGCGGCACGCAGACGCTGTCGGTCAACGGCTCCGGTCGCTACGTCCGCATGTATGGGACGCAGCGGGGCACCGGTTACGGCTACTCGCTGTACGAGCTTCAGGTGTACGGCACCTACACGACTCCGCCGCCGACCAGCGGGCCAGGCTACGTGCCGGCGAACCCGCCCGTCACCGGTGTGGTGCCGTCGACGGCCGTGCCGCCGAACACCAACCCGCCGACGACCCACCACGAGTTCCAGATGAACTGCTCGGTGAGCCGCGGCAACCTCAACGACGATCCGATCGTCTTCCCGGGCCTGGCCGGCGCCTCGCACTCGCACACCTTCATGGGCAACACCACGACCAACGCCGCCACGACGGTCGGCAGCCTCAAGGGCGGCAGCACCTCGTGCATCACGCCCGGTGACAAGACCGGTTACTGGATGCCGACGCTGCTCAACGGTGACACCGCCGTGCAGCCGGTCGGCCGCCAGACCATCTACTACAAGTCCGGAGTCATCGACTACCGCAGCGTGCGCCCGTTCCCCGAGGGCCTGCGTTACGTGGTCGGCAGCCCGACCGCGACGATCGACGACTTCCGCAACCACCCGGGCGCGGTCGAGGGCTTCGAGTGCGGCGACCTGACGTTCAACTGGGACATTCCGGCCAACTGCGCACCCGGCACCCAGCTCAACGTCCGGTTCCAGGCCCCCAGCTGCTGGAACGGGCTGCACCTGGACACGCCCGACCACAAGAGCCACATGGCGTACCCGGTTCTCGGGGTCTGCCCGGCGTCGCACCCGGTCGCCGTGCCGATGATCGAGTTCAAGATGGCCTGGCCGGTCAGCGGCAACATGGCCAACGTCCGCTTCTCCAGCGGCCGCGGGTTCTCCTTCCACTACGACGTCTTCAACGCCTTCGACCCGCCGACGCTCGCCGCCCTGGTCCGCCACTGCATCAACGGCGGCCTCCAGTGCGACCCGCGCGGCTTCGACCTCTACAAGCCGGACCGCGGCGCCGCGCTCAACGAGAACTATCAGCTGCCGTAGCCATCGCCATCGCTTGAACAAACGGGCGCCGTCCTCGCGACGGCGCCCGTTTTCCGGTCGTGCGCAATCACGGAGAACTGCTCGGCATTGCCGACAACGCCACTTCCCTCGTACGCAGAATCTGCAGTGCCAAATCGCGTGTCTGCGACTCCACACCCGATTTCTCCTCGCTGTGTGCGAGGTTCTGGCCCTGTTCCAGATGGGCCTTGATGAGCTTGGTGACCGTCTGATCGAAGGCCGTGCCGACGAGCTGCGAGACGCCGGTGATGTCATCGGGCGTGACCATGCCGGGCATCGGCATGCCCTTGTGCGGGTTCTCCGCGGGCAGCCCGGCCTGGGTGTGCAACTGCCGCAGGACGTTCAGCTCGGCCTCGGTGAACGCCTTGACCTGCAGCGTCAGGGCCAGTGTCTTCGGGTCGTCGGTGTGTTTCGGCGTGAGCTCGAGCAGCGGGAGGAGCTCCTCGTTCATCGCGATGTTGATCTCGATCCAGGCGAGGTCGGTGCCGCCGAAGCCGGCCACCGCACCCTGGGCCGGGGCGTTCGCGGAGGGGGTGGCCGCGTCGCCCGGCCCCGTCGCCGAGCAGCCCGTCAACCCGAGCCCCGTGAGCCCGAGCGTCGCGGCCAGCAGGAGCCGGGGAATGTGTTTCACGATCGCGAGTCTGGCCGTTTAATGGCACCACTGTCAACAATTCGATATTGATGGATGGCAACAAACTTTTTTGGTTATTCATGTCCGCGAACTCCGTCACATCACTCATCCGCGGAGGCCGGCGACGCAAGGGTCGCCACCCGGCCGCGCCGGTCTATCGGGCGTTCTCCCACAGGCCGATCAGGTTGCCCTCGGTGTCGTGGAAGTAGGCGCTGAAGCCCATCGTGCCGACCGGCTGCTGGCCGATCGCCACCTTGCCGCCCAGCCTCTCGATGGTGGCCACGGCCTCGTCGATGCTGTCGACGCCGATCGTGATGACGGGCGCGGTGACCGGACCTGTGCGGGCCATCATGCCGCCGTTGATGCCCCCGGGCTCGGCCGGGCGGCCCTGTTCGTCGGTCGGCGTGGTTTTGACCATTGTGTACTGGTAGCCCGGCATCGAGTCGAGATCCCAGCCGAACGCCTCCCGGTAGAACATCGTGGCGCGCTCGCCGTCGTCGAACGGGACCTCGAAATGGATCACTCTGTTCATCTCGCCACCTCCTGGCCCAGACCCTAGAACCGCGAGCAGGGCGGCAGAAGGGACAAAAGTACGGGGTCCGAAAATCAACCCGCGGGAGGTAAGCAACTGAGGGCTCTCGAGGCGTCTTAGTACTGCAACGGCACTTAGCTGAGTGGGTAGCCGCGGCGTTTGTAGTGGCTCAGGCGGGCTTGGTGTTGTCGTCTGCGTCGCCATCTGGACCACCACCAGACGTGTTTGTGCTGGTGAGGGCGGACGGTGAGTGCGGCGAGCAGACGTCTGATCTCGGGTACGGTGTAGCCGATCATCATGTCTTCGCTGGTGCTGGTTCCCCTTTTGTGGTCAGCGCGCGAGAGACGACGAGCCAGGCGTAGGCAGCCATCGACAACGTGATGTGCGCGTACCAGGCCCGCCAATCGCGGACCTGGTACTCGTCCAGGCCGGCCTGGTTCTTGGCCTGTTGGAAGCATTCCTCGACCGCCCACCGGCTGCCGGCGATCCGGGCGAGGTCGAGCAGGCGTGTCTTTCGCGGCCCGTAACAGACGTAGTAGGCCAGCTCGCCCGTGCTGATATTGCGTCGGGCGAGCAGCCAGTGCCCACGACCCGGCCGCCAGAAGATCCGGATCGGCACCCGCGCCCACCAGTACTCGCGGG
The DNA here is from genome assembly GCF_055562135.1 of Actinoplanes sp. NPDC021490. Taxonomy (NCBI): domain Bacteria; kingdom Bacillati; phylum Actinomycetota; class Actinomycetes; order Micromonosporales; family Micromonosporaceae; genus Actinoplanes; species Actinoplanes sp. NPDC021490. The sequence goes on from NZ_JBVHFW010000004.1 coordinate 230,955, forward strand.
GCCCGTGAGCACCCGGCCCGCAGGAGATCCTCGACCAGGCCCGGCCCGGCAGACCGGCGATCAGCTCGTCGACGCGGGCCCGGCCCATGTCGGTGGTGACCACGTCGTCGTTGCAGCGCGTCGCGACCACATGAGCTTGGTCGTGTTCTTCCAGCCAGACCCGCAGCGATTTCGACTGCCCGTAAGCCTCGTCCATCGTGACCCACGCCGCCGGGACGCCAGCGGCAAATGCCCGGCCCAGCATGGTCCGGGCCATCTCGACCTTCGTGGCGAAGCCGACCTCGTCCGGGATTCCGGCCGCCTGGCACCGGTCACGGTCGTCGGTCCATGCCGCCGGCAGATACAACTGCCGGTCGATCAGCGCGTGGCCTTTGCTCGAGCGGTAGGCCAGGAAGACACCGATCTGGCAGTTCTCGATCCGGCCCGCGGTTCCCGAGTATTGCCGGGCGACCCCCGCCGATCGGGAACCCTTCTTCAGGAAGCCGGTGTCATCGATGATCAGCACGCCTGCACGATCCCCGAGGTGCTCGACGACGTAGTCGCGAACGTCGTCACGCACCGCGTAGACGTCCCAGTCCGCCCGGCGCAGCAACCGTTGCATCCCGTCCGGCGACACATCGCCGGCCTGCTCCGCGAGCGTCCAGCCGTTCTTACGATCCGCCTGCCCGACCAGCCCGAACAGATACTGCCGCGCCCGTCGGCGCGGCTCCGACCGCGTGAACCGACCCGCGACCAGCGCATACAACCGGTCCAACTCCGTGGACCACTGACCAACATCGACCGCCGTCACACCACAACCAACGAGTCGATCATCGATACGTTCCGCCAGCTAAGTGCCGTTGCAGTATTAGAGGCATGGACGTCTTCGGAAGGCTGACACGGTGGTGGCAGCGCACGAGAAAGGACGCCACGGCCTCGGCCGCGACGCCCTCCGAGCCTGGCTCAGCGGCGATAGACGCCGAACTCGTACAGCGAGTAGCCGTAGGTGGTGGCCCGTGCTGTTCCGTTCATCCGGACGTAGCGGCCCGAGCCCGAGACGCTCAGCTCGTCGAAGCCGCCGTCCCCGCCCGACGTCGAAGAGATCGTCGTCCAGGTCGAGCCGTCGTTGGACGTCTGGATCTGGTAACCGGTGGCATAGGCGGATTCCCACGCCAGCCGTACGTGGTTGAACGACTGCACCGAACCCAGGTCGACCTGCAACCACGCCGTCCCGGTCCACTCGCTGGCCCACCGGGTGCCGTAATCGCCGTCGGTCGCGTACGAGGGCAGCTGCGGCCCGTTCGTGCCGGTCGGCTGATAGGTGGACGCGGTCGTGGTCCTGCCGCGCGACAGGTTGGCGCCGGTCTCCGACGGCGCCACCACGCGAATCGACTTCTGCTCGATGCCGACGTTGCCCTGGCCGTCGAAGGCGTAGACGTAGACCTTCCACACCCCCAGCCGCTCGGGCGCCTTGGCCGTGAACGTTCCGTTGCCGTTGTCGGTGAAGGTCACATTGGTCAGTCCGGTGCCGCCACCCGCGTACTTGTCGGAGTACATGAGGTTGTAGCGGATTAGGTCACCCTGCGGATCCGACACGTTGACCGACACATTCAAAGTCCCTCCCGCCGGTACGGCGGTCTGGTTGGCCACGGTCATACTGGCGATCTCCGGCGGCGTGTTGGCCGGCGTCCGCCCGGTCCAGGCCCGGCTCAGCGAGTAGTAGCCGTGCCGCCGCCACCCGCCGGTCGTGGTGTTGAGCCACACCCCGCCGAAGTCGTTCTCGAGTCCGTAGTGGAACTCGGTCGCACCCAGCGCCACGGCCGGGTGCGCGTTGATCGCGGCCCAGCTGCTCGCGTACTGGTCGCGCTTCTTGAGGTCGCTCGGCTCGGTCGGCACCCCGTTGACGTCGTTGGGCACCTCCCACTCGCCCTCCGGGCCGGCCTCGGTGACGATGTACGGCTTGGTGTATCCGCCGGACACCCAGTCGTTGTAGATGTTGCCGATCGCGCCGTACGAGTTGACCGCGAGGAGGTCGAGCGCGGGGGCGTACTGCTTGTAATAGGGCCAGGCGCCGGTGTAGGCGTCGGTCGACGTCACCGGGTGGTTCGGGTCGGCCGCGTGGATCGCCACCGCCACCTCGTTGACAAACTTGGCGTACCCGATGCGCCGCGCCTCGACCTCGGCCGCCGAGAGACCGTGGTCCTGCATGGTCAGGATGACCTCGTTGCCGACGTCCCACAGCAGGACGCCGGGGTGGTTCTTCAGCGTGTTGACCCGGGCCACGATCTCGGCCTTGACCGAATTCTTGTACGCGGTGTCGTTGACGTAGTCGGCGCCCTGGTTGAGCCAGTGCCCGACGATCACCTTGAGGCCCTGCCGGGAGGCCCGGTCGAGCAGCGTCGGCGTGTTCGCGTCGTCGACGCCCCAGGTGCGGATGGTGTTGGCGCCCATGTTCTTCAGGTCGCGCATGTATCCGTCGGCGGCGGCCTGCGGCGGACCGTAGGTGAGGCCCTTGACCTGGTACGGCGCGCCGTTGACCTGCAGCTGCCAGTTGCCCTGGCTGCCGGTGACCTTGACGACGCTGGGACCGCCGGGCACGGCCGGGTCGGTCATCGCCGCCGGGACTGTGCCGGTGGCCGTACGGGCGACGCTGACCGAGTCGACGCTGAGCACGCCGCCCGAGGTCGTGTCCGCGGCCGGGGTCGTGCGGCCGGCCACCGCGTTGGGCAGCGAGCCGCCGATCGCCAGGTCGAGCCGCAGGAAGAAGCCGTGGTGCACGGCCGCGTTCCAGGCCGCCACGCCGACCTGGGACTCGCGCACGATCCAGGTCTGCCGGCCGTCGAGGTAGAACCGGATCTCCTCGTCGGTCTTCGTACGGTCGATGATCTGGGTGTATTCGTGATAGCCGGTCTGGCAACCGGCGCAGGTGGCGAAGCCGGAGGAACGACCGTTGTACTCGGCGCACACCCCGTCGGGCGCGGTGCCACAGTGCAGGGTCTGCGCGAGCTGGCTGCGGCCGTTGACGTTGGTCATGATGTCGGTCTCGCCGACGCCCGGCCAGTTGTTGTAGTTGCCGCGGTACGCCGCTCCGGTCGCCCGGAAACCCGGCCAGTAACCGAGCGCGTTGGCCACATCCGGCTGCTTGAGCACGGCGGTGAACTTGGTCTGCTGCCCGGCCAGCGGCTCGAAGTCGGTGCGCTGAGTCTCGAGGCGGCCCGACGTCCAGTTGCCGCCGCCGTCCTTGATGGCCTTGATCGAGAGCTTGCCGCTGCCGTCGAGCGAGACGTTCGCGGTGCTGTTGCTGGCCGTCTCGACCTCGCCGGTGCCCCAGTTGGCGGCGCCGCCGGGGTAGCTCGTGCCGGTGCGCAGGAGCCAGTTCGCCGACGACGGCGAGGTGCCGGCCGGACCGTCGAAAGTGTCCTGCCAGACCGTGGTGAAGTTGCCGGGCGGCTGGGTGGTCGGCGGCGGATCGGTTGGCGTGGTTCCCCCGATCGTGCCGTAGACCTTGAACTCCCACAGCGAGTATCCGTAGCCGCCGTTACGCGCCGTGCCGTACAGGCGGACATAGCGGCCGCTGCCGTTCACGGTCAGCGTTTCGGTGCCGCCCGTCCCGCCGGTCTTCGACGAGATCGAGGTCCAATTGTTGCCGTCGGCCGAGGTCTGGATCTGGTACGCCGTGCCGTAAGCGTTCTCCCACTGCAGGACGACCGACGTGATGGTCGCGGTCGCGCCGAGGTCGACCCGAAGCCACTGCGGATCCGAGAACTGGCTCGACCAGCGGGTGCCCGCGTTGCCGTCGGTCGCGTTGGCGGCCACGGTGTCGGCGGTCTCGTTCGACGAGGAGGTGGTGGGTTTGCCCTGCGAGATCAGGGTGTCGGCGGCGTACGCGCTGCCGTGCGCCGTCACGGCGAGGCCGGCCGCGACGAGGGCCGTGGTGAGGGGGATGGCGAGGCGGCGCCACAGGCGCGGCGGGGAGGAAGCCGTGTTCACGGAAACTCCTGGGGATGTCGGGACGCTGGGGAAAGCGCTCTCCATGAATGGCCGAAGTGTTACGCCGGGCTTTCATGTGTGTCAATAGTGGTGCGCGAGTCGTGCCCGTCCATGCGGTGTAAAGCCCAGCAATTGCCGCATCACACCCTCATTGTGGATCATGTGGGAGAGCGGTTTCCAGGCGTAGGCGGATGCTGCCCGTGGAGGGGCGGGCGTAGGGCTTTGCGCTGGCCGAACCGATACATGCGGGCGGGATGCCGAGCGGCGGGCGAGGCCGTATCCGATGCGCGCGCGGGAGGGACCGGCGGGCGGACGAGGTCGTATCCGATACGCGCGGGAGGGACCAGGCGGGCGGACGAGGTCGTATCCAATGCGCGCGGGCGGGACCAGCGGGCGGACCAGGTCGTATCCGATACGCGCGGGCGAGACCAGCGGGCGGGCGAGGCCGTAGGCGGCTACGTGCGCGGACCCGGTTACCCGCTCACCGCCACCGCGTCGTGCGGATGGGAGCGTGATGCCGTCGATGGCGCGAGTCGCGATCGACGTTGAGCCGGTCGAGGATTTCGCGAAGAAATGTGGCGGAGGATGTCGAGGGGCGGGCGGCGGCTCCGACTACACCGCGAAAGCCGAGAGCTGAAGGGGTCCGACGATGAAGTACATGCTGATGATGTTTGGTGACGGCGGCGAGATGGCGGCCGCGGCCGACCCGGCCTGGGTGGGCGAGATGATCCGGTTCATGACCGACTTCGACGTCGAGCTGCGCAAGACCGGCGAGCTGGTCGAGGCCCACGGGCTGGCGTTCCCGTCCACGGCCAAGACGATCAGCTACTCCGAGGGGCAGGTCGCGGTCACCGATGGGCCGTACGCGGAGAGCAAGGAGTCGCTGGCGGGCTTCTGGATTCTTGAGGTGGCGAGCGAGGAGCGGGCTGTCGAGCTGGCCGGCCGGGTGGCGTATTGGTCGCGTAAGGCGGAACTGCGGGAGGTCCTCGACCAGGCCCCGGACTACGACGCCTGACCAAGCTTCGGGTGCGGTCCTACCGGCCGTCACCCGCCGGGTCGGGGCAGGTCGGTCGGCGGCGGCATGGTTGCGGTGGGGCGACGAGAGTGGTGGCTAAATCGTGCTGCGGCCGACGGCGGTGGTGGCCCGATTGTGCTGCGGGCGATGGCGGCGGTGGTGGCCTGAGCGGGCTGCGGGCGATGGCGGTAGTGGTGATCGGGCTGGGTGCGACGACGAGGGGAGCGGCCGTGGGTGAGCCGGGGGAGTTGGATGGCTTGCTGCGCGAGCTCGCCCCTCAAGTGCTCGGGGCGCTGATGCGGCGGCACGGGCAGTTCGACGCGGCCGAGGATGCCACCCAGGAGGCTCTGCTGGCAGCCGCCGTGCAGTGGCCGCGGGAGGGCGTACCGGAAAGTCCGCGGGCGTGGCTGGTCTCGGTGGCGACGCGGCGGCTTGTGGACGAGTTCCGCAGCGACAGTGCGCGCCGCCGCCGGGAGGTTGCCGAGGCGGTGAAGGAGACCGCGGGTGCCGAGGCGCGGGATCGGGACGACACGCTGGAGTTGCTTTTCCTGTGCTCGCATCCCTCGCTCTCGCCGCCGTCCCAGCTCGCGCTCACCCTGCGCGCGGTGGGCGGGCTCAGTACGGGGCAGATCGCGGCGGCGTTCCTCGTGCCCGAGGCGACCATGGCTCAGCGGATCAGCCGGGCCAAGCAGACGATCCGGCGGGGCGGGCCGGGCTTCCCGCCTCCCGCGCCCGGCGCCGAGACGGCCGAGCGGCTGAGGGTCGTACGGCAGGTGCTGTATCTGATCTTCAATGAGGGTTACACCGCGAGCGGTGGGCCGGAACTGCAGCGGGCCGAGCTCACGGGCGAGGCCATTCGGTTGACGCGGATGCTGCTCGATCTTGTTCCCGGCGATCACGAGACCGTGGGGCTGCTGGCCCTGATGCTGCTCACCGACGCCCGGCGGGCCGCGCGCGCGACGGCGGAGGGGGAACTCGTGCCGCTGGATCGGCAGGACCGGTCATTGTGGAGCAAGGAGCGGATCACCGAGGGTGTCGCGTTGGTGTCGTCGGCGCTCGGGCGCGGGCCGATCGGTCCCTACCAGGTGCAGGCCGCCATCGCCGCGCTGCACGACGAGGCCGCCTCCGACGGCGAAACTGACTGGGCGCAGATCCTGGCGCTCTACGAGGTGCTGGAAAGGATCTCGCCCGGCCCGGTCGTCACGCTCAACCGGGCCGTCGCGGTGGCCCGCACACAGGGACCGCTCGCGGGGCTGGCCGTGATCGGCGACCTGGTCGGGGATGAGCGGATGGCCGGCAACCACCGCCTCGCGGCCGTACGGGCCCACTTGCTGGAGCAGGCCGGCTTCGCCGACCAGGCACGCGGCGAGTATCTGGCCGCGGCCAAGCTGACGACGAGCGCACCCGAACAGCGCTACCTCACGGCGCGAGCCGCCGCGGTGGGGAGGGCGTAGTCCGCAGTGCGTGGCCCCTTGCCGGGCAGTGTCGCAGCCCGACCGCCTGCAGGGCGTCTGCCTCGGCCCGACCATGTGTTGGGCGGGTTTCCGCGACCGGCCACCTGCTGGCTGGGTGCTGCGGCGCAGCCATGTGCCGGGTGGACGCAGCTGCCCGGCCGCCCGCCGGGTGAGTGCAGCGGCCTGACCACTGGCTGGACCGTTGCAGCGGCCTGACCACCCGCCGGGTGGGTTTCGCGGGCCGACCACAGCCGGGGCCCAAGTGGTTATGCGGGATGCGTCCGCCGCCCGGTCTCTGGGGCCGGCCACCCGCCGGGCCGTGCGGGCGCTACGGCCTTGCGTTACGACCGGATGGCCGCGGCAGCCGCCGAAGGCGGAGTACGGGCCGAGTGCGGTTCAGGGAGTCGACGAGGCGTACGTCTGCGTCTTGGCTCTGACTTGCCTCGGACGTCGCGGTCAGGCTCCGGCATGGCTCCCACGTTTCTCGCTCTTACATTGCTCGAACGTCGGGGACCTCTCCGGAACGGCATGATGGGGCGGTGACCGACGCCTCCCCCAAGGGTCTCGTCCTCGTCGTGGAGGATGAGCGGCCCATCGCCGACCTCGTTCGGCTTTATCTGAGCCGGGACGGGTTCGGGGTGCACGTCGAGGGTGACGGCTCGGCGGGGCTGGCGGCGGCGAAGAAGTTGCGGCCGGTGGCCTGCATCGTGGATATCGCGCTTCCGGGGCTCGAAGGCACCGAGATCGTGAAGCGGATGCGTGCGGACGGTGACTGGACGCCGGTCATCCTGCTCACGGCGCGCGACGACGAGGTCGATCGGATTCTCGGGCTCGAGCTCGGCGCCGACGACTATGTGACCAAGCCGTTCAGCCCGCGGGAGCTGGTTTCGCGGGTGCGGGCCCTGTTGCGTCGCGCCGCGGGGCCGCCCGATGACAACAACGTTCACGTGCTTGGTCCCGTACGCCTTGATCCGGCGCGGCGGGCGGCGACGGTTGGTGGGGTGCCGCTGGGGCTCACGACGACCGAATTTGATCTGCTGCGGCATCTGCTGGCCCGGCCGGGACGGGTTTTCACGCGTGATGAGCTGCTGGCCGCGGTCTGGGGGTACGCGTCGGCGGCGGGCACCCGCACGGTCGACGTCCACGTGGCGCAGGTGCGCGCCAAGCTGGGTGACGCCGCGGCGCTGATCCGCACGGTCCGCGGCGTCGGATACACCGCCGATGCGTAGGACCCTGACCGGCCAGGTCGTGCTGGTCACCGTGGCCACCGCGGTGGTCGCCGTGCTGATCACGGCGGCCGTCGCGATTCCCGTCTCGGTTCGTTCGATCAACACGCAGTTGCGGGCCGAGCTGCAGGAGAAGAGTGCGCTCGCCGTCGAACTGCTGGCCACCGAGCGGCCCGCGGCCCGCGAGCGCATCGTCCGGTCGCTGCGCCGCGACGACATCCGGATCTATCTGATCCGGCGCGGCGTCGTCGACCATGCCGGACTGCCGGACCGGGTCGTGCGGCAGGTCGCCGGCGGCGCGCTCCTCGACACCCGGGCGATGGTCGACGGCCGGGCCGCTTTCGTCGCCGGCCGACCGCTTACGGGGCAGAACAGCGGCGTGGTCCTGACCCGCGACGTCGCCTTCGGGACGGCTTCGCGGGTGTTGAGCACGGTCTGGATCGCGCTGCTGGCCGGCCTGCTCGGCGGCATTCTGGCCGGGGCGCTGCTGGCCCGGTTCATCGCGCGGCCGATCCGGCGGGCGGCGGGCGCGGCGAGCCGGCTGACGGCGGGGGACCGGTCGGTGCGCATCTCGAACAGCGGTCCGGCCGAGTCGGCCGAGCTGGCCGACGCGATCAACCAGCTGGCCACCGCGTTGCAGGTCAGCGAGGGACGGGAACGCGAGTTCCTGCTGTCCGTCTCGCACGAGCTCCGCACGCCGCTGGCCACGCTGCGCGGATACGCCGAGGCGCTGGCCGACGGCGTCGTCGGTCCGGACGACGCCGGGAAGACCGGCACGATCATGCTGGCCGAGGCGGAGCGGCTGGACCGGCTGATCTCCGACCTGCTCGTACTGTCCCGGCTGGAGGCGGCCGACCTGCCGATCGATCTCGCCCCGGTCGACCTGGTCGAGCTGGTCGGGGCGGCGGGCGAGGCCTGGAGGACCCGCTGCCCGTCTCTCGTCGTCGAGCTGCCCGATCGTCCGGTGGTGGTGACGACCGACGCCGGCCGGATCCGGCAGGTCGTCGACGGGCTGTGCGAGAACGCCCTGCGGGTGCTGCCCGAGGGGAAACCGCTGGTTCTGGCCGTGCGGGACAACAGCGTGCAGGTGCGTGACGGCGGGCCGGGCCTGACCGACGAGGACCTGGAGGTCGCCTTCGACCGGGGTGCCCTCAACCGCCGTTACCGCGGGACCCGCAAGGTGGGCAGCGGCCTCGGCCTGGCCCTGGCCGAGCGCCTGGTCACGCGTCTCGGCGGCCGTATCACCGCCGGTCATGCCCCGGAGGGCGGCGCGATGTTCACAGTGGAGCTGCCCTATTGAAGGAACGCGCCCATCGGTGAGAGCAGCAACTTGTTGACGCCGGTGGCCGTGTTGTCGAGCACCGCCCGCTCACGGTCTGTGGCGTTCATGTCATGCCGTACGCCCCAGAGCTTCTGGGCGTTACGCCAGGCGACGTTGCGGGTGTATTCGACCGCCTCGCCCTGCCACCAGTCGTCGAGGCGGCCGTTCATCATGTCGATGAGCAGCTGCCATTTTTCCAGGTAGCCGCGGCGGAGCCCGGGGATCGACTCCGCGAAGATCTCGTTGATCTCGAGGTAGTCGAAGTGCTGTTCGCTCTCGTCGATCGGGTCGGTGCCCAGATGGTCGAACGTGGTCACCAGCGCGAACGGCAGGTCGAAGTTGATGTGCGCGTTGACCCCGGCGCAGGCCGAGGGCAGGGGGCGGCAGTCCGGTCCGCCGATCCGCTGGAACAGGCTCGACCACACCTGCGGGCAGCGCGGGCTCGCCCCGGCGCCGGACCACGCCCGCAACGCGTCGAAGTAGCGCGCGGCGAACTCCACGTCGAGCCGGGACAGGAAGGCCGGGTCGCGGAACTTGCCGGCGTACAGCCGCTCGAGCACGCCCTCGGTGATCGTCAGGTACAGCTTGTTGAAGTCGCAGAGCGGGTTCTCGCCCATCAGCGGGGGGACCCGGGTCAGGATCGCCTGCAGCTCACGCAGCTGCTCGACCACGCCCGGGACGTCGTCGGGGTGGTTGCTCAGGAGATCCGCCATCTCCTGCCGCGCCGGTCCCCAGACCGACTGGATCATGGTTCTCCTCCACAACATCGGCGGAGGGCCCCCTAGCACCACCCGGCGGCGGTGGCCGCCGGGTGGTGCTCCCCCGTGGCCACAGACTTCCAAAGGCGGCCTACGCGGGGATCGGTAGAACGACGTAGTTAAGCGTACGTATCCGCGCCCGAAGATAACGAAAAGGTCACGCCGCGGTGAGATAGACCCGGCTCGCCTGTACGCGGGTGCGTACCTGGAGCTTGTCGAAGATGTGCCCGACGTGGACGCCGACCGTGCGCTCGCTGATGAACAGCCGCTCACCGATCTCGCGGTTGGTCAGGCCCTCGGCCAGCGCGGCCAGCACCTCACGCTCGCGGGTGGTCAGCATGCCCAGCTCGTCGGCCGGTCCGGGCGAGGGCGCCGGCATGGCCAGGGTCGGCATGTCGTCGGCCAGCGCGACCCGGTAGCGCTGGGCCACCGTGACGATCTCGTTGGCGAACGGCCGGGCGCCCATGGCGATCGCCGTCGCGTACGCCTCCCGCAGCGCGGTCGTCGCCACCGCCCGCCGCGACTTGCGTTTGAGGACAGCCTCACCCTGACGCAGGCGCGAGTAGGCCGCCGGGTAGGGCTGCCGGCGCGTGTCCCAGGCGGCCGCCGCCCGGGCCCAGAGCGAGGGGTCGTGACGGCCCTCGGCCCGGCTCAGCTCGGCCGCGCACAGGTCGAGATAGCCGTCGATGGTGGCCCGGACCGGCGCCGCGGCGTTGCCGACCCCGGCCGCCATCCGCTCGACCGACACCTTGAGCCGCCGCAGCGCGCCCGGGTCGACCGGCTGCCCGGCCGCGTGCGCCTCGGCCTCGGCCCGCAGGCCGTGCCAGGCCAGCACCCCGATCAGCACCAGGTCGTCGGAGCGGGTCTCGGTCAGCCCGCGCTGCACCGCGGCCCGGGCCTCGGCGTGCCGGCCCTGCCACATCGCCAGCCCGGCCCGCAGCGTCAGCATCGGAAGCACATGCCGGGCGCCGCCGCCGGCCAGCAGGGTGGCCACCGCGTCGAGGTCGCGGTGGGCGGCGTCGACATCGCCGAAGCCGACCCAGAGCTGGCAGCGCGAGAGCAGCAGCTCGACGGCGTCGGCGCCGGACGGCCGGTGCCGCATCGCGACGTCCAGCACGGCGTCGGCCTCGGACCACTGCCCGACCCGGAACAGGCCCTTGGCCGCCAGGGCGAGCAGGCGGGTCCGATAGGTGCGGGCGGCCCCGAGCGAGGCCAGGCGGTCGGCGCCGCGCCGGGCGACCAGGACACCTTCCTCGATGTTGTTGAGCGGGCCGATGAGCAGCTCGGCCAGGTGCAGATAGGCCACGCCGAGCTCGTCCGGGTGCCCGCTGCGCTCGGCGATCTCGACCGCGTGCCGGATCACCGACAGGCCGACGTCCGGGTCCTCGCGGAACGCCGCGCTGAAACCCAGGGCGGCCGACGCGCGTACGAGGTCCGCTGTGGAGCCGTTGACCTCGGCCATCTCCAGCGCCTCCTGGGCGCGGGCGTTCGCGTCGGCATAGCGGCCCAGGTGCAGCAGCAGCTCGGCCAGGCAGGCGGCCGCCGACGCGCGCTGCCGCGGGGAGCAGTCGGGCGAGGCGAGGACCCGCTCGTATTCCTCCTCGGCGGTGGCCGTGCGCCCGGCCGCGGCCAGGTAACGCGCGCGGCGCAGGTGCAGGTCGCACTGGCTGGGCGCGTCGGGCCGGTGAGCCAGCGAATCCAGGCAGCTCAGCGCGCGCGAGTGCTCGCCGCACAGGTGGGCCGACTCGGCCGCGTGGGCCAGCAGCTCGGTGCGCTCGGGAGCGTCGTCGGTGATCAGCTCCAGCGCCGACGACCAGTGCCGATGCGCTTCGGTGAAGCCGTAGAGCTCCTCGGCCGACCGGGCCGCGGCGACCACCGAGGGCAGCGCCCGGGCCGGCTCGCCCGCCCGCTGCCAGTGGTGGGCCAGCCGGGCGTGGTCGGTCACGGCGTCGTCCTCGAGCGCCTCGGCGAACCGCCGGTGCAGGGCCATCGCCTCGGCCGGCAGCACCTCGGCCGCCAGCACCTCGGCGACCAGCCGGTGACGCAGGCGGTAGCCGTCGCCGGCGCTGGCCACGAACCGGTGCGCGACCGCGGCGCGGACCGCCTCGATCAGCTCGCTCTCGCCCAGCGGCACGACCCGGGCCAGCACGGCGTGCTCGACCGGCTCGACCCCGGCCGCGATCGCGTGCACCACCGCGTGCGCGTTCGGCGCGAGCTCGTCGATGCGGGACAGGAAGATCTCGCGCAGCGTGTCGGACAGCTCGACCCGGCCGTCGCGCAGGTCACGGGCCAGTTCCTCGGCCACGAAGGGGTTGCCGCCGCTGCGCTTGTAGACCCGGTCGGCGTCCTCGGTCTCGACGGTCTCGCCGGCCACCGCGGTCACCAGCTCGACGGTCTGGTCGCGGTCGAGCGGCGCGAGGTCGACGACGCGTACGGACCTCAGCCGGCGCAGCTCGGCCAGCACCTTGCGCAGTGGGTGGGCGCCCTGCAGGGCCTCGGCGCGGACGGCGGCCAGCACGGCGATCTTCACGTCGCTCAGGCCGGCCAGCAGATAGAGCAGCAGCTGACGGGTGCTGCGGTCGGCCCACTGCAGGTCGTCGAGCACCAGCAGCAGCCGCCGGTCGCCGGCCACCGCCAGCAAGTCACGCGAGACGCGATCGAGCAGGTCACCGGCGTCGGCGGCGACGGCCGGACCGCCGTGGCCGGACTGGCGCAGCGCCTGCAGCACAGGGTGCAGGGGCGACGCGTCACCGATGTCGAGACAGGTGCCGGACAGCACGGAGAAACCCGCGTCGCGCATCGCCCGGGCGGTCTCACGCAGCAACCGGCTCTTGCCGACGCCGCTCTCCCCGGTGACGAACACCGCGGAGGTCCCCCCAGGGCCCGCACTGCGCAGGTCGGATTGGATCTGGGTCAACGTGCCGGCGCGTCCGACAAGTGGCCCGTCCTCCTCGCTGGCCATGAAGGTCACCCTAGTGCCCCTCGACCTGGAACCTTCTCGTCGGTTCGGTCTGTTCTCGGTCACATCACCGACGAGCCGGCCGGGCGCTGTCGGAGATACGTCGTTCTGCAGATCCGGTAGTGGACTGCGCCTGACACCGTTCTTCCGGGGCACAGCACGAACTGGGGGAGCGTGAAGACATGACCGCAATCGCTATGGCGGAGCAGGAGCGGCGTCAGACCGTCACCGTCCTCTTCATCGACATCGTGGGATTCACCTCACTGGTCGACGACCTGGACTGCGCGGTCGTCCGCGCACTGCAGCGGGACTACTTCGGAACAGTGTCCGAGGTGGTCCGCGCGGGTGGCGGAGTGGTGGAGAAGTACGTCGGGGACGCGGTGATGGCGGTGTTCGGCACCGGCGTCGCGGGCTTCGGCGCGGAGGCGGCCGCTGCGGCGGTCCGGGTGGGCCTGTCGGTTCAGGAGGCGTTGAGGGGGCAACTTCTGGCCGGCAGGTTCTCCGTACGGACGCGGGTCGGGCTCGCGACCGGCGACGTCATCGTGGACCTGGAAGCGGCCCACGACGGCGGGCACGCGATGATCAGCGGCAGCGTGGTCAGCACGGCCGCGCGCCTGCAGGCGTACGCGCCGCACGACACCGTCGTGGCGTGCTCGCAGACCCGGGCGGCGGCCGGCGACCTGATCGCCTTTCAAGAGCTTCCGCCCGTACGGGTTCCCGGCAAGGCACACGCACTCGACCTCTTCCGGGCGCTCGAGCCACACGGGGTCCGTCCGGCCAAGCGTCATCTGTACGCGCTACCGGTTGCGGCTTAGAAGCTGGGCGACACGGGTACGTCAGCCTCTCGTACCCGTGTCGTAGCTCACCAGCCGTAACTTTTGTCCGTATCATCCCGTTCGTGCGTGGGCCGTCCCGGCTCGGCGAACGAGAGTTGTCGGGGGGTCCCGGTAGGCTCGCCGCGTTCTGAACACCACCTGGGCCGATCGGGAGTGCCACCTCGTGACCGCGGAGATCCTGTACGGGGCCGATGACCTCACGCACCTGGAGGGGCTGGACGCCGTCCGGAAACGCCCGGGCATGTACATCGGCTCGACCGACAGCCGGGGCGTCAACCACCTCGCCAACGAGATTATCGACAACTGCACCGACGAGGGCGTGGGCGGCCACGCCACCAAGGTCGCCGTCCTGCTGCACGCCGACGGGTCCGTGCAGGTCGACGACGACGGCCGGGGCATCCCCACGGCGATCAACACCAAGTCGGGCCTCAACGGCGTCGAGCTCGTGCTCACCCGTCTGCACGCCGGCGGCAAGTTCGGCGGCTCGGGTTACAAGACGTCCGGCGGCCTGCACGGCGTCGGCGCCTCCGCGGTCAACGCGCTGGCCCTGCGGTTCGACGTCACCGTCAAGCGCGACGGCAAGGTCCACGAGATCTCGTTCCAGCGCGGCGTCCCCGGCTCGTTCGACGGCCCGGGCCCGCAGGCCCGTTTCCATCCCGAGTCCGGCCTGCGCGTCGTCCGCAAGATGAAGCGCGGCGAGCCCACCGGCACGTCTATCCGGTACTGGTACGACGCCCGCTACTTCGAGACCGGCGCCCGGCTCGACGTCGAGGCCGTCCGGACCAAGCTGCGCAACACGGCCTTCCTCGTCCCCGGCGTGATTTATTCGCTGCGCGACGAGACTGCGGAAGAGACGACCAACGAGACCTTCCACTTCCCGCACGGCCTCACCGACATGATCGACTTCCTCACCCACCCGGGCGACAAACCGGTCTCCGGCGTCCTCATGGTCAACGGTGAGGGCACCTACAAGGAGAACGCCGCCGACCAGAACGGCGTGATGCAGTCCAACGTCGTCCGGCGGGCCGAGGTCGAGATCGCGTTCCGCTGGGGCACCGGCTACGAGCGCACGATCGAATGCTTCACCAACACGATCCGTAACTCGCACGGCGGCACGCACCGTAAGGGCTTCGAGCGCGCCCTGGTCCGCGCGCTCACCGACGCCATCCGCAACACGCGCGGCCTGCTCAAGCCCAAGGAAGACCCGCCGGTCCTCGACGACCTGCTCGAGGGCATGACCGCGGTCATCCACGTCCGCATCCCCGAGCCGCAGTTCACCTCGCAGACCAAGGACGAGCTCTCCACCGCGGGCATCACCCGCGTGCTGCAGGGCCTGGTCGAGCAGCACATCAAGGGCTGGATCGACGACCGCCGCACCAAGGCCGAGGCCCGCACGGTGCTGCAAAAGGTCGTCGACGCCGCCCGCGTCCGGCTGACCCAGAAACAGCAGAAGGACGCGGCCCGCCGCAAGACCGCCCTCGAGGGCGCGTCGATGCCGCCCAAGCTGGTCGACTGCCGGGCCACCGGCATCGCCCGCTCCGAGCTCTACATCGTCGAGGGTGACAGCGCCCTCGGCACCGCGCGGATGGCCCGCAGCTCGGAATACCAGGCCCTGCTGCCCATCCGCGGCAAGATCCTCAACGTGCAGAAGGCGTCGCTGCAACAGGTGCTCGACAACAACGAGTGCTCGGCGATCGTCCAGGTGCTCGGGGCCGGCTCGGGCCGCACCTTCGATCTGCCCGCGATGCGCTACGGCCGCGTCATGATCATGGCGGACGCCGACGTCGACGGCTCCCACATCCGCACGCTGCTGATCACCCTGTTCGCGAAATACATGCGCCCGGTGATCGAGCAGGGCCGGCTGTTCGCCGCGATGCCCCCGCTGCACAAGGTCGTCACCAAGGGCCGCAACTCCCAGACGATCTTCACCTACACCCAGCAGGAGATGGAGTCCACCGTCGCCCGCTTCGAGCGCGGCGGCACCGCGGTGCAAAAGCCGGTGCCCCGGTTCAAGGGCCTGGGCGAGATGGACGCCGACGAGCTCTGGGACACCACGATGAACCCGGCGACCCGTACGGTCCGCCGCATCACGCTCGACGACGTCGAACGCGCCGAGGCCACCCTCGAGCTGCTGATGGGCGAGCGGGTCGAGCCCCGCAAGAACTGGCTGATCGAGGCGGCGGGCCGCATCGACCAAGAGACGATCGACGCCTGAGAGGTCCTGCTTCATGGCACGCCGCAAGAACAACGAGAACCGCGTCGACCTGTCCGCTTTCGACCAGGCCGGCGCCCGCGTCATCGACAACCCGCTGACCACCGAGGTCGAAGACTCCTACCTCGAATACGCCTACTCGGTCATCCACTCGCGCGCCCTGCCCGACGCCCGCGACGGCCTCAAGCCGGTACACCGCCGCATCCTGTGGTCGATGTCCGAGCAGGGCCACCGCCCGGACAGGGCCTATGTGAAGTCTGCCCGAGTTGTCGGCGACGTGATGGGCAAGTATCACCCGCACGGAGATGTCGCAATTTATGACGCTCTCGTCCGGCTGGCGCAGGACTTCTCGCTCAACGCGCCGCTGATCGACGGGCATGGCAACTTCGGGTCGCCCGACGACGGACCGGCGGCCAGCCGGTACACCGAAGCGCGCATGTCGCGTGAGGCGATGCTGCTGGTCGGCGAGCTGGGCGAGGGCACGGTCGACTTCAAGCCGACCTACGACGGCTCCGACCTCGAACCCCGGGTGCTGCCCGCCGCTTTCCCCAACCTGCTGGTCAACGGCACGTCGGGCATCGCGGTCGGCATGGCCACCAACATGATCCCGCACAACCTCGGCGAGGTCGTGGCGGCGGCTCGGCATTTGATCACCAAGCCCGAGGCCGACCTCGACGAGCTGATGCGGTTTGTGCCCGGGCCCGACCTGCCGACCGGCGGGCAGCTGCTCGGGCTCGACGAGGTGCGCCGGGCGTACGAGACGGGCCGGGGTGTCGTGCGCATGCGGGCGCGGGCCCAGACCGGGCCGCTCGAGGGCGGCCGCGGGCGGCAGGCGATCACCGTCACCGAGCTTCCGTACGGGGTGGGCACCGAAAAGATCATCGAGGCCATCACCGACGAGGTGAAGGGCAAGCTCATCGTTTCCGGTCCCAAGCGGGGGCAGCGTCAGGCGGCCCGGCTGCAGGGCATCGCCGACGTGAAGGACCTGACCGACCGTGAGCACGGCACCCGGCTGGTCATCGAGTGCAAGGTCGGGGTCAACCCGCAGGCGCTGCTGGCCGACCTCTATCGCCTGACCCCGCTCGAGACCTCGTTCGGCATCAACAACCTCGTGCTGGTCGACGGTCAGCCGCAGACGTTGGGGCTCAAGGCGCTGCTCGAGGTCTTCGTCCAGCACCGCTACGACGTCGTCACCCGGCGCACCGAGTTCCGCCGCACCAAGCGGCAGGACCGTCTGCACCTGGTCGACGGCCTGCTCATCGCCCTGATCGACATCGACCGGGTGGTCGCGATCATCCGGGGCAGCGACGACGCGGCCGCGGCCAAGGCGTCGCTCATGCAGGAGTTCAGCCTCAGCGACATCCAGGCGACGTACATCCTGGACACCCCGCTGCGGCGGCTCACCCGCTTCGACCGCATCGAGCTCGAGACCGAGCAGGAACGCCTGCGCAACGAGATCGCCGAGCTCAGCCGCATCCTCGACAACGTCGACGTGCTCAAGCAGGTCGTCTCGGACGAGCTGGCCGAGGTGACGTCGGAGTTCGGCGGGCCCCGGCGCACCACGCTGATCGACGGTGACCTCAAGGAGGTGCTCGCCGCGTCCGCGCCGGCCGGGCCGCTCGAGGTGGCCGACGATCCCTGCCAGGTGATCCTGTCGGCCACCGGCCTGATCGCCCGGACCGCGGCCGAGAGCGAGGAGGCCACCGAGGCTCGCCGCCGTTCGGGCCGGGTCAAGCACGACGCCGTACGGGCGATCGTGCACTCGACCGCGCGTGGTCGCATCCTGCTGATCACCAACCGGGGCCGCGCGTTCAAGACCGACGTGCTGCCGCTGCCGGTGCTGCCCGAGCAGTCGGGCACGGTGTCGATCCGCGGCGGCATGTCGGCCTCCGAGCTGGTGCCGCTGGAAAAGGGGGAGAAGGTCGTCGGCCTGGCCCCGCTGAACGCGGCCGGCTCGCCCGGGCTGGCCATGGGCACCCGGTCCGGCGTGGTCAAGGTGTGCTCGCCCGAGTGGCCGGTGCGCTCGGACGAGTTCGAGGTGATCACGCTCAAGGACGGCGACGAGGTTCTGCAGGCCACGTGGCTCACCGACGGGGCCGAGGCGCTGGTGTTCGTCACGTCCGACGCGTCGCTGCTGCGTTTCCCGGCCAAGACGGTGCGGCCGCAGGGCCTCAAGGGCGGCGGCATGGCGGGCGTCAACCTGACCGCCGACGCCGAGGTGGTGTCGTTCAACGTCGTGGCGACGGCCGACCACGATCACGGTGAGCCGATGGTGGTGACGTCGACCGGCACCCAGACCAAGGTGTCGCCGTTCGCGTCCTATCCGGCCAAGGGCCGGGCGACGGGTGGCGTACGGGCGCAGAGGTTCCTCAAGGGGGAGACGCGCCTGACGGTGGCCTGGGTGGGTCCGCGGCCGGTCGGGTCGAGCAACACGGGCGATCCGATCGAGCTGCCCGAGCCCGACGCGCGGCGGGACGGCTCGGGCGAGGCCGTGCTGATGGCCCCGCAGATCATCGGCCACCTGATCGAGCGCGGCTGAGGTCGGCCGGGTCCGCGCCCGTCCGGGTCACCGCGCCGCTGAGGCGCGGCGGAGCGGGCGCGGCTGAGGTTCACCAGGGTGTGTCGGGCCCGATGTCGAGCAGTTGGACGACGAGCAGGGCCCGGCGCACGGCCTCCCCGGCCGCGGCGGCGTCGGGCCACGAGTCCCGCGGCTCGATGGTGAACAGTTCGTTGCCGCGCACGGTGAAGGGCGGGATCTCGCCGGACAGGAACGACTGACGCAGCAGGGGTCGTTCCAGCCGGGGGGAGTCGCCGACGAAGACGTACGGCAGCCGGGCGGCCATCGGCGGCTCCTGCAGGGGCAGGCCGACGACGACGAACAGGCCCCGGCCCTCCGGGCTGATCGTCGCGTTGCCGAAGGCGCCACCCTCCCACTGCACTTGACCGAAAACGATCGGTAGGCCGTCCGCCGTTCCGCGGTAGGCGAACCGGACCTCGCTGCCGCCCTTGAGGTGCAGGTCCGACCACGGCCACTCGCGCTCGAGCGGGTCGACGGCCGTCCAGCCGCGGGCGGCCCAGCGCACCAGTGACCGCAGGGTCAGGGCGCGGCCGACCGCGATTGCCGTGGTGATGGCCAGCCCCAGACCGAGAAGCACCCCGCATCCCGCGAAACTGCGGTAGCGGAACGCGACGCCCACGAAGAACACGGTGGGCAGGGCCCACGCCCCGGCGATCCACCACGCCCGCGTATCGATGCGCATCGCGACCAGGGTGTCAGACCGGGGCGAGGCGCCGGAACGGGCCAGGGGTGCCAGAGCGGAGCCGGGCCGGCGTCAGGGCATCGGGCGGCGACCGGCGAAACCCAGGTCGGCGCGGTGATACCAGTTCAGGCCGTTCTCGCCCTCGAGCCAGCAGAGGTCCACGTCCACGCCGTCGATCTCGGACGGGAAGTCGATCAGCAGCGGCGCCAGGCCCTTGAGCACGGCCCCGGTCTGCTGCACCTCGGTCATCAGGTCGTCCAGCCGCGCGGTCGCGGCCTTCCATTCCGGCATTCCGCCCAGCGGCGTCGGCGGCCCACCGGCCCCGATCACCGCGCCGAGCTCGGCCGCGTCGGCACGCAGCGCCACGATTTCCTGCAACACGGGCCGTAGCCGTTCGAGCTCGTCCCGAGCCTCGCTCACCGTGAATAGCCCCATGGGCCGAGCCTGCCAGCCCGGCCGCCAAGATCCCACTACAGCGGGCGGGTTTTTTCCGGCTCGACGAGGCCGTAGCGGGCCATCACCGCGGCCCGCCGCTCCCGGTTGACGCTCCGGACGCGCCGGCCGACGACCAGGCCGTCGAGCAGAGCCCACACTCCGAGCCCGCCCAGGGTGAACAGCATGGCGATCGACCGCCCGGTGTCGCCCAGATAGAAGCGGTGGCCGCCGATGATGCCGAGAACGGCCCAGAGGGCGTACGCGATGCGGGGATCCTTGCGGACGGAAGCGAACTCGTCCTCGGCGCGCAGCACACGGATCCGATCCCATTCCGGCAGCGACGACTCGGGGAGCGGCGACGCCCGCAGTGCCGACTCCGGAAGCGGCGACGCCCGGCGCGACGACTCCGGGAGCGACGACGCCCGCCGCGACGACTCCGGGAGCGAAGAGGCCCGCAGCGACGACTCCGGGAGCGGCGAGGGGGAACCCGAGGGCAAGCTCACCGCGGCCACGATAGTCGGCGAGGGATTATGGATGCGTGGACCTACAGGTTGTGGAACAGGTCGCCGAGCTCGCCGACTGGGTGGGCGAGGGCGGCGTCGTGATTCTGAGCGGTGCGGGATTGTCAACCGAGTCGGGCATTCCGGACTATCGGGGCCCTTCCGGATCGGCCCGGCGCAGTACGCCCATGACCTTTCAGGCGTTCACCCGGGATCCGATCGCCCGGCGGCGCTACTGGGCCCGCTCCCATCTCGGGTGGCGGACGATCGGCGAGGCCCGCCCCAACGACGGCCACCGGGCCGTGGCCGCCCTGCAGCAGCGGGGTGTGGTCGACGGCATCATCACCCAGAACGTGGACGGACTGCACCAGGCGGCCGGCGCCGAGGACGTGGTCGAGCTGCACGGCAACCTGGCCCGCATCACCTGCCTCGACTGCGGTGACCAGACCCCGCGCGAGCACCTGGCCGAGCGGCTGGACGCGGCCAACCCGGCCTTCGAGGCCTCGGCCGTCGCGATCAACGCGGACGGTGACGCCGAACTCGACGAGACCGAGCTCGACGGCTTCACGGTGGTGGACTGTCTCGGGTGCGGCGGAATGCTCAAACCGGACGTCGTCTACTTCGGCGAGACGGTGCCCCCGCGGCGGGTCGAGCGCAGCTTCGAGCTGGTCGGCAACGCCCGTACGCTGCTGGTTCTCGGATCTTCCCTGACCGTCATGTCGGGCCGGCGCTTCGTGTTGCGCGCGGCCAAGGACGGCATCCGCGTCGCCATCGTCAACCGGGGCGTAACACGCGGTGAGCCGTACGCAGGGCTCAACGTCGATGCCCCATTGGGCATTGTTCTGCCGAACATCGTCGATGCGTTAGCGACCGTTTCGCCCGCAAAGCTCAGCGTTTGACGTGGCGTTAACGAGGCACGTCCCCCTTGGTTATCGCACTGAAACCTAAATAATTCAGTGGCCCCGTTGACGTGACTGGCCTCACTGGCGTTAACTGCCGAAACCGCTTCCGAAACCGGTTCCGAAATCCGGTCGCAACGAAGCGGTGACACGTCAGGAGGACCAGTGCCAATCACCATCGCCGATGTGGCGGCTCGGGCCAAGGTCAGCAAAACGACCGTGTCCCGGGTGCTCAACGGCAAGGGTGAGCTGGACGAATCGACCGCCGCGCGGGTTCGTGCGGTGATCGATGAGCTGGGTTACGTGCCGAGTTCGCGCGCCGTCGGGCTGGCCCGCGGGCGTACGCGGGTGGTCGGCATGCTGGTGCCCTCGCTCACCTGGCCGTGGATCGGCGAGGTGATCCAGGGTGCGGTCGACGTGCTCGAGACCGAGCGCTACGGCCTGCTGCTGTTCACCTGCAACCGCGGCGAGGAGTCGATGCGCCAGTTCGGCGCGCAGGTGTCCGCCAAGTCGTTCGACGGCCTGCTGGTCATCGAGCCCGAGGGGACCCTCGACTACATCGCCACCCTGCACCGCCGTGGGCTGCCGGTCGTGCTGATCGACGACCGCGACCAGACCTCGGGCGAGATCCCGAGCGTCGGCACCACCAACCACGACGGCGCGGGTTCGGCCGCGCGGCACCTGATCGAGATCGGCCGCACCCGGCCGCTGGTGATCTCCGGGCCCGAGCGGTTCGGCTGCACCCAGCAACGCCACGCCGGCTTCGCCTCGGTCTTCGCCGGCGCGGGCCACCCGATCGACGCCGACCGGCTGTTCCTGGGCGACTTCACCTTCGCCCGCGGCGCCGAGGCGGTGCAGTCCGCGCTGAAGGCCGGAGTGGAGTTCGACTCCGTCTTCGCCCACAACGACCTCGCCGCCATCGGCGCGATGCAGGCCCTGCTCGACACGGGCCGCCGCGTGCCGCAGGACGTGGCGGTGGTCGGCTTCGACGACATACCGACCGCGGCGCACACCCAGCCGCCGCTGACGACCGTGCATCAACCGCTGCGCGAGATGGGTGAGGCCGCGGCTCGTACGCTGCTCGCCCACTTCGAGGGCACACCCCTGCCCAACCGTCCCACCGTCATCCCCACCACCTTCACCCCGAGACCTTCCACAGTGGCCTGACGCGCCACGTACTCACGGGACCGGCGAACCTGCCGGTGCCGCGATAGCTCACGCCCTCTCACCAGTCACTTTTCGAGGAGATTTACGCGATGCAGAGAAGGAAACTGTTCGCGGTCGCCGTGGCGAGCGTGCTCGCCACGGGCGGCCTGGCCGCTTGCGGCGACTCGCCGAACAGCAACAACGCCGACAGCGGGAACAAGTCGTCGGTCGACTTCCTCAAGATCGGCATGCCGAACGGAACGCAGACCGAGAACCACAACCCGTTCGCCGGCACCTCCTCGGCGAACGCGCTCGGGTACAAGTGGATGATCTATGAGCCCCTGACCCAGTGGAACCCGGTGCGCCCGGCCGAGCCGCCCGTGCCGTGGCTGGCCACCGGCGTCAAGTGGGCCGACGACTACAAGTCGGCCGAGGTCACCGTGCGGGACAACGCCACCTGGTCGGACGGCCAGAAGCTGACCGCCGAGGACGTGGCGTACACGTTCACGCTGCTGAAGAGCAACGAGGCGCTGAACCAGAACGCGATCCCGTTCGACCAGATCACGGTGGCCGGCAACGTCGTGAAGGTGACCTTCAAGACGCCGCAGTTCGTCAACCAGAACAAGATCATGGCGAGCACCCCGATCGTGCCCAAGCACGTCTGGGAGAAGATCTCGGACCCGGCCACCGACGTCAACAAGACGCCGGTCGGCAGTGGCCCGTACACCCTCAAGTCCTTCACCCAGGCCGGCGTCACGCTGTCGGTCCGTGAGTCGGGCTACTGGGGCGAGGTGCCCAAGGTCAAGGAGCTGCGGTACGTCTCCTACGCCGACAACAACGCCCAGGGCACCGCGCTGGCCAACGGCGACTCGGAGTGGTCGTTCGTCTTTCTGCCGAACCCGAAGGCCACCTTCATCGACAAGGACCCGCAGCACCACAAGGTGTGGGCCCCCGGCGTGCTCGGCATCCACGGCCTCTACATCAACACCACGATCAAGCCGTTCGACGACGTGAAGCTGCGTCAGGCGATGAACATGGTGATCAACCGGGCCGACATCTTCACCCAGGCCGAGGCCTCGTACTTCCACCCGGAGATCAAGAGCGTGACCGGCCTGCCGCCGGGCGCCGGTGACGCGTTCATCGCTCCGGAGTACAAGGGCAAGGAGTTCTCGAACGACATCGAGGGCGCCAAGGCTCTGCTGCAGAGCGCCGGCTACAAGCTCAACGGCAAGGTGCTCAGCGACCCGTCCGGCAAGCCGGTGAAGATCAAGCTCAGCGACCCCGCGCCGTGGTCGGACTACCAGACCTCGCTCGAGATCATCAAGAGCAACTTCGCCGAGATCGGCATCCAGGCGACGGTCGAGAAGCCCAACCAGGATGTCTGGGACAAGAACGTGCAGACCGGCGCGTTCGAGGCCTCGATGCGGTGGACGAACGGCGGCGCCACGCCGTACGACATCTACCAGACCGTGATGGACGGCGACCTGATCAAGCCGATCGGCACCGCCGCTCAGCAGGGCAACTTCGGCCGCTTCAAGAGCCCGGAGGCGACCGCCGCGCTGACCGCGTACAAGAACGCGACCAGCGACGAGGCGCGGACGACCGCGATGAACCAGATCCAGAAGGTCTTCGTCGAGCAGGCCCCGATGTTCCCGGTCGGCGCCGACAACGTGGGTGCCGCCTACAGCGACAAGAACTGGACCGGATGGCCGACCGACGCCGACCCGTACTCGGGCGCGCAGCCGACCCAGCCGTACGTGTCGCTCATCATCGGCAAGCTCCGCCCCGCCGGTAACTGATCGCCGACGCCGCTCCCCGCGCCGCCAGGCGCGGGGGGCGGCGTTCCCGCCACCCCCGCAAAGGAAGCTTTCGCCATGACGTCTCTCCAGGACGCCAAGGCCTCCAACTTGCCCGGGTCTTCCGGGCCGTCCGGAGGACCAGGCCTCGGCGGCGGCGCAGGCGGTGAGGTAGTGCTTGAGGCGATCGGCCTGACCAAGCACTTCCCCGTCCGCCGGCGGCTGCGCCAATTTTTCACGAGGGAGCAGAACGCGGTTCACGCCGTCGACGACGTGAACCTCACCCTGCGCCGCGGCCATGTGGTCGCCCTGGTCGGCGAGTCCGGCTCGGGCAAGTCGACGGTGGCCCGCCTGCTCGCCCAGCTCTATCCGCGTACCGCCGGCGACCTCCGCCTGCACGGCGAGTCGACCAAGGTCAAGGGCGGCAGCGCCTTCCGGGCGTACGCGGCCCGCGTTCAAATGATCTTCCAGGACCCGTTCGCGTCGCTGAACCCGGTGCACACCATCCGGTACCACCTGACCCGGGCACTGAAGATCCACGGCAACGCCGGAAAGACCGACGACGACCTCGACAGCGCGCTGAACGACCTGCTCACCCGGGTCAGCCTGACGCCGCCCGAGCGTTACCTCGACAAGTTCCCGCACGAGCTCTCCGGCGGCCAGCGGCAGCGCGTCGCCATCGCCCGCGCGCTCGGGGCCGACCCGGAGGCGCTGCTGGCCGACGAGCCGGTGTCGATGCTGGACGTGTCGATCCGGCTCGGCGTGCTCAACCTGCTGCGCGACCTCAAGGAGCGCCTCAACCTGGCGATCCTCTACATCACCCACGACATCGCGTCGGCGCGCTACTTCGCCGACGAGACGCTGGTGATGTACGCGGGCCGGATGGTTGAGGGCGGCGACAGCGAGACCGTCACCCAGACCCCCGCGCACCCGTACACCCGGCTGCTGATCGACTCGGCGCCCGACCCCGACCGCCTGGCCGGCGAGGTCAACCCGCTGGACGAGGACCGGGGCAACGGCGAGCCGCCGAGCCTGATCAGCCCGCCGTCCGGCTGCCGGTTCCACCCGCGCTGCCCGATGGCGATGCAGCGGTGCCTGACCGATCTGCCGGTCCGGCTCGAGATCGGCGACAAGCCCGGTCACTGGGCGGCCTGCTGGCTCTACGACGAGGCGACGGTCGCGTCCTCGACGCCCGGAGAGGCGGCGGCAAAGTGAAGTACTTCCTCCAGCGCATCGCGTTCTACCTGTTCACCGCGTGGGCCGCGATCACCCTGAACTTCTTCATCCCGCGCCTGGTGCCGGGTGACCCGGTGCAGTCGCTGATCGCCAAGTTCCGCGGCCAGCTGAGCACCGAGGCCATCAACTCGCTGTACGTCCTGTTCGGCCTGGACGACAACAAGGGACTGTGGGCGCAGTACGTCGACTACTGGAAGCAGCTGTTCCAGGGTGACCTCGGCCTGTCCTTCACGTTCTTCCCGACGCCGGTCTCCGAGATCATCGCCGATGCGCTGCCGTGGACGGTCATGCTGGTCGGCATCACCACGGTGATCAGCTTCCTGCTCGGCACCGGCCTCGGCGTGCTGGCCGGCTGGCGGCGCGGCTCGTGGACCGACGGCCTGCTGCCGGTCACCACGTTCTTCTCGTCGGTGCCCTACTTCTGGCTCGGCATCATCGCGATCTATCTGCTGACCGGCCCGGACAGCTTCTTCCCGTCGTCCGGCGGCTTCGACTCGTCGCTGGTGCCGGCCTGGGACCAGTACTTCATCCCGAGCGCCCTGCAGCACAGCCTGCTGCCCGCGCTGACCATCCTGATCTCGTCGGTCAGCGGCTGGATCCTGAGCATGCGCAACATGATGGTGACGGTCTCGTCCGAGGACTACATCACCGTCGCGCACGCCAAGGGCCTGTCCGAGCGGCGGGTCGCGATGAGCTACGCGGCCCGCAACGCGTTGCTGCCCAACATCTCCGGCTTCGCGCTGTCGCTCGGCTTCATCGTCGGCGGCACGCTGCTGGTCGAGATCGTGTTCTCGTACCCCGGTCTCGGCTTCATCCTGCTGCAGGCGCTGGGGGCCAAGGACTACCCGCTGATGCAGGGCATCTTCCTGGTCATCACGATCTCGGTGCTGGTCGCCAACCTGCTGGCCGACATGGCCTACCTGCTCCTCGACCCGCGCACCCGCAAGGAGGGCTGAGCGATGACCACGATTCCCACCTCGAGCACCGCGCAGGTCATTCCCGGCCAGGGGGCCATGGCCCAGCCGGAGAGCGCCAAGCCGGCCAAGGCCAAGCGGCAGCGGCTCCTCTTCCTGAAGAACAAGAAGGCGGCCTTCGGCCTGCTCATCCTCGGCCTCTACGTGCTGTTCGCGATCATCGGGCCGTGGATCACCCCGTACGACCCCGACGCGCGCAGCAACGACCTGGTGCAGCCGCCGTCGGCCGACCACTGGTTCGGCACCACCCACCTCGGGCAGGACGTGTTCAGCCAGGTGCTCGACGGCACCCGGCCGGTGGTGTTCGTCGGCTTCCTGGCCGGCACCATCGCCACCGTGCTGTCGGTGATCATCGGCATCACCGCCGGCTACCTCGGCGGCAAGACCGACGACACCCTGTCCGCACTGTCCAACGTGTTCCTGGTGATCCCGGCCATCCCGCTGATGATCATCATCACGTCGATCCTGGACAACGCCAGCAACCTGCTGATCGCCCTGGTCATCGGTCTCACCTCGTGGTCGTGGAACGCCCGGGTGCTGCGCGCGCAGACGCTCTCGCTGCGCCGGCGCGACTACATCGAGGCGTCCCGGGCCACCGGCGAGAAGACGTGGCGGATCATCGGCTTCGAGCTGCTGCCCAACCTGACCGCGGTGATCGCGTCCGGGTTCATCGGCACCGTCATCTTCGCCGTGCTGTCGCTGATCACCCTGGCCTTCATCGGCATCGTCTCGGCGGCCGGCTGGAACTGGGGCACGATCCTGTTCTGGGCGCAGGGCCAGCAGGCGCTCGCCCAGGGCGCGTGGTGGTGGTTCGTCCCGGCCGGTCTGGCCATCGCGTTCCTCGGCACGGCGCTGTCCCTGATCAACTTCGCGATCGACGAGTTCGTCAGCCCGCGTCTGCGCAGCGCCGGCAAGACCAAGCTCAAGACGGCCTCCGGCGGCACCGTACGGATGCGGATCGGCTTCACCCCCGTGCTGTCGAACTCGGCCGAGCCGCACACCCGCGCGCAGATCCGCCCGGACGCCATGACGCCCGTGGCCCGAGAGGCGAAGTGACCATGGAACCTGTCCTCGAGATTCGCAACCTCAACGTCGAGTACGGCCTGGGCGACCGGGCCGTGCGGGCGGTCCGCGACGTCAACCTGACCCTGCACCGCGGCGAGGTTCTCGGTCTGGCCGGCGAGAGCGGCTCCGGCAAGTCGACCCTGGCCTACGGGCTGACCCGGCTGCTCGCCCCGCCCGGCGTGATCACCGGCGGCGAGGTCATCTACCACCCCGAGAAGGGCGACCCGTACGACGTCCTCGGGCTCTCGGACCGGGCCCTGCGCGCGTTCCGGTGGGCCGAGACGGCGATCGTGTTCCAGGGCGCGATGAACTCGCTCAACCCGGTGCACAAGATCTCGACCCAGCTGACCGACGTGCTCCGGGCCCACGACCCCAAGATGAGCGAGCACAGCCGCAACGCCCGGGCCCGCGAGATGCTCAAGCTCGTCGGCATCTCGCCCGACCGGATGGACGCGTACCCGCATCAGCTCTCCGGCGGCATGCGGCAGCGCGTCATGATCGGCATGGCGCTGATCCTGCAGCCGCAGGTCGTCATCATGGACGAGCCGACCACCGCCCTCGACGTGGTGATGCAGCGGCAGATCCTGGGCCAGCTCATCGAACTGCGCGAGCGGCTCGGCTTCTCGGTCATCTTCATCACGCACGACCTGTCGCTGCTGGTCGAGTTCTCCAACCGGATCGCGATCATGTACGGCGGCCGGATCGTCGAGGAGGCGCCCGCGGCCACGATCTATCGGGACGCCCTGCACCCGTACTCGAAGGGTCTGCTCGGTTCGTTCCCGGCCCTGCGCGGGCCCCGGCGCGAGCTGACCGGCATCCCCGGATCACCGCCCGACCTGGCCGGCATGCCCACCGGCTGCTCGTTCCACCCCCGCTGTCCGAAGGCCTTCGAGCCGTGCCCGACGAACATCCCGGTGCTCGGGCGCCCGGACAGCCCGGACGGAGCCGCACGTTCCGTCGCGTGCTGGCTGCATCCCACGGCGCAACCCGTCGGATGAACAAGGGGGCCGGTTCGCCTGGTGCGGGCCGGCCCTCTTGCTGATGAAAATCCCCAACTGGAGAGCCATGAACCCCACCACCACCAAGGTCCCGCTGGCCACCGGCCTGCCGCCGAAGTTCCTCTGGGGCGTCGCGACCGCCTCGTACCAGATCGAGGGAGCGGCCGGCGAGGACGGCCGGACGCCGTCCATCTGGGACACGTTCGCCCGGGTGCCCGGCGCCGTGGTCAACGCCGACAACGGCGACGTGGCGTGCGACCACTACCACCGGATGCCGCAGGACGTGGCGCTGATGAAGAGCCTCGGCGTCGACAGCTACCGGTTCTCGGTGGCCTGGCCCCGGGTGCAGCCGCGCGGAAACGGCCCGGTCAACCCGGCCGGTCTCGGCTTCTACGAGCGGCTGGTCGACGAGCTGCTCGAGAACGGGATCGCCCCCTGGGTGACGCTCTATCACTGGGACCTGCCGCAGGAGCTCGAGGACGCGGGCGGCTGGCCCAACCGGGACACCGCGTACCGCTTCGCCGACTACGCGATGCTCGTGTTCGACAAACTGCAGGACCGGGTCGACACGTTCACGACGCTGAACGAGCCGTGGTGCTCGGCCTGGCTGGGCTACCACGTCGGCGTGCACGCCCCCGGCCGCCGCGACTTCGACGCCTCCCTGGCCGCGACCCACCACCTGCTGCTCGGTCACGGCCTGGCCGTCCAGCGCATGCGGGCCGCCGAGACCCGGCCCCACACGTACGGGATCACGCTCAACATGGGCACGGCCGACCCGCTGGGCGACACCGAGGCCGACCGGGACGCGGCCCGCCGCGCCGACGGCATGGGCCTGCGGCTCTATCTGGACCCGCTGCGCAAGGGCGAATACCCGGCCGACGTGGTCGAGGACCTGGCCGCCCGCGGCTCGGCGATGCCCGTGCGGGACGGCGACCTCGAGATCATCTCGACCCCGTTCGACGTGCTTGGCGTCAACTTCTACTTCGGACAGGACTTCGCCGGCACCGACGACGAGGGCAACCGGCACGACGAGGGTGGCGAGCCGGTCGTGCGGGCGGTGTTGCCGGACACCCCGCGTACGGCGATGGACTGGCCGATCACCCCGGAGCGCTTCACCCAGCTCCTGACCCGGCTGCACCGCGACTACCCGGGCCTGCCCATGGTGATCACCGAGAACGGCGCGGCCTTTGACGACCAGCCGGACGAGTCGGGCCACGTCGCCGACGACGACCGGACCGAATATCTGGCCTCGCACATCGCCGCCGTCGCGGCCGCCCGGGAGCAGGGCGCGGACGTGCGCGGTTACTTCGCGTGGTCGCTGCTCGACAACTTCGAGTGGGCCTACGGCTACGACAAGCGGTTCGGCATCGTGAGCGTCAACTACCAGACCCAGGAGCGTACGCCCAAGCAGAGCGCCCTCTGGTTCCGCGACTCGATCGCCGCGATGCGGTCCTAGCAGCCGCTCGGCCGGGCCTGTCGTTATCGGCGGGCCCGGTCACCGGGACGGCGCGGCCGCGGGGTGAAGGCCAGCACCGGCTCGGTCTGCTCGGCCAGACCGCCCTCGGCCAGCAGCTGCGCGATCGGCAGCGTGGCCGCACCCATCGCGACGGCGTCGGCGCCGAGCTCACAGATCGTGATGGTCGTTTGCGCGTACGGGCGGCGCAGCGCGTGCCGGGCCGCGGCCGCACGGATCTCGGGCAGGAAGCGCGCGCCGAACACCGACCCCGTGTCGCCGCCGAGCACGATCCGTTCCGGGCTGAACAGGTTGATCAGGTCGGCCAGCCCGGCCCCCAGATAGCCCGCGGTCTGCTCGAAGACCTGCCGGGCCGGCTCGGGCAGAGTCTCCTGACCCAGATAGCGCGGCAGAAGCGTTTTCTCGTACGCCTCCCCGGTGGCCGCGGCCAGCCGCAGCCCGATCCGGTCGCCGCCGATGTACGCCTCCAGGCAGCCCCGCGCCCCGCACCGGCACTCGTCCCCGTCGTAGATCAGGGTGGTGTGCCCCCACTCGCCGGCGTTGCTATTCGCGCCCCGGTAGTAGCTGCGCCCGTCCATCACCACGGCCGCGCCCACCCCCGTACCGATCATGACGATGACCGCGTGCCGGGCGCCGCGGCCCGCGCCGAACCACATCTCGGCCTGGCCCTGCGTCTTGGCCCCGTTCTCCACAAAGATCGGCACCTCGCTGCCGGCCCGCAGCATCTGGCCCAGCGGAACCGAGTCCCAGCCCGTCGACTGCGAGTCGACCACGCCGTCCTGATCGACCACGCCCGGCACCCCGACGCCGAAGCCGAGCACGTCGGCCGGGGCGACACCGGTCTGCTCCAGCACCTCGCGCAGCCCGGTCAGCACCCGGCCGGCCACCTGCTCGGGCTCGTCGTCGTGGTCCAGCGTCACCGCGGCCAGGCGCGACATCTCCAGGTCGTACAGCTCGACCAGGACACGCGTCTCGCCCACGTCGGCGCCCACGACGTACCGGAAATTGGGTCTGACCCGCAGCAGCACGCGCGGCCGGCCGCCGTCCGAGCCGACGAGCCCGGCCTCCTCGACCAGCCCTTCCTCGATCATCTCGCCGATCAGGTTGCTGACGCTGGCCTGGCTCAGAGCGGTGCTGGCGGCGAGCTGCTGCCGGCTCTGCAGGCCGCCGTGGAAGAGGTCGGTGAGCAGGCTGGCCCTGTTCGCCCGGCGCACGTCACGCACCGTCGTACGCCTGGTCTCCAAGCTCGCACCCCGCCTCTCGATGGCCCTTCGCTGTGTCATCCAACCCCAGTCCGCCGGAAAATCGTAAGCCGACGTCATCGGCGGCGACATATCGTGCCCGAGTGACCGACTATCGCGACCTGAATCGCGCCAACTGGGACGATCGCGCGTCCGCTCATGCCGCCTCGCCCGGCTACGCCGTTGACCGTTTCGCCGCCGACCCGGCCTATCTCAGCGAGGTCGTCCGGTTCGACCGGTCGCTGCTCGGTGACGTGGCCGGCCTGCGCGCCGTGCACCTGCAATGTCACATCGGCACCGACACGGTGTCGCTGGCCCGCCTCGGCGCCCACGTGACCGGGCTCGATTTCTCGGAGAAGTCGCTCGACGAGGCCCGGCGCATCGCCGCGCTGGCCGGGGCCGACGTCACTTTCGTGCAGTCCGATGTGTACGACGCCGTGGCCGCGGTCGGCGACGGATACGACCTCGTCTACACCGGGGTCGGCGCGCTCTGCTGGCTGCCCGACGTCAAGCGCTGGGCGAACACCGTGGCGGCGCTGCTCAAGCCGGGCGGCCGCCTGTTCATCCGCGAGGGCCACCCGGTGCTCTGGGCCCTCGACTACGACCGCGACGACGACGTGGTCGCCCTCGCCTACCCGTACTTCGAGATGCCCGACGGCCTGGTCCTCGAGGAGGGCGGCACCTACGTCGAGACCGAGGCCGAGTTCAAGCACAACAAGACCGTCGAGTGGAACCACGGCATCGGCGAGATCGTCACCGCGGTGCTCGAGGCCGGTCTGACGCTGACCGGTCTGGCCGAGCACACCAGCGTGCCGTGGGAGGCGCTGGAGAACGGCCGGATGCGCGACATCGGCGACGGCGAATGGCAGCTGGCCGACCACCCGGAACGGCTGCCGCACACGTACACCCTGCAGGCCGTGAATCGTCCCGTTTAGAGATCAAGAGGATCGGGGTATCTCCGGGCATCCCCACGACATAGGAGGCCCCGATGCGCGCAGGCTCGATCGGCGGGCTGATTCTCATCATCTGGCTCGTGCTGGGCGGCGTGGCCGCCTACGAACGAGGCTATTTCTCCGATACCAGCGACACCAGTTGTGCCGAGTTCGGCACGATCGCCGTCACCACCTTGGCCGGCCCGCTCAACTGGATGGGTGTAAACCCGAAAATCACGTGCGACGTCGACGTACCCGAACCCAGCAAGTAAAAACGCCCCACCCGATGGCGCCGGCCCCGGCCGGCGCCATCGCCATGTCCGCCGAACTATCGTCGCGATGCCACCCGGTGAGCGGATGGCGTGCCCGGCGTCCGGCAGCACGTCCGACAGGACCTCGTGGGCCAGGGGACGCTGAATCTCCGACGGCGCGAGTCTGTCGCGATCGAAGGCACCCGGCGCCCAGCGCGCCGAGATCTCGCTCAGGTCGACGGCGGACCGGAAACGGCCCACCGCAAGCGGGCGCCGGGGGCGGAGCAGGGCGGCATCGCCCAGCAGCAGGTTGCGGGTCAGCCCGGACAGCAGCCGGCCACCGGACCGCTGGGAGACTGCGATCGAGCGATCCGCGGCGAGCCAGGACAGCAGACAATCCGCTCCCTGCCGGCCGCCACGGGCGTACGGGGGAATTGTCCGCGGCTGGCCGTAGCTCGGATGAGCCATGCGCGTTCCGGGCGGAAACGGTAGGTTGGGCGGTGTGACGGCCGTGGCGCGAGTGCTTCCCCGAGACTGGGATGCGCACCGCCTGCTGCGTTTTCTCGCCGGGATGGCCATGCTGGCCCTGGCCTTCGCCGCTCACCTGGCGCCGGCCCACCTCGAGACCGCGGCGCCCGCGCCCGTGGCTGCTGTGGCCAGTGTTACCGACGATGCCGTTGATGCCTCTGTGGCCGATCATGTGGCGCCCGCCCTGGTTGTGCCGCCCGTGCTTCCCGCGCCGGTTCTCGTCGTGGTTCTCGTGGCCCTTGTGCTCACCGGCAGCGCGCTGCGGGTGCCGGCCGGTCGCGGGCCTCCTCGCCGCTGATCTGACGCCCATCGCATCGGCAGCGGTCGGCTGCCTGCGGCGTACGGCCGCCTGCACCAGCGTCATTTCTCCTCCGGGTATCCGCGTCTTCATGTGAGGTTGCGATGGAATCCGCCCTGCAGAGCTTCTTCGTCTCCATTCCCCAGGCCGCCGCCTTGTGGCTGGTCATCCTGCTGGCCATCGCCGTGGCCGCGGTCTATGTGGCGCTGCCGCGCTCGGCGCCGGCCCAGCCTCTGACCGAGGCCGAGCGTGACAAGCAGCGCTTCGCCGACGAGGTCGCCGTGGCGGCCGAACGCGCCGCGGCCACCGCCGCCCGCCTCCGGGTCGAGTGGGCCGCCGCCCAGGAGCAGGTCGACGCCGCCGGGGTGGCCTTCGACGAGGCCGACCGGCAGGCCCGGCTGACCGGCCAGGCCGCCGCGTTCCCGCTGATGAGCCGCCGCCGCAAGCCGGGGGAGAACGCCGACCGCCAGCGCTATCTGCACCACGCCGCGATCGCCGCCTGCCGCAACCGGCAGATCTCCATCGCGCAGCTCAACGACGTGCTCGCGCACCGCGGCTGGAACCCGCGGCTGCACCCGGTGGTGCAGGAGGGCCTGCTGCGTAAGGCGATCCGCGAGCACCGGCTGTCACAGTACGAGGACGCGCAGAAGCGGGAGCAGGCCGCGTGGCACGAGTCCGAGCTGGCCGCCGAGGCGCTGCGCAGTCTGCGGGTCGAGGCGGCCGCGGCGATCGTGCGGACCGCGCGGGTCGAGGAACCGGTCGGTGACGAATGGTTCGCCGATCAGTGGGCCACGGGTGAAATGCCGGCGACCAAGGCGTACGCCTGATCCCTCCCCTGTGGAGAGGCGGACCGTTCGCCCGCTGCTGACAGGTTAGGCAGGTACCGTAACCGGGCAGAATGACCGCCGATACCTTATGGGCAGGGGGCCAGAGCGTGGCATCAACTCCGGCGGGCGGGCAGCCACCCGCAATGATCCGGATGCACCGGGCCGCGCGCGTGGAGGACGCCCTCCACGAGATCGTCGAGCGCCGGCTGCGCAACCGGGGCTGGCGGCCGGTGATCACGGCCTACACGGGTTACGGCGCGCCCGGCTGGGCGCGCGTGATGGGCCGTGTGGTGCTCACCCGGGCCAATCAGAACCGGACGCTGGAAAAGGTCCGTGGCTGGCGCAGCTTCACCACCTCGCCGGTCAACAATGCGGTTGTCCGGATCCAGATGGGCGAAAGCATCACCGAGACCCGCACCGACCGCAGCGGTTACATCGACACCCGGGTCAAGGGCGACCTGGAACCGGGCTGGGGAAGCGTGCGGCTGCTCACCGAGGGTGCGGCCCCGGTCGAGGCGCCGATCCGCGTGGTCGACCCGGAATGCCGCTTCGGCGTGATCAGCGACATCGACGACACGGTCATGGTGACCGCGCTGCCGCGTCCGCTGCTCGCCGCCTGGAACACGTTCGTGCTCGACGAGCACGCCCGCATGGCGGTGCCGGGCATGGCCGTCCTCTACGAGCGGCTGATCACGGCGAACGCGGGCGCGCCGGTGTTCTATCTGTCGACCGGCGCCTGGAACGTGGCGCCCACGCTGAGCCGTTTCCTGTCCCGCCATCTCTACCCGGCGGGCCCGCTGCTGCTCACCGACTGGGGGCCGACGCCCGACCGCTGGTTCCGCAGCGGCCAGGAGCACAAACGCGCCACCCTGCAGCGGCTGTCCCGGGAGTTCCCGCACATCCGCTGGCTGCTGATCGGCGACGACGGGCAGCACGACCAGGAGATTTACTCCGAGTTCGCGCACGCCCACCCGGAGAACGTCGCCGCGGTCGCCATCCGGCGTCTGTCGCCCACCCAGTCCGTGCTGGCCGGCGCCATCCCCGGCCCCTCGGGCGAGGCCGAGGCGGTCGGATCCGGCGGCAAGACCTGGTTCACCGCACCGGACGGGGCGGGCCTGTGGTCGCTACTCCGCGATACTGATGTCGTCTGATTCCTGGGCGGCCTCGGCCACCCGCTGGTGCAACCGGTCACGGATCTCATCGGGGGTGTACTGCCGGCGTTTACGCTCCGAGCGCGCCACCACAGCGCCGGTCGCGGCGACTCCCGCCAGACCGGCCAACCCCACTACCTTCCACCAACGCATCACTTGAGGATAGACACGTGGACGCCGCCATCAGCCTCGACGAGGCCATCGACCTGACCCGGACCGGAGACATCTGGATCTTCCGAGGGCGCACGGGCGCCGACCGGGCCATCCAGACGCTGACCAACAGCCCGGTCAACCACGTCGGCATGTCGATCGTCGTCGAGGACATGCCGCCGCTCATGTGGCACGCCGAGCTGGGCAAGTCGCTGCCCGACCTGTGGTCCGGCACCTTCCAGCGCGGCGTCCAGCTGCACGATCTGCGCGACGCCGTTTCCGTCTGGGCGCACCGGTACGGCCAGCGGGGCTGGCTGCGTCAGCTGGAGCCCGGCGTGCCCAAGGAGATGGAGGACAAGGCGCTCAAGACGGTGGCCCGGCTCGACGGCACCCCGTTTCCGTCCTCGGCCCAGCTCGCCTGGCGCTGGGTGCGCGGCCGGGTCCCGCAGGTCCGCCCGCGCTGGCGGATCCGGGGCGGCAAGGGCCCGGCCACCGAGGCGGCCCTCGAGACGGCCTACTGCGCCGAGGTGGTCGCGGTGACGTACGAGGACATGGGTCTGCTCCCGCGTGGCCGGCAGCCCAACTGGTACGACCCGGGCCGCTTCTGGAGCGGCGACGACCTCGACCTGTGCGACGGATTCACCCTCTCGAACGAGATCGAGGTCGACGTTCCGGCCACCTAAGGGCCGAAAAGGTTCGGCGCCCACCCCGGCGAACCGGGGTGAGCGCCGATTTGATGCGGCTGTGGGTCAGCGTCCGCTTCGGCGGCCGCCCACGCGGGTGCCGGCCGAGAAGGCCGCCGCCCCGCTACGCGACTGGCTGGTGTGCACCGGCTTGGAGCCGGAACGAGCCTGGCCCGCCTGGCCCGACGAGCGGGACTGCCCGGCGGTGCGGGACTGCCCGGCGGTGCGCGACTGGCCCGCGTGCCCCGGCGCTGCCGCCGAACGCTGCTGACCGCCCGCCGAGCCGCCCCGGCGCCCGCGCGGTGACGACTTCTGCTCGGACGTTCCGGCCTCGGCCGTGGCCCGGCCGCGACCACCGGCACCGGCACCCCGGCCCCGGCGCGCGCCGGTGCTGGTGGCCGGCGCCTCGGACACCGCAGGCGGCGTGACGAACGTGCGCTCCCCGGGGGCCAGCTCGGCCAGCAGCGGGTCACCCGGACGGGTGCGGCTGGTGGTCGGGCGTACGCCGGCCTTGCGGGTCAGGTCGCGGACCTCGGCGGTCTGGTCGTCGGTCATCAGCGTGATCACCGTGCCCTGGTTGCCGGCCCGGGCCGTACGGCCGGAGCGGTGCAGGTACGCCTTGTGCTCGACCGGCGGGTCGGCGTGGATGACCAGGCCGACGTCGTCGACGTGGATGCCGCGGGCCGCGATGTCGGTGGCGACCAGCGTCTCGGCGCTGCCCTCGGAGAACGCGGCCAGGTTGCGGTTGCGGGCGTTCTGAGCCAGGTTGCCGTGCAGTTCGACGGCGGGCACCCCGGCCTGGACCAGCTGACGGGTCAGCACCTTGGCGCGCCGCTTGGTGCGGGTGAAGACGACCGTACGGCCGGGGGCCGAGAGCAGGTCGACCAGCACCGGGAAGCGGTCGTCGCCGCGTACGTGCAGCACGTGGTGCGACATCTCGATCGGCGCCTCGGTGGCCGAGTCGACGGAGTGCGTGACCGGCTTGTGCAGGAACCGCTTGACCAGAACGTCGACGCCGTTGTCGAGGGTGGCCGAGAACAGCATGCGCTGGCCGTCGCGCGGCGTCTGCTCCATGAGCCGGCGCACGACCGGCAGGAAGCCCAGGTCGGCCATGTGGTCGGCCTCGTCCAGCACGGTGATCTCGACGGCGTCGAGCGAGGCGTGCCCGTTGCGCAGGTGGTCGTCGAGCCGGCCGGGGCAGGCCACGACCACGTCGACGCCCGCCTTGAGGCCCTTGATCTGCGGGTTGGCGCCGACGCCGCCGAAGACGGTGATCGTGCGCAGGCCGAGCTTGGCCGCCAGCGGGGCCAGCACCGCGTCGATCTGGGTGGCCAGTTCGCGGGTCGGCGCCAGGATCAGCGCGCGCGGGCGTCCGGGGCGTCGCTGCGTGCGCGAGGCGGCCAGGCGGGCCAGTACGGGCAGGACGAACGCGTACGTCTTGCCGGAGCCGGTGCGGCCCCGGCCGAGCACGTCACGGCCGGCCAGCGAGTCGGGCAGCGTGGCTGCCTGGATGGGGAACGGGGTGGTGATGCCGAGTTCGGCGAGGGCGCTGTCGAGCACTGCGGGCACGCCGAAATCGGTAAACGTGGTCATGTAGCGGGAGCTCCTGAAACCTAGAGAGGTCGTCCTGCCCGGCGCGACTTTGTCCTCAGCCGCGGCGCGTGGTGGCCGATCCGAGGGACGGTGCGGGGTCTCAAAGCCCTCAACTGTCCGTGGCGGCCCGAGGCAAGACTGGGCGGGCCGCGTGATCAAGCATACCCGCGACGTCGAGCGGGGCACGCCGGGCGGGGAAGCAACCGCCTTACACCCGTACGGGAACCAAATCGCACTTTATCGGGATCACCTTTCATTTCAGTGCCCGGAACCCCCCCTTCCGGCCTGGTTCGCAAGGAGACCCCCCACATGAGCGGTGCCACATTTGCTGCCGACCGCCGTCGCGTGAACCGCGGAGGCGACGATCGCCGCCGCGAAGACCGTGTCCAGGACCACATGCCGCTCGTCGGTCATCTGGTCCGCGAGATGCTGGCGCGGGTCCCGGCGCACGTCAACCGGGACGATCTGCTGTCCGCCGGATACGCCGCACTGGTGCACGCGGCCCGCGGCTACGACGAGAACCGCAACGTGCCGTTCGCCCGGTTCGCGGCGGCCCGGGTACGCGGCGCCCTGCTGGACGAGCTGCGCGGCCTCGACTGGGCCAGCCGTTCGGTGCGGCAGCGGGCCCGGCGCACCGACGGCGCCCGGCAGGAGCTGACCGCCGAACTGGGCCGCGTGCCGACCGTCCGGGAGGTGGCCGAGCGGCTGGGCTGTTCGGTCGAGGAC
Source organism: Actinoplanes sp. NPDC021490 (assembly GCF_055562135.1). NCBI lineage: Bacteria > Bacillati > Actinomycetota > Actinomycetes > Micromonosporales > Micromonosporaceae > Actinoplanes > Actinoplanes sp. NPDC021490. The sequence continues at coordinate 268,868 of NZ_JBVHFW010000004.1, forward strand.
ATCGAGCACGCCGACGACGACGTGCAGCGCGCGGTGGTGTTCAGCCTGCAGGGCTTCGCCACGGCCGGCGCCGAGGACATGGTGACCGAGCCGAGCGCCGGTCCCGAGGAGATGCTGCTGATGCGCGAGCGGCTCGGCTATCTGCGGCACGCGATCGAGGCGCTGCCCGACCGGCTGCGCACGGTGGTGCATGGCTACTTCTTCGAGGAGCGCCCGATGGCCCGCATCGCCGAGGAGCTGGGCGTCACCGAATCGCGGGTGTCGCAGCTGCGGGCCGAGGCGCTGACCCTGCTGCGGGACGGCCTCAACACGCACCTCGAGCCGTCGCTGGCCGCGCAGACGCCGGCCAAGGACGGCTGTGTGGCCCGTCGCCGGGCGGCCTACTACGACCAGATCTCGGCCCGCGGCGACCTGCGGGCCCGGCTCGCCCTGACCGGCCCCGACGGCTTGCCGGTCGCGGCCTGATTCTTCACCGGCACTGGGAGGGCCCGCCGCGGTTCGCGGCGGGCCCCTGGTGCTGCCGGTTTACTGGTTGGCGCAGGTGCCGGCCTTCTTCTGAGCGGCGATCGCTTTGGCCGCGCCCTGCTTGTAGAGGGCCAGGCCCTCCTTGGCCGGCTCGAGCTTCCACGAGTCGCCCTCGTAGACCATCGTGTACGACTGCGCGGCCACGAGCTGCTTGGCGATGACGACGGCCCGGTCGGTGCCTTCCATGCGGGCGCTGGTGAGCTGGATCGCCAGGCCCTTGCGGGAGCAGGCCTGGTTCAGCTTGACGTAGTCGGTCTTGCTGATCGCCTGCTTGCCCGCGGTGGTGTACATGTCCCAGGCGCCGGCGAAGTCGCCCCCGGCGAAGCGGTCGAAGACCGTCTGGGCGGCCTGCTTGGCGCCCTCGATGTTCTTTGTCTCGGGGCCGGCCGCGGCCGCCTGAGCCGCGCCGCCGGCCGGGGCCTCGGCGTCGTCCGAGCACGCGGAGGAAAAGGCGAGGGTGGCCGCCGCGGCGAGCGCGAGGGCGCCGAGGCGTCGGATCGGGTGGTTGTGGGTCATGCCGGGTTAATGAGGATCGGCCGCCGTGCGTAACGGCTCGCCGTAAAGCTTGACCGATAGACGACAATTTCGCGGCGAGCCGTAACCCGCCATCGATGCGCTAGTCTGGTCGTTTGTCAGAAACGAAAAAAGCACCCGGCCGGATTGTTCTCAATCCAGGGGTGCTGACCGGCGAATGCTACCACAAAGGGGAGTGGATTTGTCAAGCTCCGCCGCGGTGACGCGAGACGACGACCTCCGTGCCGAACAGGCGTACCTCACCACCCTCTACAACCGGCTGGACGGTCTTCGGGCGCAGGCCGACGACCGTCTCCGCGCCATTCTGCTCGAGGCCGGGGGCACGCCTCAGGGCCGCGCCCAGCGCGAGGCGACCCGGGCCCATTACGCCGAACAACTCGCGCAGATGAATGCTGTGGAGAACGCTCTCTGCTTCGGCCGGCTCGACTTCGTCGCCGACGAGCCCCGCTACATCGGACGCATCGGATTGTCCGCCGAGGAGCACGACCGTGATCCTCTTCTGGTCGACTGGCGCGCCCCCGCGTCGCGGCCGTTCTATCTGGCCACCGCCGTCTCCCCCGACGGGGTGAAGCGCCGCCGGCACCTGCGCACCAAGGGCCGGGTGCTGACCGCCCTCGACGACGAGGTGCTCGACCTCGAGGCGGCCGAGAGCGGCGGCCGGGAGGACGTGACCGGCGAGGCGGCGCTGCTGTCGGCGCTGACCGCCAACCGTACGGGCCGGATGCGCGACATCGTCGAGACCATCCAGGCCGAGCAGGACGAGGTGATCCGGGCCGGGCTGCCGGGCGTCATGGTGGTGCAGGGCGGCCCCGGCACCGGCAAGACCGCCGTCGCGCTGCACCGGGCGGCGTACCTGCTCTACACCTACCGCGGTCAGCTGACCAAGCAGGGCGTGCTGATCCTCGGCCCCAACCCGACCTTCCTGCGGTACATCTCGCAGGTGCTGCCCTCGCTGGCCGAGACCGGGGTGCTCCTGGCCACGCTGGGGGACATGTTTCCCGGCGTACGGGCGCGGGCCGTGGAACCGTCGGCCGCGGCCGCGCTCAAGGGACGCACCGAGATGCTCGACGTGCTGGCCAGGGCGGTCGCCGACTGGCAGACGGTGCCGGAGACGTTCGCCGAGGTCGACCACGACGGCTACCCGCTGCGCATCGAACGGTCGGTGCTCGAGGACGCGCGCGCCGTGGCCCGCCGGTCCGGCCGCCCGCACAACGTGGCCCGGTCGATCTTCGTGACCGAGGCCATCCACGCGCTGTCGCTCGAGATCGCCGAGCGGATCGGCGCCGACCCGCTGGGCGGGGACAATCTGCTCTCCGAGGCCGACCTGGCCGAGACCCGCCGCGAGCTGCGCGAGGACGCCGACGTGCAGCAGGCGCTGTTCGACTTCTGGCCGGTGCTGACCCCGCGCCGGGTGCTGCGCGAACTGCTCAGCGACCCCGACCGGCTGGCCTCGGCGGCGGCCGGGCTGTCCGAGGCCGAGCGGGCCCTGCTGCTGCGTGATCACGACGCCCGGTGGACGCCGGCCGACGTGCCGCTGCTCGACGAGCTGGCCGAGCTGCTGGGGGTCGACGACACCCTCAAGGCGCGGCAGGCGGCTCAGGAGAGGCGCGAGGCCATCGAGTACGCCGAGGGTGTGCTCGAGATCGTCGAGGGTTCCCGGTCGCTCGACTTCGAGGACCAGGAAGAGGAGATCCTGTCCGCGACCGACGTCGTGGACGCGAGCGCGTTCGTCGAGCGGCACGAGGTGCTCGACACCCGTACCGCCGCCGAGCGGGCCGCGGCCGACCGCACCTGGGTTTTCGGGCACGTGATCGTCGACGAGGCGCAGGAGTTGTCCCCGATGGCGTGGCGGCTGCTCATGCGGCGCTGCCCGAGCCGCTCGATGACCGTGGTCGGCGACGTTGCCCAGACCTCGGAACTGGCCGGCACCACGACGTGGGAGCAGGTCTTCGAGCCGTACGTGGGTCAGCGCTGGAACCTCGTCGAGCTGACCGTGAACTACCGCACGCCGGCCGAGGTGATGGCGGTGGCGGCCGACGTGCTGGCCGCGGTCGACCCGGCGCTCGAACCGCCCCGGTCGGTGCGGTCGGCCGGCGTGGAGCCGTGGGCCCTGCGGGTGCCGCCGGTCGCGCTTCCGGCCGAGACAATTGCCGCCGTACGGGTGGAGGCCGCCGACGCCGGTGAGGGCCGTGTGGGTGTTCTGGTGCCCGAGTCCCGTGAGGCGGACCTGGGACGCGCCCTCGTCGAGGCGGTGCCCGGCGCGGCCGTGGGGGAGCAGCCCGACCTGCTCAATCAGGTGGTGCTGATGACCGTACGGCAGGCCAAGGGTCTCGAATTCGACTCGGTGATCGTGGTCGAGCCCGGCGAGATCATCGCGGAGAGCCCGCGCGGCCTGTCCGACCTCTATGTGGCGGTCACCCGGGCCACCCGGCGGCTGGGCGTGCTGCACACGACCGACCTGCCCAAGGTGCTCAGCGCGCTGGCATGAGAAAAAGGGAGGCTCGGCATGATGCCGAGCCTCCCTTTCGCGTCAGACGGCGGCCGTGAGCGGACCGCGGCTGTAAGCGGTGTGGCCGTGCGCGTTGGTCAGCGCCAGCCGGCTGTGCACCGAGGTGCTCTCGGCGATGCTGTTGTAGTAGGACGCGCGGCGACGGGCGGTGATGCTCTCCGGGTTGTCCGGAACCGGCGCCAGGTCGGGGTTGAGGTGCGTGTTCAGGCCGTCCTTGAGCAGCGTCAGCGCCTCGGCCCGCAGCTGCGACACCCGCGACTCGGTGACGCCCAGGTCGGCCGCGATGTCGGCCATCGGCCGCTCCTGCAGGAAGTACTCGGTGATGACGACCTGCAGGCGCTCCGGCAGCGAGCCGATCGCGTGGTGCAGGTAGCCGATTTGCTCGCGGCGCAGCAGCATGTCCTCCGGGCCCGGCGTCTTCTCGGTCACCAGGTCGTCGGCGCTGCTGGTGGTGAAGCCCTGCAGCGACAGCACGGTCGCGCGCTGCACGTCGGTGTCGGTCTGCTTGAGGTCGCTGGTGGTGGTGCCGAGCGCCTGGGCCAGCTCGTCCGCGGTGGGCGTGCGGCCCAGCGTGGTGGTCAGCGCCTGACGGGTGGTGTCGGTGGCGCGGGCCTTGGTGCGCACCGAGCGGGTCGCCCAGTCGAGAGCGCGGAGCTCGTCGAGGATGGCGCCGCGGATGCGGGTGCTGGCGAAGCGGTGGAACGGGATGCCACGCTGCGGGTCCCAGCCGCGGGCCGCGGTGACCAGGGCGTGCAGGCCGGCGCTGGTCAGGTCGTCGCGGTGGATGTGGTTGGGGATGCGGCTGAGCATGTCGCGCACCAGGTGGCCGACGAGCGGCATGTGGGTGCGGATCATCTCCTCCTGCTCAGCGGCGGACAGCACCGTCGTAGCGGCGGTGTCGGCAACGATGTCGGCAGCGTTCGCGATGCTGGTCATGTGGTGTTCCCCCCGTTGTCGGCGGCCCCGTTTTCCAGGAGCTCGTCGGCGTGTCACAGGGAGGTTCGTCAGCGAACCGGTGCCGATTAAGTGGCGAGAGGGTGCGCGACGGTTGCTGTTACATGGCGTCGGGTGGCGTGCCCTGAGCTTCGGTCGTGGCTGTGGGTTGGTTGAGAAGTCCGGCCCCTCTCTTTGCGCCGTTGCCCCGGCCTGGCACCTTTGGCGCATGGATCTGACCGACAGCGCCTGGGTGATCAACCTGATCGCCGGGGTGGCGATAGCCATCGGCGTGGTCGGGGTCGTCGTGCCGGTCGTGCCCGGCCTGCTGCTCAGCTGGGCCGGGGTGCTGTTCTGGGCGATCTTCGGCGACGGCAGCAACGCGGTGCGCTGGCTGGTGCTGGGCGTGGCGACGGCCGTGGCCCTGCTCGGCGCCCTGATCAAATATCTGGTGCCGGGCCGCCGCCTCAAGGGCGCCGGTGTGCCCAACTCGGCGCTGCTGGCCGGCGGCCTGCTCGGCGTGGTCGGCTTCTTCGTGATCCCGGTGCTCGGCCTGCCGCTCGGCTTCGTGCTGGGGGTCTATCTGGTCGAGCGCGCCCGGCTGGGCCCCGGCCGGGCGTGGCCCTCGACCAAGCACGCGCTGCACGCCGCGGGCATGGCCATGCTCATCGAGTTCACGGCGGCCCTGGCGGTGGCCGTCGTCTGGGTGTTCGGCCTGCTCTGGTCGGGCTGGGCGTTGCCGTAGGGACTACGCCGTCGGGCGGCGACGGCGGCGGCGCTGGGCCAGCAGCAGGAGCAGGGGCGCGCCGGCCAGCAGCAGGGCCACCGAGGCGGCCGCGGCCACCGAGAGCAGCTTCGGCGGGTCGCCGGCCCGGGCCGGTCCGGCGTTGGGTGGCGCGGCCGGTTTCAGCGCCGGAGCGGCGGTCACGGGGGCCACGTCCTGCGGCGAGACCAGTTTGCCGACCGACTCGTCGCGGGGCAGCGAGAAACCCCAGTCGAGCAGGGCCGCGCCCTGCTGCCAGCCCCGCAGCGGCCGGGCCTCGGCGCCGAGCAGCGTCACCACCAGGCGGCGTCCGTTGCGCTGGGCCGCGCCCACGTAGCTGTGCCGGGCCAGCGTCGTGAAGCCGGTCTTGCCGCCCAGCGCCCCGGGGTAGTTGTAGATCAGCTTGTTCTCGTTCTGGAACTGGAACCCGCCCTTCTTCAGCTGCGGCTGGGCCGGCATCTGGGCGCTGCGGGTCAGCACGTAACGGCGGAAGTCGGCGTTCGCGAACGCCACCCGGGCGATCAGGGCCAGGTCGTACGCGCTGGTGAACTGCCCCGCCCCGTCGAGCCCGGACGGCGTGACCGCGTGCGTCTGGTACGCGCCGATCCGCCTGGCCAGCGCGTTCATCTCGCCGACGGTCTTGCGGACGCCGTCGGCGCCGCCGCCACCGGCCAGCCGGGCCAGCGCGTTGGCGGCGTCGTTGCCCGAGTTGAGCATCAGGCCCAGCCACAGCGTCGAGATCGGGTACTTGCCGCCGACCAGCAGCCCGACCGCCGAGCTGCCGGGCTCGATGTCGAGGTCGCCGCTGGTCACGGTCATCCGCTGATCCGGGTCGAGCTTGTCGATCACGGTGGCCGCCAGCAGGGTCTTCTGCACGCTGGCCGGGGTATGGAAGACGTGCGGGCCGCAGCCACCGAGCACCTCACCGGTGTCCAGGTCGGCCACCATCCACGTGGTCGCGGTGACCGCCGGCGGCGGCTTGGCGCCGGCCGGGACGACCAGGCCGTGGGTGGCGAGCGCGTCACCGCCGATCGCGCTGCCCACCGGGTCGTCCGGCGGCGGCGCCGGCGGCGCGGGCCGGTTCGGCGGGGGCGCCACCTTGGGCTTCGGGCAGGGGATCTCGGGGGCGGCCGAGGCGGGCGCGGCCGGAACGAGAACAGGGAGGAGGGCGGCGGCACAGGACGCCGCCAGGACACGGCGGATCAAGGCCAGGAGACCCCCGCCTCGAGCCGCCGGTCGAGCAGCTGCCGCAGCGGGATCGTCTCGCCGTCACCGCCGCCGGCGCCGACGATCAGCCGGGGCATGCTCGGGGTCAGGTCGGCCCCGACGAAGCGGGCCCGCAACGAGGCCGGCACGGTCAGCACGTAATACTCCCCGTCCTCGCCCACGGCGACCGACCGGTTCGACTTGAGATACCACCCACGCACATGGGTTCGATACGTGGCGCGGCCGTCGAAGGTTCGAGCCATCAGCGTGTGCGGTGTGAGCCCGCGCTCGGCGGCGCGGCGGATGAAGTCGTCGAGCAGGGCCGCCGCCTCGCGGGCCTCGGCGGCCCGCCCGGCTTCCAGCGCGGCGGCGTGGCCGGCGACGGCCTGCCGTCGCTGTTCCTGCCAGTCGGCTTCCTGCTCCATGCCAGCGACACTAGGTGATGGTCCGCCGCCCGTCCAAGCCGAGCTTTCCGTGCTGATTCCCGTGAATGCGGGGTCGGTCATTTGAATAACCAGTCGGCCGGCCGTGCGGAAAGAATTGCGAATTCGCGTCGGACAGTTGCGCGCGATGCCGGTTTCGAGCAACACTTGGCGCGGTTGGTCGGGCGGACTCGGGAGTCGTTATGGCGCGGCAGGTAATCACCACTCTGATCGACGATCTGGACGGAAAGAAGGCCGACCGCACGGTCGAGTTCAGTCTGGACGGCATTAACTACACGATCGACCTTTCCGAGGCCAATGCGGGGAAGCTGCGTAAGGTCCTCGATCCGTACATCAACGCGGGCACCCGGCTCGGCCGGGCCACCCCCGGCCGCATCTCGCCCCGGCGCGCCGGTTCCGGCCGCACCGCGGGGTCCCGCGACGAAAACCGTCAGATCCGTGAGTGGGCGACGGCCAACGGACATCAGATTTCCGAGCGCGGGCGCATTCCACAGAGCGTGACGCAGGCTTACCGCGCGGCGAACGGGCGCTGACCGGCGCCCTGTTCGCCGCCCGGGCAAATTGCGCGCTACGAAAGGCGTAGCCGCGGCAGCCGTGACGCCACCGATTCCAGGACCTTTTCGTCGCCCGCATACCAACTCGACTCGCGCGGCCAATGTGTGATCACGTCGGTGAACCCCAGCTCCCCGGCGCGGCCCACGGCGTCCTCGAACGCCTCGGCGCTGCTCAGCGAATAGACCGGTGACGAGTCCAGGTTCAGATAGCGCGGCATCGCGTCGCGGCTCCGGCCGGCCGCGTCGAGCGCCGAGTCGAATCCGGCGACGATCCGGGCCACGTTGGCCCACCACTCGGCGGCCGTCCCGGGGGCCGTGCCGGTGACGCCGGTGGTGACCCAGCCGTCGCCGTGCTTGGCGGCCAGCCGCAGGGCGCGTGGCCCGTTCGCGGCGACCACGAACGGCGGGCGGGGCTTCTGGCACGGCCCGGGCGCGCTGCGGGCGTCGACGGCGGCGTAGTAGTCGCCCTTCCACGTCGTCGCCGGGTTTTCCAGGATCGTGCCGAGCAGGTCGAGGAACTCGGTGAACCGGTCGACCCGGGCGCGCGGGGTCAGCTCGGGCTCGCCCAGCACGGCCGAGTCGAAGCCGGTGCCGCCGGCGCCCAGCCCGAGCAGCAGGCGGCCCTGCGAGATGTCGTCGAGCGCGGTGACCTCGCGGGCGAAGTGCACCGGGTGGCGGAAGTTGGGCGAGGCGACGTACGTGCCGAGACGGATGCGGCGGGTGACCATGGCGGCCGCGGTGAGCGTCGGGACCGCGTCGAACCACGGCCCGTCCACCAGATCACGCCAGCCCAGGTGGTCGTACGTCCACGCGTGGTCGAAGCCGTATTCCTCGGCGCGTTGCCAGCGCCGCCCGGCGACGGACCAGCGTTGGTCGGGAAGGATCACGATGCCGATGCGCATCGGCCGACGCTACCTCACGCCGTACGCCGGGACTCGTCCTCCGCCCCGTCGACCGCCGCCGCCGTCGCGAAGGCCCGCAGCGAGTGCACCAGCGCGTCGCGGTCGCCCGCCGGCATCCGCCCGAGCACGTCTTCGAGGGCCCGGCGCCGGAGGTCGCGCAGCTCGTCGAGCAGCCGCCGGGCGGCCGGGGTCAGCAGCAACCGCACCTCGCGGCGGTCACGCGGGTCGGGCAGCCGGCGCAGCAGCCCGGTGGCCTCGAGACGGTCGCAGAGCCGGCTGGCCGACGACGGCACCACCTCGAGCGCCTCGGCCAGGCGGCTCATGTTGGTGTGCTGGTTGCCGGCGACAATGGTCAGCACCCGCAGCTGGGCGGGCGGAACGCTGGAGCTGTGGCCCAGGCCGGCGGATTCGAGCACCGAGACGAGCGCGTCGACCGTCGACTCGACGGCGACGGCGACGTCCGAGACCCGGTCCATGGCGGATGTTTCCCTGTTCGTCAGACGATGCGCGAGCGTGCGGCATGCCACTACCCGCCCGGGGGAAACTTCATGCCGTTCCGCGGAGCCAATCCAGGCACACGATGACGGCGTCGTCCTCCTGGTCGGCGCCGGCGTGGTAGTCACGCAATGCGCGGATCACCGTACCCACCGCCTCGGCCGGCGGCTGCAGGCGCGTCCGCCGCAGCGCGCTGAGCAGACCGGATTCCCCGTACGGGGGACGACCGGCGGGCGCCGCCGCGTGCACGCCGTCGCTGACCACCAGCAGACGGTCGCCCGGCTCGAGATGGAGCTTCTGGGTCTCGTAACGACTGTCGCCGAACATGCCGAGCGGCAGCTGTTGTTCCAGATCGACCGGTCGGATCTCCCCTTCGCGGGCGATCAGGGCCCGCGGCGAGCCGGCGTCGACCGCCTCGAGCGTCCCGCCGGTCAGGTCGATCTCGAGGAGCAGCGTGGCCACGTGCGAGGCGCCGCCGTGTCGCGAGTAGATCGCGTCGGAGGCCAGCTCGGCCTGCTCGACGATGTTGGCGCCGGAGCGGCGGGCGTTGCGCATGGCGTTGACCGCGATCGTGGTCAGCAACGCGGCCTCGATCCCGTCGCCGTGCCCGTTGAGCACGGTGAGGGTGAGCCGGTCGTCGGTGACCGCCCAGTCGTAGTGGTCGCCGTACATCGTGTACGCCGGTTCGAGCTGACCGGCCAGCCGGAACCGCTCGCCGTCGAGCGACCGCCCGGGCAGCAGGTCCCACTGGAGCTCGGCCGCCATGGTGAGGCGCTGCCGGCGCACGATCTGCCGATAGCGGTCGGTGTCCTTGTCGGCGGCGCGCAGCGCCAGGGCCAGCTCGTCGGCGATGCTCGTGAGCTCGGTGCGCATCTCGCTGGTGAGCGTCTCGGTGAGCTCGATCCGCAGCACGCCCAGACGGTCGCCCCACGTGGTCAGGGGGAGCAGCAGGCGCCGGGACCCGTTGCCGGTCACCGGTTGCTGGCTGCCGAAGCAGCGCTGCTCGAGGGAGCCGCCGACCGGGGTCCCGGGGTCGAGGACGGGCCAGAGAGCGGTGAAGGTCAGGTCGCTCAGAAGCAGCTCGGTCCCGCTGACCGGAAACCAGGTGCGCAGATGATCCGCCACGACCTCGGGGAGTCGATCGGGCGGTGCGGCGCGCAGGAACGGGCCGACGGACGCCGGGCGGACGGACACTCGATCTTCCCTTCTGTGCGAGCGTACGGGCGCAATAGTTGCAGGAGAGCAAGGATCATATGCGCTTGCTCCCCGGGTGTCGGCACGAGGTTCTAGGCGAACGACTTCTCGAAATGGATCAAGCTGCCCCGCTTCGGCACGGAGTGCATCCGGACGTTCTCGCCCAGGGCCTTGATCAGGGACAGCCCGCGGCCGCTCTCGCTGGAGGTGCTCGCGGCGCCGATCGCCTCGGGGTCGAACCCCTCCCCGGTGTCGCGCACGTCGATCGAGCAGTGGTTCTCGGCCACGTCCAGGCTGACCTCGAAGTTCTCGGCGCCGCCGGCGTGCCGTACGACGTTCGAGCAGGCCTCGGTGATCGCGATCTCGAGATCGTCCTGGGAGTCCCGGTCGATCTGCAGGACGGAGAGGGCCGAGCGCAGCATCCGGCGGACGGTGGGCACACTGCCCGCCTCGCGGGGCAGGTCCAGCCGGAGTGTCATACGCATGCCCTACTGGTTCCCGCTCGCCGCCGGGCCTAATCGTGGCCGTCCCGTAACACCTCATCCGATCATCGCCGGAAAACGTGTTATCCATGGACGGCTTGGGCGTCTCCCTTCCCGTGGCCGGTGAGGGTCACGGCATGGACGCCCGACGGAAGGTTGGACAATGGCGGAGCAACCCGACATCGCGATCGTGATCGCCGCGCGTGACGGCGACCCGGTCGCGGTCGACCGGCTCGTGGCCGGATATCTGCCGCTGGTGTACACGATCGTGGGGCGGGCGCTCGAGGGTCACGCCGACGTGGACGACGTCGTGCAGGACGTGATGCTGCGCGTGCTGCGCAACCTGCACGACCTGCGCGAGCCCGAAGCGTTCCGGTCGTGGCTGGTGGCGATCACGGTGCGCCAGGTCCGCGAGCGGTTCCGGGCCCGGCGCGGCGCCCCCGAGGCGCTCGTGCACGAGGACGTCCGCGACCCCGGCGCCGACTTCACCGACCTGGCGATCACCCGGCTCGAGCTCAGCGGCCAGCGCCGCGAGACCGCCGAGGCGACCCGCTGGCTCGACGAGGACAACCGTGAACTGCTGGCGCTCTGGTGGCTCGAGGCGTCGGGCGAGCTGACCCGCGACGAGATCGTCGCCGCCACCGACATCACCCGTCAGCACGCCGCCGTCCGCATCCAGCGGATGAAGGGCCAGCTCGAGACGGCCCGGGTCGTCGTGCGGGCGCTGGCCGCCAGCCCGGCCTGCCCCGATCTGCACCTGCTGACCACCGAGTGGGACGGCCGGCCCAGCCCGCTGTGGCGCAAGCGCATCGCCCGGCACACCCGCGAGTGCCGCTACTGCTCACCCTCGTGGAACGGCCTGGTCGCGGCCGAGCGGCTGCTGGCCGGCATGGCGCTGGTCCCGCTGCCGGCCGGCCTGATGGGCCAGAACGTGCTGGCCACCCTCGGCGCGGGCGGTGCGGCCGGAGCGAAGGCCGCGGCCGGAGGCGCGGTCGCCACCAAGGCGGGCGGCGCCGGCGGCTCGCACCTCGCGGCCAAGATCGGCTTCAGCCTGTCCCGCAAGGTGCTCACCGCGGCGCTGTCGACCACCGCGGTCGCGGGCGGCGCGGCGGCCGTGGTCGTCACCCAGCAGTCCGATCCGCCGCCGGTCACCACGGCTGCGGTGGTCGCGCCGACCACCCGTCCGGCGCCCAAGCCCACCACCGCCCGGCCCACCCCGGCCCGCACCACGCCCAGCGCGACCCCGAGCCCGAAGCCGCCGGCCAAGAAGCCGCCCGTGGTGGCCACGGCCAAGGCGAGCAAGAAAAAGGGCGTCGGCGTCTGGGAGTTCACCGGCGCCCGGGCCGCCCTCGACGACATCGGCGCCGGTTGGTACTACAACTGGTCGTCGAACAACAAGAACATGCCCGGCCCGTCCGACGTCGAGTTCGTCCCGATGATCTGGGGCAAGGACAACGTCAACGACGCCACCCTGGCCGAGGCCAAGAAGGAGGGCGACGTCCTGCTCGGGTTCAACGAGCCCGACATGGACGGCCAGGCCAAGATGACCGTCGAGCAGGCGCTGGCCGACTGGCCCAGGCTGCAGGCGACCGGCATGCGGCTGGGCAGCCCCGCGGTCGCGTTCGGCGGCGACACCAAGGGCGGCTGGCTCGACCGGTTCATGACCGGCGCCGGCCAGAAGGGCTACAAGGTCGACTTCATCACGTTGCACTGGTACGGATCCGACTTCTCCGACGCCGCGGTCAACCAGTTCCTCGGGTACGTCGACGCCGTGCACAAGCGCTACAACAAGCCCATCTGGATCACCGAGTACGGCCTGATGAACTTCGGCGGTTCCCCCAAGTACCCGACCCAGGCCCAGCTCGTGACGTTCATCAACGGCACGACCAAGGGCATGCAGAAGCGGTCGTTCGTCGAGCGGTACGCGTGGTTCGGGCTGCCCGCCGTGGGCGACAGCGCCGACTTCGGGCTCTACCGCGACGGCGACAGTCCGACGGAGGCCGGAAAGGCGTACAAGGCCGCGGGGTAACGTCGGCTCCATGATTCGGTTCGGGTACAAGGCTTCGGCGGAACAGTTCCCGCCGGCGGAACTTCTCAGATACGGCGTCCTGGCCGAGGAGCTCGGCTTCGACTCGGTCTTCGTCAGCGACCACCTGCAGCCGTGGCGGCACGACGGCGGGCACGCCCCGGCCGCGCTGCCGTGGCTGGGCGCGCTGGCCGCCCGCACCGAGCGGGTGCTGATCGGCACCAGCGTGCTCACGCCGACGTTCCGCTACCACCCGGCCGTGGTCGCCCAGGCGTTCGCCACGCTCGGCTGCCTCGCGCCCGGGCGGGCGATCCTGGGCGTCGGCTCGGGCGAGTCGCTCAACGAGGTGCCGCTCGGGCTGGCCTGGCCCGACGGCAAGGAGCGGTTCGCCCGCCTCAAGGAGGCCGTGCTGCTGATCCAGAAGCTCTGGTCGGAAGACCGGGTGACCTACGAGGGGCAGTTCTACAAGACCGAGAACGCCACCATCTACGACAAGCCGGAGACGCCGGTCCCGATCTACATCGGCGCCTCCGGCCCGGCCGCCACCCGGCTCGCCGGCCGCATCTCGGACGGCTTCATCACCACCAGCGGCAAGGGCCACGAGCTCTATACCGACACCCTGCTGCCCGCCGTCCGCGAGGGCGCCGAGAAGGCCGGCCGCTCGATCGACGACCTCGACCTGATGATCGAGGTCAAGGTCAGTTTCGACGACGACTTCGACAAGGCCCGCAACGACACCCAGCACTGGGGCGCGCTGGCGCTCTCGCCCGATGAGAAGACCGGCGTCGAGGACCCGATCGAGATGCAGCGGCTCTCCGACGCGCTGCCGGTCGACCGCACGGCCAGCCGCTGGATCTGCTCGTCCGACCCCGACGAGCACGTGGGCAAGGTCGCCGAATACCTCGACATGGGCTTCAAGCACCTGGTCTTCCACGCCCCGGGCCCCGACCAGGAACGCTTCCTGCGCCTCTATTCCGAGCGCATCCTGCCCGAGCTGCGCAAGCGGGCCTAACTGCCCTGCTTCTTGACCGAGCGGAGCCGGGCCCGGCGACCAGTCGTCGAGCCCATGCCCTCGCCGTTGATGACGCGCAGATCCGGTTGGGACTGCCGCACGCCCTGGATGCGGCGGCGACGGCTGCCGACCTCGCGCTGGGCCGGCTGGATTGCGCCGGGGGCGAGGCGCCACGGCGTCTCGGCCGAACGCGGCTGCCGGTCGGGTCCGCCGAGCCGCTCCGGGTGCCCGTCCCGCCAGGACGGCGGCGCGTCGTTGCGGCTGCGGGCCGGGCCGGCGCCGTGGAACGGAGGCTGGACCGGCGGCGTCCACGCCGGTCGGCTCAGGTCGGTCTGTGACCAGCCCTTGGTGCCGGTGAAGCGGCGCACGGTGGTGCGCTCGCGGGCCAGGCGCTCGCCCGCCCGCAGCTCGTCGCCCAGGGCCTCGACGGCGCGCCGGTCGAGGGCGCGGCGGCCGGCGCCGGTCTCGTCGTTCAGTGGTGCGCGACGGTCGGGGCCGGTGTAGGTCAGATTGCGCATCGGGGCCGGTGGCGCCCAGACCGCACGGTCGCCGCCGCGCAGCTCGCCCAGGGCGGTGCGCAGCCAGTGGCGCAGGCGGGCCCGGTCGCGGGCGGCCGGGCGGCGGACCGGGGGATAGGCGACGCTCGGCACCTCGGCCACCCGCAGCCCCCGTACGGCGGGACGCAGCGCCAGCAGCGGGCCCACCTCGGGGCCCTCGCCCCACGCGGCGGCCGCGCGCGAGCCCGGGTCGGCGAGGCCGAGGCCCGGCACGGCGTCGCGCCAGAAGGCGGCGTACCCGAAACCGGGGTCGGTGCGGCGGATGCCCAGGACGGTGCTGAAACACCAGATCAGCAGGAGGTTGGCCCAGCGGCGGAACCGGCCGCCGGTCAGGTCGCGGCCGCCGGCCGAGTAGCGCGAGCCGAGCGCCACGTCCGCCCCGGCGAGCAGCGACGCCACGTACCGGGGGATCTCGGCCGGGTCGGTCGAGCCGTCGCCGTTGAGCGTGACCACGATGTCGCCGTGGGCCGCCCGGACCCCGCAGGCGATCGCGTTACCCAGGCCGGGCCGGGTCGGCGGCACCAGCACGGCGTCCGGCCACGCCGAGAGGTCCAGACCCGTGCCGACCACGATGACCTCGTCGACCCGGGGCAGTCCGCGCAGGCTCAGGTGCAGCCCGGCGGGCTCGCGGGCCGGGATCACGACGCTTACGGAGGGTGACGGGGTTCGGCGGTGGCTCGTCGCTGCGGAAAGCGGCGAAGGAGGCATGGCGGTGCTCCTCAGGCTGGTTCCTGATCAAGAAAACTACCGGTCGGCAACCGAACAGCAACTCACCGGAACGGTGGAGGACGATCAACTTCGCGGACCGTCCGGTGCCCGCCCGACGGTTGCCGGGAGCCCGATAAGGCCGGTTCGTCACTACGCTGCGTACGGGAATGGGGGTTTGCGGGTAGGCTTTGATCCGTTGCGGCGAATGTCCGGGAAAAGAGGGACCCGTGAAACTTGGTTTGCACATCTCGAACTTCACCTGGCCCGAGGGCGCGCCCCGGCTCGGACCGGTCCTCGCCGACATCGCGTCCTCGGCCGATGAGGCCGGCTTCGAGCGGATCAGCGTGATGGATCACCTCTGGCAGATCGGTGTGATCGGCCCGCCGGAGTGGGACATGCTCGAGGCCTACACGGCGCTCGGCTTCGTGGCCGCGCATACCAAGAACGCGAAGCTGCTCACCCTGGTTACGGGCGTGGTCTATCGCGACCCGGGCCTGCTGGCCAAGGCGGTCACCACGCTCGACGTGCTCAGCGGCGGCCGGGCGATCCTGGGCCTCGGCGCGGCCTGGAACGAGGAGGAGTCGCGCGGTCTCGGCCTGCTGTTCCCGCCGACCAAGGAGCGGTTCGAGCGGCTCGAGGAGGCGCTCCGGATCTGCAAGCAGATGTTCGCGGGTGACGAGACGGCCTTCCACGGCACGCACTACCGGCTCGACCGCCTGCTCAACCACCCGCAGCCGCTGGCCCGCCCGCACCTGCCGATCCTGGTCGGCGGCGGCGGCGAGAAGAAGACGCTGCGGCTGGTCGCGCAGTACGCCGACGCCTGCAACCTGTTCCCCGGCCCGGAGGTGCAGCACAAGCTCGACGTGCTCAAGCGGCACTGCGACGACGTCGGCCGCGACTACGACGAGATCCAGAAGACCGTGCTGTTCAACTTCGATCTGGGCGAGAAGGGCGAGCGAGTGGGCGAGATCATCGACGGCCTGCGCCGGCTGCACGGGCTGGGCTTCGAGGTCGGGCACGGCGGCCTGCGCAACGCGTGGGACACCAAGCAGTTCGAGGTCTTCGCCTCCGAGATCGTCCCGGCCGCGGAAAGCTTCTGACCATGACGATCGAGGCAGTGGTCTTCGACCTGGACGGCGTGATCATCGACACCGAGGAGGTGTGGGAGGAGGTCCGGCGGGCCTACGTGGCCGAGCACGGCCGCGAGTTCCTGCCCGACACCCAGGACCGCATGATGGGGATGAGCACCCCGGAATGGTCCGGTCACCTGGCCCACGACGTCGGCGTTCCCCGTACGCCCGAGCAGGTGGCCACCGACGTGCTGAGCCGGATGGCCGAGCGCTACCGCACGTCGCTCCCGCTCATCCCGGGCTCGGTCCAGGCGGTCCGGGCCCTCGGCACGCGCTTCCCGCTGGCGCTGGCCAGCTCGTCGGCCCGCATCCTGATCGACCAGGTGCTCGAGACGGCCGGGCTGACCGACGCGTTCCGGGTGACCCTGTCGACCGAGGAGGTGCCCCGGGGCAAGCCCGCCCCCGACGTCTATCTGAGCGCCTGCGAGAAGCTCGGCTTCGCCCCGGCCGTCTGTGCCGCCGTCGAGGATTCGAGCAACGGCCTGCGCTCGGCGGGCGCGGCCGGCCTGGCGGTGATCGCCGTGCCGCACGGTGTCTACCCGCCCGCCGCGGACGCCCTGGCCCTGGCCTCGCTGGTCGTCACCAATGTGTCCGAGCTCTCTCCGGAAGTTGTCGAAGGTCTCCGTTAGGTAACGCCAAGGTGTGAAAGATATTCGAGTCGGGTAGTCGGCGGCTGACTTTCCCCTCGGAGGTGGCCTGTGGTGCTTGCCGCGGAGAGCGGGCTACGGCTCGATCTCGACATCGTTGATTACCTGATCCTGATCCTGTATTTCGGCACCGTCCTCGGGGTCGGCTTCGCGGCGCGAAGAGCGATCAAGACCAGCGCCGACTTCTTCCTCTCGGGCCGGTCGTTGCCCGCCTGGGTGACCGGCCTGGCGTTCGTCTCGGCCAACCTGGGCGCCCTCGAGATCCTCGGCATGGCCGCCAACGGCGCCCAGTACGGCCTGTTGACACTGCACTACTACTGGATCGGCGCGGTTCCCGCGATGGTCTTCCTCGGCATCGTGATGATGCCGTTCTACTACGGCTCCAAGGTGCGCAGCGTCCCCGAGTTCCTGCGGCGGCGCTTCAACAAGCCGACGCACATCTTCAACGCGATCAGCTTCGCGGTGGCGCAGGTGCTGATCGCCGGCGTCAACCTGTTCGCGCTGGCGCTGATCCTCGACGCGCTGCTCGGCTGGGAGCTCTGGGTCTCGATCCTGGTCGGCGCCGCGATCGTGCTGACGTACATCACGATCGGTGGTCTCTCCTCGGCCATCTACAACGAGGTGCTGCAGTTCTTCGTGATCCTGGCCGGTCTGATCCCGCTCACGATCGTCGGTCTGGTCAAGGTCGGCGGCATCGACGGCCTGTTCGACGCCGTCCGCAGCGGCCCGCTGGGCGACGCGGCCCTGCACACCTGGTCGAACACCGGCAGCAGCGCCGACAACCCGCTGGGCGCCAACTGGATCGGCATCCTGTTCGGCCTCGGCTTCGTGCTGTCGTTCGGATACTGGACGACGAACTTCGCCGAGGTGCAGCGCGCGCTCTCGGCCAAGAACATGAACGCGGCCCGTCGTACGCCGATCATCGCCGCCTTCCCGAAGCTGCTGATCCCGGCGGTCACCGTCATCCCCGGTCTGATCGCCGTCGTGACGGTCAAGGGGCTGGGCGCCGACGAGGGTGAGCTCACCTACAACAACGCGATCCCGCTGCTGATGCGTGACCTGCTGCCCAACGGCGTGCTGGGCGTGGCGGTCACCGGTCTGCTCGCGTCGTTCATGGCCGGCATGGCCGCCAACGTCAGCGGCTTCAACACCGTTTTCACGTACGACATCTGGCAGGCCTACATCAAGAAGGACCGCAGCGACGAGTACTACCTGCGGATCGGCCGTTACGCCACCATCGGCGGTGTCGTCATCGGCATCGGCACGGCGTTCATCGCCTCCGGCTACGGCAACATCATGGAGTACATCCAGCAGCTGTTCTCGCTGTTCAACGCTCCGCTGTTCGCGACCTTCATCGTGGGCATGTTCTGGAAGCGGATGACCCCGTGGGCCGGCTTCTGGTCGCTGTTCCTGGGCTTCATCGCCTCGCTGACGCTCTACATCCTCTACCTGACCGACGCGGTCGCGTTCAACTCGGCGCTCGAGCAGAGCTTCTGGGGCGCGGGCGTCGCCTTCGTGACGGCGGTCGTCGTCGCGATCGCGGTCACCATGTTCACCCCGTCGAAGCCGGAGGAGGAGCTGCGCGGTCTCGTCTACGGTCTCGGCGGCACCTCCGGCGGCACGGCGATCGTGTCCGGCGAGAAGGTCTGGTGGCGCAACCCCGTCCTGCTCGGCGTGATCGCGGTCGTGCTGGCCCTCGCCCTGTACATCCCGGTCTGGTAAGGAGGTCTCACCATGGCGGAGAACAACGACCAGGTCGACGAGAAGAAGCTCTCGGCCGCGGCCCGGCTCTTCGACGTACGGCGGGTCATCGGTGGCCTGTTCGTCGTCTACGGCGTGATCGTCACGATCCTCGGGATCTTCGACAGTCAAGCCGAGATCGACAAGGCCGAGGGCGTCCGGATCAACCTCTGGATGGGCATCGGCATGCTGGTGCTGGGACTCCTCTTCCTTCTGTGGCTGCGGCTCAATCCGCCCACGGCGCCCGATCCGGCGGATCTGGACACGGACGACGACCGGCCCCCGGCGCACTGATGTCCGAGGCGGTGTGACCCGGTAGCCATCGGGTTGCACCGCCTCCGCATTCATCGAGTCGGGCCGGGCGGCGACCGATACACGGGGCATGGAAGCCATCGCCCCCATCAGTAACGCCCGGGCTGGCGGTTACCGTACCGCCGGCTGGCAACAGCAGATCCGAGTCGACTACGTCGTGAACAAGGTCATGCAGACCCACCGCGGTCAACATGAGGACCAGGTCAAGCAGGCCATTCAGGACCAGCTCCGCGCCGTCGGCGTGGTGCCCAACGGCCGGCAGATCGCCCAGTACGCCGCGGCGATCTCGGCCCTTCCCGAACTTCCGCCCAACAACAAGTAGTTCTTCTACCGAGCAGCGAATCGCAGGATCTTGTCGTCGCCGTCGCGGGGATCACCTCGGCCGTCCCGGTTCGAGGTGGTCACCCACAACGCTCCGTCCGGGGCCACGGCGACCGTACGCAACCGCCCGTACTCGCCGCTGAGCGCCGCCTCGGGCTGGCCACCGCCGAGCGGAACGGTCCACAGCCGCTCACCGCGCAGCCCGGCCACGTAAAGCGTGTCCCCGGCCACGGCCGCGCCCGACGGCGACGCCTCGTCGGTGTTCCACTGCACGATCGGGTCGACATAGGCCGACCGGCCCTCCTTGCCCTCGACCTCGGGCCAGCCGTAGTTCTTGCCCGGCTGGATGACGTTGACCTCGTCCCACGTGTTCTGCCCGAACTCGATGCCGTACATCTTCTTGTCCGGCCCCCAGGCCAGGCCCTGCACGTTGCGGTGGCCCATCGACCAGACCGGCGACCCGCCGTACGGGTTGCCGGGCGCCGGCTTGCCGTCCCGGGTGATCCGCAGGATCTTGCCGTTGACGTCGCCGCGGTCCTGCGACTCGCTGCCGTTGCCGGCGTCGCCCGTCCCCACGTACAGGAAGCCGTCGGGCCCGAACGCGATCCGCCCGCCGTTGTGGATGCCCGCCTTGGAGATCCCGTCGAAGATCACCCGGGGGCGGCCGCCGGCGAGCGTGAACCGCACGATCCGGTTGTCGCCGCTCGCGGTGAAATAGGCGTACAGGAACTTGTTCTGCTCGTAGGCGGGGTCAACCGCGATGCCGAGCAGGCCGCCCTCGCCGCCCGCGTCGACGCCCTCGACGGTGTACACCCGCTTCGGGTCGCCGCCGCCGGCCGGGATCCGCCGGATGTCGCCGCTGTCGCGCTCGCTGACCAGCGCCGAGCCGTCGGGCAGGAAGGCCAGTCCCCACGGCACCTCGAGGCCGTCCACGATGATCTGCGGCTTGCCCAGAGCGATCTTCTTGGCCGGGGACGAACCCGCCGGGCCCGAGGAGGCCGGGGCCGGGGGCGGTGACGGGCTGAACGTCGCGCCGCTGGGGGCGGCGGCCTCGCCGTCGGAGCAGGCCACCAGCAGAAAAGCGCCGGCCGTGGCCAGGACGAGACGGGTCCGTGCGGCGGGTGTCATCGCTCCACGGTGCCACGGCCCGGCGAACTTTCCCCGGTTTACCGGACTCATGATCGTCGTTCGTCCGAAGATGGGGCCGCGCGGCGCCTCGGCCGTGCAGGGCGGAGAGACAGCGCGTGCGAGCTTCGACGCGACCCTTCCGGGCCGTGGCCCTCACGGTGATCACCCTGCTCGCGTACGGGTTCGTGCCGCCCGTCCCGGCGAGAGCGGCCGCCCTCACGTGGACCGTGTGCCCGGAGGATGCCCAGGTGCAGTGCGCGGAGCTCCCGGTGCCGGCCGACTGGGCCGAACCGTCCGGTCCCCGGATCACGCTCACCATCGCCCGCCGCCGGGCGACCGACCCGGCCCACCGCCTCGGCGTGCTGCTGGTCAACCCGGGCGGGCCGGGCGGTTCCGCGTACGACTTCACGATCGGCGCGACCGGCTTCTTCGGCGAGGAACTGCGCAAGCGGTTCGACATCGTCGGCGTGGACCCGCGCGGGGTGGGCCGCAGCGCGCCGGTGCTCTGCTCGCGCGACCTGCTCGACGCCAAGCCGTCCCCGCTCGTCGAGACCGAACAGCAGTACGCGGCGATGGTCGCCTTCAACCGGAAACTGGCGGCCGACTGCGCGTCCCGGACCGGCGCCCACTTCGGTCACGTCGACACGGTCAGCGTGGTGCGCGACTTCGACGCCGTCCGCGTGGCCCTGGGCGAACAAAAGATCAACTTCTGGGGGGCCTCGTACGGGACCCTGATCGGGCAGCAGTACGCCGAGCGCTATCCGGCCCGGGTGCGCGGGCTCGTGCTCGACAGCGTGATGGACCACAGCGCCGGCTTGGACGACTTTCTGACCCGCGAGACCGACGCCGCGCAGGACTCGTTCGGCGAGTTCGTCAAGTGGTGCACCCAGGACAAGCGCTGCGTGCTGCGCGGCCAGGACGTGCCCAAGCTGTGGGCGTCCGCGATCGTCCGGGCGCGGGCCGGGCAACTGACCAACCCGTACGACTCGTCGCTCAAGCTGAGCCTCTCCGACCTGCTCACGGCCGCCTTCTCGGCGTTCTACGAGCCGCAGTGGTACTCGTTCGCCTACTACCTGCGCGACGCACTCACCCCCGCGCCGGCCAAGAGCCGCCGCGCCGCCCCGGCCGCCGTCGATCTCGTCGACTACAGCTTCTCCCCGGTCATCTGCCAGGACTGGAACCTGCGGGTCACCGGCTTCGCCGACCTGCGGCGGCGGATGCGGGCGCTGGCCCTGCGCGCGCCCCAGATGCTGATCTCGCCGCTCGCCCTCTCGGCCATGACCGGCTGCCTGGGCTGGCCGTCCCCGCCCGGCAACCCGCAGGCGGCCGTCACCCCGCCGCCCGGCCTGGGCCCGATCCTGCTGGTCAACTCGCGCCACGACCCGGCCACGGCGTACGCCTGGGCGCACAGCGTGGCGGCCCAGTTCGGCTCCCCGACGAGCCTGCTCACGTACGACGGCTGGGGTCACGTCGCGTACAACAAGAGCCGGTGCGTCTCCGGGGTGGTCGACCGATATCTGCTGAAGCTCCGGCCGGCGCCGCCGGGCGCGCACTGCCCGCCGGAGGAGCCGGAGCCGTTTGGAGTTGGCTGAGGCGGGCAGAATCCTGCCGATGTCCCCCTCGTTCGTCCTCGCCCGGTATGTGGGTGTCGCCGTCTTCGCCCGTCTCGCCGACGAGGGCGCGCGGGTCTCGATCCTGCTGCTCGTGCTCGAACGCACCGGCGACCCGGGCCTCGGCGGTCTCCTGATCGCGGCATTGATGGTGCCGCACGTGCTGGCCGCCCCGGTCGTGGGCGCGATCGCCGACGCCGTCCGGGGGCGCCGCCTGCTCTACGCCACGGTCTATCTCGCCTACGCGGGCTGTCTGGCCGCCGCCGCCGCGATGATCGGCCGCTCCACCGCGGGCGCCGTGCTCGTGCTGGTGCTCGCCGGCTGCTGCGCGCCGCTGCTCATCGGCGGGCTCAGCAGCCTGCTCGGCGATCTCGTGCCGGACCGGCTGGAGCGGGCGTTCGGGCTCGACGTCATGTCGTACAGCATGGCCGGGATCGCCGGTCCGGCCCTGGCCGCCGTGCTGGCCGGGCTGGCCGGCGCCGCATGGTCGACCGTCGGGCTGGCCGCGCTCGTGCTGGCCGCGGCCGCGCTGCTGGTCACGCTGCCGCTGCCGGTGGCCACGGGCCGGCGCCGGCTGGCCTCGCCGCTGGCCGCGTTCACGCTGATGGCCCGGCGGCCCCGGCTCGGCGCGGTCACCGCCGGAACCGTTTTCAGCATGGCCGGCATGGGGGCGCTACCGCTGGTGGCGGCGCTGATCGCGGCCCGGGAGAGCCGCACCGAGCTGACTGGCGTGATCCTTTCGGCGGGCGCGGCCGGTGGACTGATCGGCTCGCTGCTGTGCACCCGCTGGCCGATCCGCCGGTGGCGTCCGGAGTGGGTGGTCGCCGTCTGCCTGGCCGCCACCGCCCTGCCGTTCGCGATCCTGGTCGTCGTGCCCGCCTGGTGGGTCTGGCTGCCGCTGTTCGCGCTGGCCGGCGGGCTGGGCGCGCCGGTCTCGGTGGCGGTCTTCGCCGTACGCGATCAGGAGTCCCCGCCGGAGCTGCGCACGCAGGTGTTCTCGCTCGGCGCCGGGCTGAAGGTCACCGCGGCCGCGGCCGGGGCCGCCGCGGCCGGGCTCGCCGCGGGCGCCGGGGCGGCGGCGATCATCCTCGCGGTCGCGCTGTGCCAGCTGCTCGGTGCGGTGGCCGTGGTCCTGGTGGGCCGCGTCACCCCCACGTCTCCCGAGCCCCGGAGTATCGTTAGCCAGGCTAACTAGACCTGCCGCAGGAGGCGCCGTTGTCCCGCCGCGCACCCCGGGCGTCCATCGATCCCGACGCCCGCAAGGGCTGGCTGCGCCGGGCGCTGCCGTTGGTCAAGGCCCATCGCGCGTTGCTGATCACCTCGCTGGTCCTGTCGTTCGCCGGCCTGATCGTGCAGGTGCAGATCCCCAACCTGGTGCGGATCGGCATCGACGAGGCCATCGTCGAGAAGACGGCGCAGCTCGGCACCTACATCTGGTGGATCGTCGGGCTGGCCCTCGTGCAAGGGCTGATCAACTTTCTGGCCCGGCTCTATCTGCTGCGTACGGCGTACGAGCTCGAATACGACCTGCGCAACATCGTCTACGCGCACCTGGCCCGCATGCCGTTCGGCTTCTACGACCGGGTGCAGACCGGCGAGCTGATGTCCCGCTCCGGCTCCGACATCCGGGCCGTGCAGATGTACCTGGCGTTCGGCCCGTCCATCGTCGTGCAGTGCCTGATCGCCGTCGTCGCGTTCGGGCTGATGCTCTCGATCAACGTGCCGCTGGCCATCGTCGCGATGATCACGATGCCGATCATCGGGGTGCTCGGCGTCAGCATGCGCAAGGCCATCTTCCCGGTGTCCTGGATGATCCAGGCCCGGCTGGCCCATCTGGCCACCGTCGTCGACGAGAACATTCAGGGCGTACGGATCGTGAAGGCGTTCGCGGCCGAGGGGCGCCAGCTGCGGCAGCTCGCCGAGAGCGCCGACCGCATCCGGTGGGCGTACCGGCAGGACGCGCGGATCCGCAGCCGCTGGAACCCGGTGCTGGACAACCTGCCCCGCCTCGGGCTCGCGCTGGTGCTGCTGGTCGGCGGCTACATGGTGATCGAGGGCAGCACCACCGTGGGCACGATCGTCGCCTTCAACTCGTACGTGCTCATGCTGCAGCCGCCGTTCCGCATGCTCGGCATGATGATCATGATGGGGCAGCGGGCCTCGGCGTCCGCGCGCCGGATCTACGACATCCTCGACACCCCGAGCGACGTCGTCGACGGTCCCGAACCGCTCGACGTGCCGCTGCGCGGTGACCTCGAGTTCTCCGGCGTGAGCTTCGCCTACCCGAACGGGACCGTGGCCCTGGACGGGCTCAACCTGCGCATCCGCCCCGGGGAGACGGTGGCCGTCGTCGGTGGCACCGGGTCCGGCAAGTCGACGCTGGGCCGGCTGATCGCCCGCTTCTACGACGTGTCCTCCGGACGGGTCACGATCGACGGGCACGACGTCCGCACGCTGGCCCTGCACTCGTTGCGGCAGCAGGTCGGCATCGTGCCCGACGAGCCGTTCCTGTTCTCGATGTCCCTTCACGACAACATCGCGTACGGGAAACCGGACGCGACCCGGGAGGCGGTCGTCGAGGCGGCGATCGCGGCCGACGCCGACGAGTTCATCACCGAGCTGCCCGACGGCTACGACACGGTGGTCGGCGAGCGCGGCTACACGCTCAGCGGCGGGCAGCGGCAACGGGTCGCGATCGCGCGGGCGCTGCTGGTCAACCCGCCCGTGCTGGTGCTCGACGACGCCACCAGCGCCATCGACGTCACCGTGGAACAGCGCATCCACGCGTCGCTGCGCGATCAGATGCGCGGCCGGACGACGGTGATCGTCGCCCACCGGCTGTCGACGATCGGGCTGGCCGACCGGGTCGTGCTGATGGAAGGGGGCCGGGTCATCGCCGACGGCACGCACGCCGGGCTGCTGAAGTCGGAGCCCCGGTACGCGCAGGTGCTCGCGGCATCGCTGGAGGCGACGGCATGAGCATGTTCGGAGGCGGGTTCGGGGGCTTCAACGCGGGCGGCCGGTCCACCGTCGGCGCGGCCGGGCGCAAAGGCAACGGCCTGCCGTTCGCGGGCATCCCCGACGACCTGCGCGAGGGCGTCGCCCAGCTGGAGGCGCGCGAGCCCGACCACGGCGATCCCGGAGTCGCCTTCGACCCGGTCGCCGACGCCGGCACCCGGGTGTCGCTCGGCCGCCTGCTGTTCGGCCGGCCCGGGCTGCTCGTCGCGGCCTCGATCGCGATCCTGGTCGAGACGCTGCTGCTGCAGGCCGGCCCCTATCTCGTGCAGGTCGGCATCGACCACGGCATCGCGGACGGCAACCTGCGGGTGCTGATCCTGGCCACCGCCTGCTTCGTGGCCGCGGTGCTGCTCACCGGGGTCGCCACGGCGGTCCGCATGCGCAAGAGCGGCCTGCTCGCCGCGGCGGCCACCCGCGACCTGCGCATCCGCATCTTCGCCCATCTGCAGCGCATGTCGCTCGACTACTACACACGCGAGAAGGCCGGCGTCACCATGACCCGGATGACCTCCGACGTGGAGTCGTTGCAGAGCCTGCTGCAGGACGGCTTCGCGCAGTTCCTGATCCAGGGACTGACGATGGTGGTCGTCACCGGGCTGCTGTTCCACTACAACGCCTACCTGGCGATCATCACGCTGGTGCTGGTCGTGCCGCCGCTGACGATCGCGTCGCTGTGGTTCCGGCACGCGGCCGACCGTGGCTACAACCGTCAGCGCGACACGATCGCCGCCATGTTCGCCGACCTGTCCGAGAGCCTCAACGGCGTACGGGTGGTGACCGCGCACAACCGGCAGGAGCGCAACGTGGTCGCCCACCGCGAGGTGGTCGGCAGCTATCGCGACGCCAACGACTGGACCGGGCGGATCAACGCGATCTACGGCCCCGGCACGTCGGTGATCGGGCTGATCGCGATGGCGGTCCTGCTGCTCATCGGCGGCCGGATGGTGTTGCGCGGCGACCTGACCATCGGCGAGCTGACCGCGTTCGTGCTCTACATCAACTCGTTCTTCCAGCCGGTGCAGCAGCTCGTGCAGCTCTACACGCAGTACCAGCAGGGCAAGGCGGCGATCGGCAAGATCCGCGGCCTGCTCGCTTCGCCGCCCACGGTGGTGTCTTCCCGCGACGCCGTCGTCCTTCCCCCCGTACGGGGCCGGATCGTCTTCGACGACGTGACCTTCGGATACGATCCCGCCCGGCCGGTGCTGGCCGGGGTCCACCTGGACATTGCGCCCGGCGAGACGGTCGCGTGCGTCGGTCCCACCGGGGCCGGCAAGTCGACCCTGGCCAAACTGGTGACCCGCTTCTACGACCCGACCTCCGGAAGCATCTCGATCGACGGGTACGACCTGCGGGACGTGACCCTGGACTCGTTGCGGACCCAGATCGGGGTCGTCCCGCAGGAGCCGTTCCTGTTCGCGGGCACGCTGCGCGACAACATCGCCTTCGCCCGGCCGTCCGCCACCGACGACGAGGTCTGGGCCGCGGTCGACGCGGTCGGGCTGCGCGACCTCGTGCAGCGCTCGCCGGAGGGCCTGGACACGCCGCTGCACGAGCGCGGCCAGTCGGTGTCGTCGGGCGAGCGGCAGCTGCTCGCGCTGGCCCGGGCGTTCCTGGCCGAGCCGCGCGTGGTCGTGCTCGACGAGGCCACGTCCAGTCTCGACCTGCGATCGGAGCTGCGGGTCGAGGCGGCCCTGGACGCGCTGCTCGACGGCCGCACGGCGATCCTGGTCGCGCACCGGCTGTCCACGGCCATGCGGGCCGACCGGATCATCGTGGTCGACGACCACCGCATCGTCGAGACCGGCAGCCACGACGAGCTGGTGGCCGCGGGCGGACGCTATGCGGCGATGTTCGCTACTTGGGCGGCGCATTCCTGACGGATCTGGTAGGCAGGGATAGACCAGCGACACTGTTTGTCATCCACAAAGCACCCTGCTCGGCCCGCGCCTGTGGATAACTCGCCCTCCCGGCTTGACACAGGCGTAGGTTCGACCCCACCTCTCTCCCCGTGGTGGGTGGGGGTTTGGGATGGCCCTACCAGACAAGAAAAGTTGTCGAGATCCTCGGAGGATCAATGCGGATTCGGCCGGTCCTAGGCGTCACTTCCCTGGCTGCGGCGCTGCTCATCGCGCCGTCGCCGGCCCAGGCGGGCGGGGGCGGTCATGCGCCCGCACTCGGCCCCACCGCGACCGGTTACGGCGGCGCGGTCTCCACGGTCGACCCCACGGCCACCGCGGTCGGGCTCGACGTTCTGCGTCGCGGCGGCAACGCGGTCGACGCCGCCGTGGCCGCGGCGGCCACCCTCGGCGTCACCGAACCGTTCTCGTCCGGCATCGGCGGTGGCGGCTTCTTCGTCTACTACGACGCCCGCAAGCGCAGCGTCTCCACCATCGACGGCCGCGAGACCGGTCCGGCCACGATGAAGGAGACCCACTTCATCGACCCGGCCGACGGCCAGCCCTACGACTTCCCGGAAGCCCGCGTCTCCGGCCTCTCCGTCGGCGCCCCGGGCACGCTCGCCACCTGGCAGGCCGCCGCCCGCAAGTGGGGCACGAAGTCGCTGCCCAGCCTGCTCGAACCGGCGGCCCGGGTGGCCGACAAGGGCTTCCCGGTCGACGCCACGTTCCGCCAGCAGATCGCCGACAACGCCGCCGCGTTCGGTCAGTTCGACTCGACCAAGGCGCTCTACCTGCCGGGCGGCGCCCCGCCCGCGGTGGGCTCGACCCAGCGCAACCCCGACCTCGCGGCCACCTACCGGCTGATCGCCCGGCAGGGCATCGACGTGCTCTACCGGGGCGCCGTGGCCCGCGACATCGTCCGGACCGTGCAGAACCCGCCGGTGTCCAGCAGCCCCGTCGGCACCTGGGCCTATCCGATCCGGCCGGGCACTCTCACGCTCGACGACCTGAGGCGTTACGACCTGCGGTTCCCGGCCCCGACCCGCTCGCAGTTCCGTGACCTCACCGTCTACGGCATGTCCACCCCGTCCAGCGGCGGCGTGGCGGTCAGCGAGGCCCTCAACATCCTCGAGACGGCCGGCCTCTCCAAGTCCGATGTCACCAAGGCTCTGCACTACTACCTCGAGGCGTCGGCGCTGAGCTTCGCCGACCGCAACCGCTACGTGGGGGCGTACACGCCGAAACCGGTCCTCAAGAAGCTGGTCTCGGACTCGTGGGCCAAGCAGCGCGCGTGCCAGATCAAGCCGGGCGCCGCGCTGACCAAGCCGGTGCCGCCCGGTGACCTCAACGCGACCGGGTGCACGCCCGCGACCGTCGGCGGCCCCACCGAGCAGGGTCAGAGCACCACCAACCTGACGGTGGCCGACCGCTGGGGCAACATCGTCGAATACACGTTCACGATCGAGCAGACCGGCGGCAACGCGATGGTCGTGCCCGGCCGGGGCTTCCTGCTCAACAACGAGCTGACCGACTTCAACTTCACCAACACCCAGGCCCCCGCGGCCGACCCGAACCTGCCCGGCCCCGGCAAGCGGCCGCGCAGCTCGATGTCGCCGACGATCGTCCTGCAGGACGGCAAGCCGTTCCTGGCCCTCGGTTCGCCCGGCGGCGCGACGATCATCACGACGGTCCTGCAGATCCTGCTCAACCGCGTCGTGCTGGGCCGATCGCTGCCCGACGCGATGGCCGCTCCCCGGGCCTCGCAGCGCAACTCCGCGGGCATTCAAGCCGAACCGGCCTTCCGTACGACCTATGGCCCGGCCCTGACCGCGCTGGGTCACACGTTCGGTCCCGACGTCCCCGAGCTCGGCGCCGCGACGGCGATCGAGTTCACCCGCGGCGGCGGCTTCATCGCCTCGGCCGAGCCGGTCCGCCGCGGCGGCGGCGCGGCCGGGGTCGTCCACCCTCGCTGAGTGCGGAGGGCCGGGGTTCGCCCCGGCCCTTCTCGGTCTAGAGCAAGGCCCGCAGGCGGCTTGCGAAACCCTCGGGGTCGCACAGGTGGGTGAACGCGTTGTTGCGGGTCGGGCCGGACGGGCCCGGGGCGGCCCCGGCGACGGCGAGACGGCGGGTGGGTGGTTGCGCTCTCCAGCCCGCGTACGCCTCCAGCAGGGCCGGGTCGCGGCGGGGCTCGGCGAACGGGCGAAACTGCTCCGGCACCGCCGCCAGCCCGGCCGCCGCGACCAGGTCGTCGACCGTGGCCGGGATGTTGTCGTCCGGCTCGTCCAGCGTGAGCAGGCAGTGGGTCGCGTACGCGTCGGCGAACGCGATTGCCAGCCAGGCCGACGTGCCGTGCCCGACGACGATCGGCGCCCGGTGCAGCTGCAGGTCCTGCACCAGCCCGGCCAGGTCGGCGGCGATCCGCTCCAGGCTGTAGTCCGCCCGCGGCGGGCACTGGCCGTGTCCGGGCAGGTCGGGCGCGATGACCGTGCAGTCGCCGGCGAGTTCGGCGGCGACCGGCCACCACATCGTCCGGTCGAACAGCAGGCCGTGCAGCAGGACGACGGGCCGGCCGAACTCGCCCCACCGGTCGTAGACGAGGCGGTTGAGCGGGCTGTTCGTGGCGTGGGTGGAGCGGCGCGGGGGCTGGGGGTGCATGGCGACGGGTCCTTCTTGTCGTTCCGGACGGGAAACGGGCGCGGAAGGGCGCCGTCGCTATACCCGAAGGACCGGACTTGAAGCTTCGCCACCGCGGCGGTCGCCACCAGCGGTAACAACGACATCGACGGGCGCCCGGGCGTGGGCGCCGGCCGGGACGATCCCGCCGCCGGTCACGTCGGCCGCGGGCCGCAGCCGGTGAGACGGGGCGGCAGCCGTCTCGGCGCCGGTCTGGTGATCGTGCGAGGTCTCCGTGGCCGCGGTTCCCGTGTGGTGTTCCGCGCCCGCCGGCACCAGCGCGACGGCGCCCAGCGTGAGCAGCAACATCACGACCGCCAACAGCCCGGCGCGTGTGCGTCGGACCCCGATCATGTGACCCAGCCTACGTCGGCCGTCCCGGTCCGACCACGGACGCGTACGGCGGCGGCTCACCGGAAAGAGGGGAAATTCCCGGTTTGGCGTGTGGGAATCGCTTAGGAGCAGAACGGTTGCGACGATCCTCTCGATGTACATGCGGGTCCGGCGCGTCGGGGGGCGTTTCGTCATGAAGGTGGTCAGGGCTCTGGCACTGGCGGGGGTCGTTGCCGGCACGATGCTGCACCCGGCGGCCGCAAGCGCCGCGAACACGAGCGCGGCGAAGACGACGGCCGCGAGCGCAACGAAGGTGGCGGCGGTGAAGACGCCGAGCCTCGTGGCGTACGTGCGCAACGGCGACATCTATGTCAGCAAGGGCCCGACCGAGAAGCGCCTCACCACCGGGGCCAACCACGCGCGCCCGCGCTGGTCGCCCGACGGGAAGTCGATCGCCTTTCTCAAGGCCGGCTACCTGTGGGTCATGAAGGCCGACGGCACCGCCCAGCGACGGCTCACCACCCGGGCCGCGGCCGGGCCGTCGTGGTCGCCGGACGGCAAGTCGATTGCTTTCGCCTCGCTGTCCTGCACCGGCGGGCCGGGGGTCTACAAGATCGCGGCCACCGGGAAGGCCACGCCCGAGGTGCTCTTCCCGCGTGACTGCCGGGAGGCGGAACTGCCCGCCGAGCCGGCCCCGGTGACGTCCCGGACTGGTTCGCTGAGCGAGCGGCTGAGCAACGACGACTCGGTGGCCTGGTCGCCCGACGGCGGACGGATCGCGTTCCGCGGGGGCGACTGCGACTCCGTCTACGACGCCTGCCTCAGCGTCGGCACCGTGGCCACCGGCGGCGAGCAGACCGTGGCCGCGTACGGCGGTGGCAGCCTGCAGACCAGGGGGTTCGCCGTGGTGCCGAGTTGGCGCACCGACGGGGCGAAGCTGGCCTGGACCGCGTATCAGAAGGGCGAGACCAAGGCCGACGATCAGCCGCTGCACGTCGTCGAGTACGACCCCCGGACCCGGGCCAAGCGCACCGTCGGCGGCACCCTGGACCGCGAGATGGACTACATCTCGACAAATCGGGCGGTCATCACCGGTCAGTACGGAAAGGGCTCTTGGATCATGGTGGTCGACCTGGCCAAGAACCAGCGGTCGCCGTTCCGCGAGGGATCCCAGCCCAGTGTGCAGCCGGTGCGCTAAGCAGGCCTGGCGAGGTTGCCGATAGGGGAGTAAAGAGGGAGCAACCGCATGACCATCTCCGGGCTGGGCACCACCCGCACCCCCCAACCGCCGACGACGTCGGTCAGCCGCGCCGCGCGGGCCGAGAAGCCGGCCGACCGTACGGGCGAGCATCTGACCGGCCGCGACCGCGAGCTGATCTTCCAGGTCACCGGTCAGCGTGACCCGGCCAAGCAGTCGGCCACCGCTTTCGGCGCGATCCTCGCCGCGGAACGGGCCGCCGGCCGTCTGGCGCCGGGGCAGGAGGCGAGCGCGCTCTATCTCAAGGACCTCAACCGCCGCTACGAGCGTACGGGCGGGCCCAACCCGGTCGCCGCGTTCCTGCCCAAGGCCCTGGCCTATCTGCCCGAGGGCGGCGTGAGCGGGATCGACGTCTCAGCGTAGAAAGAACGGCGTGCACCCGCCGATCCGTACGTTCCATCCCCGCCGGGGCCGCATGAGCGCCCGCCACGAGGACGCCCACGCCGCCCTGTGGCCGACCCATGGCCTGCTGGTCTCCGACGGCGACCGCACGCCGCTCGACCTGGACGAGCTGTTCGGCCGCGACCACCCCAAGGTGCTCGAGATCGGTTTCGGCATGGGCGACACCCTGGCCGCGATGGCGCGGGCCGACCCGGAGCGCGACTACCTGGGCATCGAGGTGCACACGCCCGGCATCGGCAACCTCCTCGCCCTCGTGGGAGATCAAGACCTTTCCCACGTACGGGTGGCTCGCGGCGACGCCATGCAGCTGGTGCACCGCCTGGCGCCCGGCAGCCTGGACGCGATCCACGTCTTCTTCCCCGATCCGTGGCCCAAGGCCCGCCACCACAAGCGCCGCCTGATCGAGCCCGGGAATGTCGCCCTGCTGCGCGACCGGCTGCGCCCGGGCGGAATCCTGCACTGCGCGACCGACTGGCCCGGCTACGCCGAGGCGATGGCCGCGACGCTGGACGCCGATCCGGGGCTCGAGCCGGTCGACCGGGACCGCGCCGGACGGCCCGAGACCAAGTTCGAGCGGCGCGGCATCCAGGCGGGCCGGCCCATCACCGACCTGCGCTACCGGCGCCGACCTGATGATTCGGGGCTTTGCAGCAATTAGCGCCTTATAGGCTGGACGGGTGGCTAAGCGGCGAGATGACCCCGGCCGCGAAGCATGGCCCGGTGGCCTCGACGAGAACCTGCTGGACGAGGTGGCCGAGCTGCATCCGGCCTCGCTCGACGGCGGTGGCGCCGACGAGCTGGCCGCCCTGCTGGCCCGGGCCGCGCACGCGCCCGTCGGGGTGATCTACCTGGTGCGGGGCACGACGCTGCGCCTATACGGCAGTCACGGCCTGGCCGACGAGAGGCGCCGGTCCGAGGTGCCGCTCGACGGCTCGCTCGCCGCCCTCGTGCTGCGCGACGACGCCCCCCTGGTGATCGACGACCTCTCCGCCACCGCGTTCAAGACGCACGGCGCCTACGTGGGCCATCCCGTACGCGACCAGAACGGCGCCGTCCTGGCGGTGTGCGGCGCCGCAGACGTGGAGCCCAGGCAGTGGGCGCCCGGGGACGTCGCCTCGGTGGCCGAGGCCGCCCACGTCGCCGGTCTGCTCCTGACCGAACAGCTCGCCCGCTACGAGCTGGCCCGGCAGCGCAGCTTCCTCGACGCGGTCCTCGACAGCCTGCACGACGGCGTGACCGCCTGCGACGAGCAGGGCCGCATCGTGTTCGTCAACGAGCGGATGCGCCGGCTCTGGGGCGAGACCGGCCTGCCCGGCGAGGGATGGCTGGAGGGGCTGACCGACACCGAGGGCAACCCGCTGCGCCGCGACGACCTGGGTTTGTTCCGCGCGCTCAAGGGCGACCACCTGGTCGACGCCGAGGTCGTGCTGAACGGCCCCGACCGGCGCCGGTACTACCTGGTCGACGCCCACCCGATTCCCGGTCCCGGCGGCCGTACGGCGGGGGCGGTGCAGGCCGTCCAGGATGTGACCCGGCGCAAGCGGGTCGAGCGGTTCCGCACCTGCGAGCTGGGCGTCACGACCGCACTGGCCGACGCGCCGAGCATCGAGGCGGCCGGCCCGCGGGTGCTGGAGGCCGTGGTCAGCACGCTGGAATGGGTGCACGCCGAGTTGTGGCTGGTCGACGAGACGGCGGCCGTGGTGCGCTCGGCCGCGCGGTGGAGTGCCCCGGGTTTGCGGCCGGACATCGAGGTGCCGGCCGATCTGCCGTACGGGGTGGGGCTGGCCGGGCGGGCGTGGCAGGTGGGGAAGCCGCTGTGGATCCGGGACGTGGGCCGCCCGCAGAGCCTGATCTCGCCGGAGACCGCCGCGTCGGCCGACCTGCACACGGCGCTGGCTGTGCCCGTACGGGAAGGCTTCGAGACTCTCGGTGTGCTGACCGTCTTCGCCGACTCGATCGAGGACCCGGAGGACGAGCTTCTGGCCCTGATGGCCGGGATCGCCGCGCACATCGGGCAGTTCGTCGAGAAGCACCGCGTCGAGGATCTGCAGCGGCAGCTGATCCGCAGCAAGAACGAGTATCTGGCGCTGGTCGGTCACGAGCTCCGCACGCCGCTCACCTCGATCAGCGCGTACACCGAACTGCTGCGCGAGGCCGACGAGAAGAGCCTGGTCGCCGACGGGCCGCGCCTGCTCGAGGTGATCGACCGCAACACCAACCAGCTACGCGACATCATCAACGAGCTGATGGAGCTGTCCGCCCTGGACGGTGGGCACGCCGACATCCAGCTGACGCCGACGGACCTGGCCGAGATCGTCCGCGATTCGGTGGCCAAGACCCGCGCGGCGGTGGCCGGGGCGCCCCTGGTGATCGACGACGAGCTGCCGGAACGGCTGGTGCTGCCGGGCGATCGCAAGCGGCTGCGCCAGGTGGTGGACAACCTGCTCGGCAACGCGGTCAAGTACAGCCCGGACGGCGGGCACATCGGGGTGAGATTGCGCGCGGCCGGGCGGGCGGCCGAGCTGGCCGTCTCCGACACCGGGCTGGGCGTGTCCAACGACGAGCGCGAGAAGCTGTTCACCGGGCTCTATCGCACCTCGCGGGCGCGCGACTCGGCGATCCCGGGCACCGGCCTGGGCATGACGCTGAGCCGGGCGGTGGTCAGCAAGCACCACGGCAGCATCGAGTTGCTGGCCCACGACGGTCCGGGCACCACTGTGCTCCTGCGGCTGCCCATGGAGGCGCGCTGAACGCTCGTTGACAACCTGTTGACAGTTGTGACTCTAGTCACGCGGTGATCAGCGGGTGAGGATGAGCTGCATGACCCGGTGGACTCCTGATCCGACGTTCTATCCCTCGCCCCGCGACGCGGCGGACGCCCCGGCCGAGCAACTCGCCTACGTGGCCGCCTTCGACCGGTCCGCCCAGCAGCCCGACGCGATCGCCGTCGTCGACACCGATGCCGGCTCGGAGACGTACGGGAAGGTGGTCGGCTGGACCGATCTGCCGCACACCGGTGACGAGCTGCACCACTTCGGGTGGAACGCGTGCAGCAGCGCGCTCTGCCCGACCGCGCCGCACCCGCACGTCGAGCGGCGCTATCTGATCGTGCCCGGCCTGCGGTCGTCGCGGATCTATGTGATCGACACCAAGGACGACCCGCGCGCCCCGCGGATCGTCAAGGAGATCTCGCCCGAGGAGTTCGGCGCCTCGGGCTATTCGAGGCCGCACACGATCCACTGCGGACCCGACGGCATCTACGTCTCGGCGCTCGGCAACGCGACCGACGGGGGTGGGCCGGGCGGCATCGCCGTGCTTGATCACACCAGTTTCGACGTACGGGGAAAGTGGGAAGCCGACCGGGGAGATCAGCACCTGGCGTACGACTTCTGGTGGCACCTGACCCGCGACGTGCTCGTCACCTCGGAGTGGGGCACCCCCGACATGATCGAGGACGGGATCGTGCCGGAGCTGCTGCTGGGCCGCAAGTACGGGCACCGCCTGCACTTCTGGGATCTGGCCAAGCGGTCGCTGGTGCAGAGTGTCGACCTCGGCGACCAGTATCAGATGACCCTCGAACTGCGGCCCGCCCACGATCCGGCCCGCGAGTACGGCTTCGTCGGCGTCGTGGTCAGCGTGGAGGACCTGTCCGCGTCGATCTGGATGTGGCATCGCTCCGGCGGCCCGG
Organism: Actinoplanes sp. NPDC021490; assembly: GCF_055562135.1. Taxonomy (NCBI): domain Bacteria; kingdom Bacillati; phylum Actinomycetota; class Actinomycetes; order Micromonosporales; family Micromonosporaceae; genus Actinoplanes; species Actinoplanes sp. NPDC021490. The sequence goes on from NZ_JBVHFW010000004.1 coordinate 303,869, forward strand.
GCAGCGATTTCGCGGTGACCAAGGTGATCGACATTCCGGCCGAGCCCGCCGCCACCGAGGATCTGCCGCCGGCGTTGCGGCCGTTCGGCGCGGTGCCGCCGCTGGTCACCGACATCGACCTCTCCGTCGACGACCAGTTCCTGTACGTCTCGTGCTGGGGGACGGGCGAGCTCAAGCAGTACGATGTGAGCGACCCGTTCCACCCGGTCGAGGCCGGCTCGGTGCACCTGGGCGGCATCGTCCGCCGTACGCCGCACCCGTCCTTCCCCCAGGAGCGCCTGGCCGGCGGCCCGCAGATGGTCGAGGTGTCGCGCGACGGCAAGCGCGTCTACGTCACCAATTCCCTGTACGGCTCGTGGGACGACCAGTTCTACCCCGACGGCGTGGGCGCCTGGCTGGCCAAGATCGATGCCACCCCGTCCGGCGGCCTGAACTTGGACCCGCGTTTCTTCCCGCACGGCGACGAGTTCCGCGGCCGGCGCGTCCACCAGACCCGCCTGCAGGGCGGCGACGCCAGCTCCGACTCGTACTGCTTCCCCTCCGCGTGACCTGGGGACAGATCGCGGCCCTGGCCGGGCTGGGCGCCTTCCACGGCCTCAACCCGGCCATGGGCTGGCTCTTCGCGGTGGCCCGGGCCATGCAGGAACGTTCCCGCGGCGTCCTGCTGAAGTCGCTGCCCCCGATCGCCCTGGGCCACCTGGCCTCGGTGGCGATCGTGGCCGCGGTCGTCTCGGCCACCTCCTCGGTGGTGGCGGCCAACGTCGTCGGCATCGCGGGCGGCGTGGTGCTGGTCGCCTTCGGCCTGTGGCGCCTGCTTTCCGAGCGTCACTTCCGCTGGGCCGGCATGCGCCTGTCGTCGCCGCAGCTGGCCGGCTGGTCGTTCCTCATGTCCTCGGCCCACGGAGCCGGCCTGATGCTGCTCCCCGTCCTGGCCGCCGCGCCGATAGCCACGGCGCACTCCGGACATGTCGCCTCAACCGGCCTGGACGCCACCCCACTGGCCGCCCTCGAAGGCGTGGCCGCGGCCGGAATCCACACCGTGGCCATGCTCGCCGCCATGGCCACCTGCGCGGTGCTCGTCTACGAATTCGTGGGAGTCAACATCCTCCGTCGCGCCTGGTTCAACATGGACCGTCTGTGGGCCGCGGTGATGGTCGGCGCCGGCGCCCTGACGATCGCTCTGACCGCCTGACGGCCGTCCCGGCTGACTCGGTGGTCAGACCGGGACGGTCGCAGGGCTGGATCAGGCGGCCGGGGTGCTCCACATGGCCGTGAAGGCGGCCGCCTCGCCGGCCAGCCAGGTCTCGATGTCGGTGGGCTTGGCGCTGGGGTCGAGGCGGTGGACCTGGCCGCGGCGGAGGTCGACCAGGACGGGCTCGGCGTTGGGCAGGATCTGGTCCATGTGACGGGCCATCAGGTGCAGCATGGCCGTGGTCAGCTCGGGCGTGGGCGGAGCCTCGTCGAAGTGCAGGCGGACGGCCTCGCGCCGGCCGTCCTCGTACTTGAGGCCGAAGTGGGGGTTGATCTTGACGACCAGCGGGCCCACGGAGGCCAGCGCGTCGCGGGTCTGGGCCAGGCCGACCTGCTCGGGGTCGCCGAGCGAGGCCAGATAGGTCTTCGCGCCGGCGCTGACCGACTCGTAGAGCGGCTTCCACCGCTCCTTGACGAGATCGGCCACACCGGACAAATAGCTGCCCCCGGTGCGGAACGCGATGTCGGCCTTGAGCGCCTTGACGAGCTGGCCGTGCGGGTTGAAGCCGGACCGGCGCTCACGCGCGCGGCGCAGACCGCCGACGAACGTGGCCTTGGCCGGACCGGTGCGAGTCACATACCGGGTGAAACCCAACATGGTCGCGTAGGGCGGGATGACGGGCACGGTGTTGGTCGAGGGAACACTCAAAACGGGCGCGGTCACGTCGATCTCCTCACTGGGCAAGCACGATCGAAGGCGCACACGACACGCCGAAGATCAGCAGCTCACGGGCCCTTTTAGTACATACATTCTAATCGACGGGTACGACATTTCCCAACCCCGCAGCCGCGTACCCTCACACGTCGGAGAACGGAGACCGCATGCCCCTGACTAACCCCTGGCTCACCGATCCGATGCCGCCCGGCCGGCTGCCTCGGGAGCGGCTGGAGGAGCGCATCCTCAACCTGCTGTCGTCGCAGAACATGTGCGTGCTGGCGACCGCCGGGCCCGACGGCCCGCTGGCCACCCCGGTCCGCTACTACTCGCTCGGCTTCGCGGTCATGTTCACCGCCGCGCCCCGCTCGCCCAAGGTCCGCAACATCGAGGCCGACCCGCGGGTCTCGGCCGGCATCTTCGCCCCGCTCACCGGCCTGGCCTCCAGTCGCGGCGCCCAGATCTTCGGCGAGGCCCGCGTGCTCGCGCCCGACCACCCCGGCCGGGAGCGTTACTGGGAGGCCTTCCGCTGGGAGAACGAGCACGCCGAACGCGGCCGCCCGCTCACCGAACCCCCGCGCGACTCCCTGATCGTCATCGAGGCGACCCGCATCGTCTACACCGAACACTGGCTGCGCCGCGAGGGCTTCGCCGCCCGCCAGTTCTGGCGCCGTCCCGAGCAACGACAAGACCCGATAACCCTTTCCCCGTACGACGTGAGCTGGCCGGACGCCTTCGAGCAGCAGCGCACGAGGGTCGAGCGCGCGCTGGCCCCGTGGCTGGCCGGCCCGGTCGAGCACATCGGCAGCACGTCGGTCCCCGGTCTGCCCGCCAAGCCGATCATCGACATGGCCGCCCGGGTGCCCGATTTCGAGACCGACGGCATCCCGGCCTCGATGGCGTCGATCGGGTGGGTCCACGCTCCCGAACCCGGGGACGCCGCGGCCCGCAAGTGGTCGTTCTGCTTCCCGGACATCGCCCGCCGCACCCACCACCTGCACGTCTACGAGACGGCGTCGCCCACGTGGCCGCGCCTGCTGGCGTTTCGTGACCACCTGCGCACCCACCCCGGCGACGCCGCCGAGTACGCCCGCCTCAAACAGTCGCTCGCCGAGACCGACCCGGACGACCGGACCCGCTACCGGGCGGGCAAGGCTCCGTTCATCGAGCGCTTGTCGTGACGGTCCGCCCGCGGCTCGACGCCGACCTGCCCGCCTGCGCCGAGGCGCTGCGCAAGGTCCACGACGCCGACGCGTACCCGATGAACTGGCCCCTTGACCCGGAGGCCTGGCTGGCCGAGTGCACGGCGGCCTGGGTGGCCGTGTCCGACGGCGCGGTCACCGGGCACGTGGCCGTGCACGGTGACGAGCTGACCCGGCTGTTCGTCATCCCGGAGGCCCGCCGCCACGGTGTCGCGCAGGCGCTGATCGCCGAGGCCCGTGCCTGGGCCGCGGCCCGCCGTCGCGTCCTGACCCTGAACGTGGTGGCCACCGGCCGGTCACCGGCGATCGCCTTCTACGAGTCGACCGGCTGGCGCTACACGCACACCACGACCGCCGGCTGGTCCGGTCCCGACGGGCGCCCGGTCGAGCTGCGGCACTACGCCGACCTCCCGGCCGTGCCCCCGTTCGCGGGGTAGCCGATCGCCTGGCGGGACGCGCGGCGAACCACGAGACTGGGCCGATGGCCCTGATCCACGTAGATTTCTACGCCGAGTCGCTCGACCTCGGCACGTCCATGACCGTGGTGCTGCCGCAGGAGGGCGCCACGCCGCCGCCGCTGCTCTACCTGCTGCACGGTCTCACCGACGACCACACGGCGTGGACCCGTTACACCTCGATCGAGCGGTACGCGTACGACCACAATCTCGCCGTCGTCATGCCGCAGGTGCATCGCAGCTTCTACGCCGACGAGGCGTACGGGATGAAGTTCTGGACCTTCCTGTCCGACGAGCTGCCCCGGCTGGTGCACCGGTTCTTCCGGGTCAGTGACAAGCGCGAGCAGACGTACGTGGCGGGGCTGTCGATGGGTGGCTACGGCGCCTTCAAGTGGGCGCTGCGGCAGCCCGAACGGTTCGCGGCCGCGGTCAGCCTGTCGGGCGCGCTGGACCTGTCGTGGCTGCAGAAGAACGACGACCGGCCGCACATCCGCGAGGTGATGGAACGCGTCTTCGCCGGCCGCGACGTGACCGGCACCGGCGACGACCTGCTGCACCTCGTCGGGGCGGCCGACCCGGCCGCCCTGCCGCGGCTGATGCTGCGCTGCGGCACCGGCGATCACCTGTTCGAGCAGAACGAGCGCTTCGTACACGCCTGTGCCCGCGCCGGCATCCCGCTGGACAGCGAGTTCGAGCCGGGCGGGCACGAGTGGTCGTTCTGGGACAGGCACATTCCGCGTGCCCTCGACTTCATGACGAAGGGCTAGGCCTACTCGTTCTCGCGGCGCTGCTGCTCGGCCAGGAACCGTTCCAGCTCGGCGCCCAGCTCGTCCGCGGTGGGCAGCGGCCGGTCGCTGTCGGCCAGCAGGTTGCCCTCGCGGCCGCGCAGGAAGGCGTCGTACTGGGCCTCGAGCGAGGACACCAGACGGCCGGCCTGTTCGTCGTCGGCGACCTGCTTGTCCACGTCCTCGCGGACGACCTTGGCCGCCTCGCGCAGCTCGCCGGTCGGCAGGGCCAGGCCGGTGCTGGTCGACACCGAGTCGAGCAGCAGCTCGGCGGCGGCCGGATAGGTGGTCTGGGCCAGATAGTGCGGCACGTGCGCGGCGTAGCCCATGGCGTCGTGGCCGCTCTCGCCCAGCCGGAACTCGAGCAGGTTGCCCACGCTCGCGGGCACCTGCACCTTCTGCAGCCAGGGCTCGCGGTCGCCGAGCAGGGCCTTGTCGGTGGCGTGGGCGGTGACGCTGACCGGCCGGGTGTGCGGCACGGCCATCGGGATCGCGTTGAGGCCCACGGTCAGCCGGACGCCGAAGCGCTCGACCAGGCCGGTCACGGCGGCGATGAAACGCTCCCACTGCAGATCGGGCTCGGGACCGGCCAGCAGCAGGAACTCGGTGCCGAGCTGGTCGCGCACGAGGTGCAGGGCCAGGCTGGGCTCCTCGTAGCTGACCCAGTGGTCCTCGTCGAAGATCATCGGAGGGCGGCGGGAACGGTAGTCGAGGAGCTGGTCGAGGTCGAACGTGGCCACGACCTGACTGTCCAGCCGGTCCAGCAGGTTCTCGCGCGCGAGCTGGATCGCCGAACCCGCGTCGACGAACCCGGTGAGAGCCTGGATGAGTACCGGCTCCTCCAGCTCGGGCAGGTCGTCGGACAGCTCGTAGAGCTCGGTGGGATCGAGCACGTCGAGGACCTCCTGTGTTCCGTTAAGGGGTAAAACCTGCGAACAACCAGCCCTGGCGTTTAATTCCGGGCACTCGACGATCTTGCCAACTCGCCTTCGGTCAGTCGCGACCGCACCTCGGCCGGCGGCAGCGGGCGGGCGAAGTGGTACCCCTGGGCGAAACGGTAGCCCAGCTCGTAAAGCGTGTCGGCCTGGGCGGCGGTCTCCACGCCCTCGGCCACGGCCTTGAGGTGCAGGCCGTCGGTGATCTGGATCATCGCGGTGGCGATCACCGCCTCCTCCGAGCGGCCACCGATCCCGGCCACGAAGGACTTGTCCACCTTGAGGGTGTCGGCCGGCACCGTACGCAGGAGGCCGAGCGACGAGTGGCCGGTGCCGAAGTCGTCCAGCGCGACCTTCACGCCGAGCTTGACGATCTCGAGCAATGTGTCCAGCGCCACACCACCGTCGAAGACCGCGGTCTCGGTCACCTCGACGACGAGCCGGTCGGGGCTGATGCCCGAGAACGACAGCGCCTCGCGGACCTCGCCGGCGAAGCCGGGTTCCCGCAGCTGCCGGGCCGACACGTTGACGCCCAGCTCGCGCGGGACCACGCCGGGGCCGAACTCGGCGTCCCAGGCGGCCAGCTGGCCCAGCGCGGTGTGCAGGATCCAGGTGCCCAGCGGCACGATCAGGCCGGTGCGCTCGGCGATCGGGATGAACGTGTCCGGCCCGATGAAGCCGCGCTCGGGGTGCGGCCAGCGGATCAGCGTCTCCAGGCCGCTCCACGCCCCGTCGGGCAGGCGCACGATCGGCTGGTAGGCCAGCGTGAACTCGCCGGCGTCGAACGCGCGGCGCATGTCCGCGCCGAGCTGCTGGTCGGCCTCGTGGGTGCGCTCGAGCACGGCGTCGTAGACCGCGAACTGGGCCTTGCCGTTGTCCTTGGCGTAGTACATCGCGATGTCGGCCCGCCGCAGCAGTTCCGCCGCCGTGGCGCCCGGCCAGGCCTCGGCCAGGCCGATGCTGGCCCGGGCCAGCAACTGGTGACCGGCGACCCGGATGGGTACCGCCATCGCCTTGTCGACACGGGTCAGCAGGGTGAGCGCTTCGGCGCCGGTGAGCCCGGGCAGCAGGATGCCGAACTCGTCGCCGCCGAGCCGGGCCGGCAGGTCCGACGAGCGCAGGGCGTCGCGCAGCCGCTCGGCGATCGCCGAGAGGAAGGCGTCGCCGACGGCGTGCCCGAGCCGGTCGTTGATCGTCTTGAAGTCGTCGAGGTCGACCATGGCCAGGCAGAGCGGCTCGCCGGCGGCCAGCATGTCGTTGGCCGACTGCTCGAACAGGGCCCGGTTGGCCAGCCCGGTCAGCCCGTCGTGGGTGGCCCGGTGGGTCAGCTCCTCCTGGTACTGGTTGAGCTGGGTGAGCTGCTGGTCGACGCGGTGGAGCAGGCGGCCGTTGTCGCGCAGCGCGCCGATCTGCCGTACGGCGACGAGCGCGGTCAGCAGCGTGGCCGCCGCGGCGATGACGAGCACGGTGCGGCCGGTGTCCTCACTGACCCAGAGCAGCAGCCCGTCCGTGGCCGCCACCGCGGCGTACGGGACCACGCTGAACAACCGGCGGCGCGGCCGGCGGCGGGCGGCCCCCACGGCCCGGCGCTGCCGGTCGGCCGCGAACGCGACGCACAGCATGGTGGCCGGGGCGAAGATCTGCGCGCCGCTGAGCCCCTCGGGCACCTCGAAGACGAGCGGGAAGAGCCCGCCCCCGACGGTACCGACCGCGGCCGCCCCGGCGAACCAGCGCAGGATGCCCTGCTCGAGTCCGCCGGTGCCGCTCATCGCGACCTTGACCATGGCCAGCGCCACGATCAGGCCGAGCACGGCGAGCATCAGCGTGGGGATGGTGGTGCGCTGCGAGGTGCCCGAGTCCATCGCGCTGGTCACGAAATACCAGGAGAAGACGCCGACGGTCACGCTGATGGTGAGCGCGTCGAGCACGAAACGGGTGGTGGTGCCGCGCCGGTCCAACGGAAGCCGCATCAACGCCCAGATGACCAGCGCGATGGCGATCGTGTAGCAGGCCGAGGTGGGCGTGTCGTGCTGCTGCTGGGTGACCCGGGCCGGATCGATCACCGACTGCCGGGCGTCACCGATCGTGCCCAGCGCCACGAACAAGGAGCAGCCGCCGATCGAGCTCCACAGCCGGGCGGCGACCTTGTCGAGGCCGGGGGTGCGCGCGGTCTGCCAGCAGGCGACGGCGGTCACCAAGGTCAGCAGAATGCCCGGAACCCAGCCCCAGGCCGGGCTGAACCGCTGATGCGAGGCGTTGACCGCATAGAGCACGATGGCGGTCAGCTGCATGACCGCGCCGGCTTTCAGGAGCGGCGTAAGTCGCAGCCGGGCCACCGGGCGTTCACTCGTCACGCTCCGGGTAATCGGTAGGACAGATCTCAGCCTGAGCACAACGGTGCGGATCACTCGCGTGCACGTGCATGTGCACGGCACAATGGCACAGGAACGTTCCCTTCCCCCCTCGGAGCGATCTGGTGACCGACTCAGCAAACCCGTCCGACGTGATCACCGACAACGACACCGCCGCGCCGCCCAAGTCTCTCTGGCAGCGGATGAAGGCGGATCCGCAGTACGCCCCGGAACACCTCGCGCTCGACGCGGTCCGCCGGCTCGGTCCCGAGGCCGCGGCCTGGGCCGAGCACATGCGGGCCGAAGACCCCGGCCGCACCCCCGACCAGCTGGCGGACATCGCGATCAAGCGGTTCACCACCCTCGCCCGCATCTCGGGTGCGGTCTCCGGCGTCACCGGCCTGCCCGGCGCGGTGCTCGACGTGGGCGTCCTGGCCTGGAACCAGGCGCGCATGGTGCTGCACATCTCCGCCGCCTACGGCCACGACCCGTCGGCCACCGAGCGCGCCACCGACCTGCTGGTGCTCCAGCGCGTGCACAAGCTGGCCCAGACGGCCCGCCTGGCGCTGGGCGTGGCCGCCGGGCGCGAGCGCGCCGAGCACCTGTTCGCCGGGGCCGGTTCGCGTCCGCTGAGCGGTGTGATGATGCGCCTGGGCATCAAACTCGCCCAGATGGCCGGCGTACGGGCGGCCAAGCGCATGTTCGCCAAGATGATCCCCGGCGCCTCGATCGTGCTGGGCACGTGGGTCAATTCGGCCGCGACCAAGGATCTGGCCGTCCGCTCCCGCGAGTTGTTCAAGCAGGCGTCGGCCCGGCCCGAGCGCTCGTTGAGCCCGGGGCGGCCGTGACGACGCCTCCCTGATCCCTTGACCCCGACGACCCGGGGCTAAGGGATCCGCCGGCCCGGACGATCGGTTTCGCTGACAGGGCCGGACGGAGGGGGATGCTGGTGGGTCGTCGTTGGCTGGGACTTCTGGTGCTCGCGCCGCTCGTGCTGAGCGGGTGCGGCAACGACTCCGCGACCAAGGAGGCCGAAGAGGCGGCGGGCAAGTCGTGGGTGGTCGTCGCGGACGGCAGCGCCACACCGTCGCCCGGCCCGAGCCGCGCCACCGGCAAGCCGAGCCCGTTGCCGAGCGGCTTCCTGCCGCTGCCGGCCACCACGCCGGCCCCGACCCCCACCGGCAGTTACTCCTGCCCGCCGGTCAAAAACCAGATCATCAACGGCGCGGACGCCACCGCGGGCACCACCAGCGGCACCGTGACCTGGTACAACCCGGCAACCGCGGACCTGGTCGAATACCGCATCACCGCAATCAGCCAGGACGCCATGCTCGGCGAGCAGCGCGACGTCGGCTGGACCATCGTCACGCCCGGTGCCGCCTGCGGTTACATGACGGCCACGATCGTCGGCCTGGACCGCGACACCCGCTACGTGTTCTCGGTCGACGCGGTGACGTCCCGCTCGGACACCGACGCCACCTACGCCAAGACCGTGGCCCGCTCCGGAGTGATCAAGACGTCCTGAGTTCCGCCGCCGGCGTCCAGCCCCGCGACCGCGCCTTGGTGATGTCGAGCACCAGCCCGTCGGTGACCTGATCTATCGCGTACGGGGTCAGGGCCGGAGAAACCACGGCGGCCACCCGAGTCAGCGTGATCGGCACGTGTCGCACCGGCACACCCAGCACCGCCGTTACCGCCGCGTCCCGCGAGTAGGGCCGCGCGTCGGCGATGTTGTATGCCCCGGCCGGCCACGACACGGCGGCCAGGCACGCGGACGCCAGGTTCTCCACCGCGGTCAGGCTGAGAGGCACATCCGGCCCCGGCAGCCAGGCCCAATTTCCCCGTACGGTCCTCCGGAGCCGCGGCAGCAGGTGCGGATCGCCGTCACCGTAGACCGCGCGCGGCCGCAACACGACGGCGCCCGCTTCCAGCGCCAGTCTTTCCCCGGCGGCTTTCGTTTTCCCGTACGCGGTCCGCTGCCGGTCGGTCGGGTGGTCCTCGCGGACCGGCGCGGCGTAGGGGCCCGGCCGATAGACGCTGGCGCTGCTCACCCAGACGACGGGGATCCGCCCGGCCGCCGATGCGAGCAGCCGCCGGGTGCCGTCCACGTTGACGGCCGCGTACGCCTTGCCGGTTCCGCTGTCACCCACCGCCGCCGCCAGGTGGATCACGACGTCGGCGCCGGCCAAGTCCGGGGCGCCGGTCGTGGCGTCCCAGAAGACGTGTTCACCGACCGGGCCGGGCCGTCGGCCGATACAGGCGACGTCCGCGCCGCCGCTCGCGGCCAGCCGGGCCACGGCGCCGCCACAGAAACCGCCGGCCCCGGTCACCGCGATTTTCATGCCGTGGTGCCTCGTACGACCAGGGACCGCCATCCCGGCAGGGCGGCCCGGTGATCGACGCGGGCCCTGACAACCACCGGGCGGTACGGCGCCAGGGCCGCGAGCAGGTCGGCCAGTTGAGCGCGGGCCAGCGCCGCCCCCGGGCAGGCGTGCGGCCCGGTCCCGAAGACGAGCTGGGCCGTCCGCGCGGACACCGGATTTGCCGGGGACGGATCCCGGCGGTGGGCCCCGGCCGCGTGCCGGGCGACCAACAGCAGCCGGTCGCCGGCCGTCACCGGGCAGCCCTCGATCTGGGCCTCCGCCGCCGCGACCCGGGGCAGCAGCGGCGTGGCCGCGGTGACCCGCAACAGCTCGTCCGTGAGAGCCGGGTCGCCGGCATACGCCCAGAGATCGTCATCGCAGGCCCAGGCGGCCGCCCGGGGCAGCGCCGCCACCGTCGTGTTGATCGCCGCCACGGCCAGCATCGAGCGAAGCCCCGCCTCGCCGTTCTGTCCGGCCGGGCCGTGGTCGACCGGGCATCGTTGTCCGGCGCCGGTTTTGCTGCTTGCCGGCTCGCCCGTAACGAGGGTGACCAGCCGGGCGGCGGCGGTCGCGGCCGAGCGTCCGGCTCGCCATCGCCCCGGCCCCGGCAGGTGCGCGCGGGCGGCCCGGGCCGCCGCGACCCGGGCGGCCGAGGCCAGCTCGACCGGATCCACGTCGAGCCCCAGCAACTCCGCCGCCGTCGCGCCCGCGATCTCGGCCACCAGCGGCACCAGGTCGACCTCGCCGCCCGCACCCAGGGCGGGCAGCCGGTCGTCGAGCAGCTTCCACCAGATCGGACGGAGCTTCGCCACTCCGGCCGACCCGAGCATCGCCGCCGTGTCGCGCCGCGTCCCCCGGTGATCGTCACCCTGCTGATCGAAGAGCGCCCCCCGCCCGGCCAGCTCGCCGGCCGCACCCCCGGTCGTCCCCACCGCCGTGCGATCGAGCGGCACCCGGGTCAGCGCCGTCCGGTAGGCCTCCTCGCCGTGCACCAGCACAGTGCGCCCGAGCCGCCGCACGGGCCGGCCCCGCGTCGCCGCAAGGAGCGCGAACAGCACCGGGTGGCTCTCCAGATAAACCCGCCGATCCCGCCGCCGACCCGCCCCGCTCAAGGCTTTTCCCCAGGCCGGGTGGACAGCCTATGCCGACGGGGGAGAGTGCGGGACTGCCCTGTGGATAAGCGCTGGGCCAGGGCCGATGCGGCGGCGCGGTCCGGTTTCCGCGAGCGGCCGGCCAGCGGGATCCGCCCGAAGACGACGGCGTCCGGCCGGGCCGACCCCATGCGGTCGAGCGGCCCCCGCAGGGCCTCGCGCACGTCCCGCTCCGGATAACCGTCGGCCGTCTGCACGAGGGCGACCACCCGCTCGTCACCGTCCCCGGCCGGAACCCCGACCAGCAGCGCCAGTTCCACGCCGGGAACGTGCAGCGACGGCTCGTACAGGCCGGGATAGATGTTCTCGGCGTCGCGCAGGATCATGTCCTTGGCCCGGCCGCCGAGCACGATCGTGCGGCCGTCGACGCGGCCGATGTCGCCGGTCGCGACCCACTCGAACGGCTCCTCGCCGAGATAACGGCCGGCCGCGGTCGGGCCGGCGAGCAGCACCTGGCCGCCGGAGTCGACCCGGGCCTCGACGCCGGGCAGCAGGTCGCCGACCAGGTCGCCCGAGCCCTCGTACGCGTTCTTGACCATGGCCTCGACCGCGGCCGCCGGGAAGACCTCGGTCAGCGCGTAGACGCCCCACGCCTCGCGCGCGCCCGCCCGGCGTACGGCGGCGAGCAGCGACGCGCTGACCAGCGCGGATCCGCTGTAGACCCGGCTGCCGTCGAAGCGGCTGCCGGAGGCGAGCGCGGCCCGCAACTGCGGCGGCGTCAGATAGACGGCCTGCGGCCGGAAGCGGCGCAGGTTGCGCTTGGACGGCGCGGCGACCGGGGCGCCGCCGGCCAGCGACGGCAGCAGGACGAAGAACGTGCCGCCCAGCACCGGCGAGCCGGGGACGGGGCGTACCAGGTCGCGCACCGCGGCCATGCCGGCCGAGATCGAGGCGCGCGTGTGCACGACCGCGCGCGGCCTGCTCGTGGTGCCCGAGGTGAACACGACCACGGCGTCGCCGTCACCGTCGTACGGGCGGGGGAACGCACCCGGCACCGGACGCAGAGCCGGCGCCGTGCCGGGCAGCCTGCGCCCCACGGTCCGGACCGGAGCGATCGCGGACAGCGAGGGCAGCGCGAGGTGAGCGCGACGGGCCAGGGGCGCCGCCCACGAGGCCACCGCCTGCGCCGCCGCGTCGGCCAGGACCAGGCGCGGGGCGGCGAGGGCCAGACGGGCCCGTACGACCTCAGGGCCGGCGGCCGGGTCGACCACGGCGATCCGCAACCCCAGGTGGTACGCCGCCAGCAGGGTGGCCAGGGAGCGGGCGCCGGGCCGGACGGCCAGGGCCACCGTGTCGCCGGGCTGGAACCCCTCGGCGGCCAGGGCGACGGCATATCCCCGTACGAGCCGGGCCAGCTCGCCGCGTTTCACACCGGGCAGGGCGAGCCGGTCGTCGTCCTCGCGCAGCCCCTCGATGAAGTCGGACAGCATCAGCGGGGATCCGCCGTGCGCACGCCGCTGCCCTTGTCGAGATACCACTTGGCGGTGCCCACGACCCCGTACGCCCTGATCCGCCGGGTCGAGTTGGCCACCACCATGTGCCGGCTGTGCACGATGGCCGGGCTGGTGCGCCGCACCCGGTTGAGGAACGTGCGGTCGGTGGGGGAGGGCCGCCGGGGCATGCCGCCGCACGCCTCGTACAGCTCGGCCGTGATCGCCATGTTGTTGCCCGCGTGCATGCGGTACGGCGCCTTGAACTCGCCGCCGCGGTGGGCCGGGCGGATCCGGCCGAAGCTCGCCGCCAGCACCACCAGCGTGCGGAAGAACGCGCGCCCGAGGGGGCCGTGCTCGTCGCTCCGGGCGGTGATGCGGCCGCAGGCGAGGCCGCCACCGGAGGTCAGAGCGGCCCGGGCGGCGGCGACCCAGCCGGGGGCGGGCAGGCAGTCGGCGTCGGTGCGGGCCAGGAACACGGCGCCGGCCGCGATCGCGTGCCGGAAGCCGGTGTCGACCGCGCACCCCACCCCCTTGTCCGGCTCGACCAGCACGTACGTGGGAAACGGGGCCTGGAATTGCCGGGCGATGTCGGCGGTCCGGTCGGTCGAGCCGTTGTCGACCACCAGCAGCGTGAAGTCGGTGTCGGTCTGCGCGGCCAGCGCCTCGAGAGTCGCGCCGATGCGGGCGGCCTCGTTGTAGGCGGGGACGATCACCCACAGCGGCGTGGTCACGACACCTCCCAGACCATGGTCATCAGGCTCACGCCGCCGCCCAGGCCGATCATCAGCACCCGGTCCCCCGAGCGCAGTTCCGCCCGTACGCGTCCCAGCTGCACCCCGATCGAGGCCGAGGCCATGTTGCCCAGCTCGTCCACCGTGACCTCGAGCTTGTCGCGCGGGACACCGGTGACCGCCACGAACCTCTCCAGGTAGGGCAGCGTGACCTGATGCACCAGCACCTTGGCGTAGTCGGGCCAGCCCCATCCCGTACGGTCGGCGACCCGCTCGATCAGCCCGGCGCCGATCCGTTCGAACACCGAGCGCAGCCGCGTGCCGTCGCCGGTGAAGTAGGTGTGCTCGATGCTGCGCGGGTGCCGGGAGCCGCCGCCGAAGATGCCTCCGACCGCCCAGTGCTCGGAGTGTGTCTCGGTGTCGACGTCGAGGATGCCGCCGGTGGTGACCGGCTCGACCAGCACGGCCGCGCCCGCGTCGCCGAACGTGTAGCCCGCGAACGCCGTACGGGCCTGGGAAAGCTCTTGAAGGCGGGGACGCATCGCCCTCGTCGGCGTCTCGCCGGTGACGACCAGGGCCTTGCCCGCGCGGCCGGCCAGGATCATCGAGCGGGCCAGGTCGATGCCGTTGAGGAAGCTGTTGCAGGCGTTGGTGACGTCGAGCGCGTGGGCCCGGCTGCCCAGCGCCGCCTGGACGACGTGCGCGGTGGCCGGCTCGGTCATGTCGCGGGTGGCGCTGGCGAACAGCAGCAGGTCGATGTCGAGCGGGTCGGTGCCGGTGTCGGCCAGCACCTTGGTCGCGGCGTCGATGGCCAGGTCGGAGGCGTATTCGTCGTCGGCCGCGATCTGCCTCCGGACGATGCCGGTGGTGCGGCGGAACAGCCCGGCCGGCACCGGCAGGCCGTCCGCGACCCGCTCCTGCAGGTCGTCGGTCAGCTCCGTCCGGGCCGGCAGGGCGTACGCGACCCCGGTGATCCCTGCGTTCATGCGTGTCAGCCTTCCGTTCCGGGCGGTGCGGACACGTGAGTAGGCGGGCTCAGATCAACTGGGGCTCAGGACCTGTTCGAACCGGCCGGTTCGCGCACGAGCGACTGGTCCGCGTAGCAGTACTGCCAGCCGTCGCCGTCCTCCAGCGAGCGGATCAGCGGGTGCCGGCTCTCCTCGTAGTGCGCGGTCGCATGCTTGTTGTTCGAGTCGTCGCAGCAGGCCACCGCGCCGCAGATCAGGCACATGCGCAGCTGCACCCACGTTTCCCCGATCTCGACGCATTCGGCGCACTCGTCGATGTCGGTCTCGGTGATCTGGATGCGGTCGAGGTGCGTGCAGGCCGTGCTGATCGTCTCTTCCCGCACGTAGCGCCAGCGGTCGTGCAGCAGGCGGTCGGGGATGACCCGGGCCAGGTATTTCGAGTTGGCCGCGAAGATCGGCGCCAGCACGGCCAGGATCAGCACGTAGAGCGCGATGAACGGGCCGATCCGCTCGTCGAGCCCGGCGCCGAGCGCCAGCGTGGCCAGGATCAGCGAGAACTCGCCGCGGCCGAGCACGGTCAGGCCCACGTTGGCCGCGCCGCGCTGGTTGAGCCCGAACAGCCGGGCGGTGACCAGACCGGCGGAGATGTTGGTGACGATCGTGATGCACACGGCGATCAGCACCGGCCAGACGACCGAGCCGATCGCGCCGACGTCGATGCTCAGGCCGAACGCGATGAAGAAGATCGCGGCGAAGACGTCGCGCAGCGGCACGGCGATGCGTTCGGCCCGCTCCCGGACCGAGGTGCGCGCGACGACCAGGCCGATCATCAGCGCGCCGATCGCGTCCGAGACGCCGATCTCGGCCGACAGCCCGGCCACCAGCACGACCAGGCCGATCATGATGATCGCGACGAGCTCGTCCTCGCGGGCGTCGAGCACCTTGCCGACCCAGCGGCCGCCCCAGCGGGCCACGGCGAACAGCGCCACCAGGTAGGCGAAGCTGATGCCGATGTTGAGAATCAGCTCGCCGGCCGACCCGGCCCCCTCCAGGATCGGGCTCAGCAGGGCCAGATAGAAGGCGAGGAACAGGTCTTCGATGACGATGATGCCGAGGATGACCGGCGTCTCGGCGTTGGCCAGCCGGCGCATCTCGATCAGCAGTTTGGTGGCGATGGCCGACGACGAGATGCCGACCGCGCCCGCGATCACGAACGCCTCGGAGGTGCCCCAGCCCAGCGCGAAGCCCAGGCCGAGCCCGGCGCCGATGTTGATGCCGATGTAGGCCCCGGCCGCCCAGAACAGGCGCTTGCCGCTGCCCAGCACCTGCTCGACCGGAAATTCCAGGCCCAGGTGGAACAGCAGGATGACCAGCCCGAACAGGGCCAGCATGTCGAGGTCTTCCGGATGCTCGAAGGCGACCGGACCGCCGGTGCTCGGGCCGAGCAGGATGCCGGCCAGCATGAAGAACGGGACGGTGGGCAGGCCCATGCGCCGGCCGAAACGGGCCAGCAGACCGGCCACCAGGATCAGGGCGCCCAGCCCGATGAGGTTCGCGTGCACGCGGTCAGTCCGTGAAGAAGGTGCCGGCGAGCACGGCACCGATCTTGCGGGCCTGCTCCTCGGTCAGCTCGACCACCGCGGTCGGCTCGTCGCTGCGGGAGGTGAACACGTAGAGGTGCCGCTTGCCGTCGCGGGACACCACGATCGACACGCGTTCGCCGTCGCTCGAGCGAAGATCCACGTCGTATCGGGTGCCGAGGCCGGGAAGCTCCTGGATGTGCACGCCTTTGCCCATAGCCGCAGATCCTATGGGCTGCCCAGCGGCCTGACCAGGCGTGGTCGTGACCCTCACACGGGCGCCGGCCGGGGCCGGCGCCCGGTCAGTCGGTGAGCGCGGCGCTGCGGGTCGACGGCACCTGCGCGAGCACGTTCTCGGCCTCGCGGGCGACGCGGCGCGCGTCCATGTCGCGGGCCCGGTCGTAGGTGGCGACCGTGGCGGCCGCGATGCCGGCCCAGGCGAAGTCGTCGGACACCCGCCGGCGGGCCCGCCGGGCCAGTCCGCGGGCGTGCTCCCGGTCGGCCAGCACGGCGCCGACCGCCGTGGCCAGCGCGGCCGGGTCGCCGGAGGGGAACTTCACCCCGGTGACGCCGTCCTCGACGATCTCGGCCAGGCCGCCGGTGTCGGCCACCGCGACCGGGGTGCCCGCGGCCGCCGCCTCCAGCGCCACCATGCCGAACGGCTCGTAGATGCTGGGCACCACGTAACAGTCCGAGGCGCCCATCAGGCCGGTCAGATGATGACCGGTGAGGAAACCGGCGAACGTGACGCCCTCGGTGGCCAGCGCCTCCAGCTCACCGCGGTACGGGCCGTCGCCCGCGATCACCACGCGCAGCCCGGGGTGCCGCTCACGCAGGGCCGGCACGGCGGCCAGCAGATGCTGCACGCCCTTCTCGTAGACGAGCCGCCCGGCGAAGCTGACCAGCGGCCCGTCGTTCCCGGCGTAGCGGCGGCGGGCGGCGCTGACCGCGCGCGGCCGGGGCGACCAGGCCAGGGTGTCGACGCCGTTCCAGACCACGTCGACGCGGTCGGCCGGGACGTCGAACAGGCGGCGGACCTCGGCCCGCATGTATTCGGAGCAGACGATCGTGCGGGTGGCCTCGTGCGCGAGCCACCGTTCGATGTCGTCGATCGACCGGTTGTGGGCGTGCGGCAGCCAGCCCTGGTGCCGGCCCGACTCGGTCGCGTGCACGGTGGCGACCAGCGGGACGTCGAGGTGGTCGCGGACGGTCACGGCGGCGTGGGCGACCAGCCAGTCGTGCGCGTGCACCACGTCGTACCCGCCGGTGCGGGCGGCGCGCAGGGCGGTGCGGGTCAGCGTGTGATTGAAGCCCATCGCCCAGGACAGCATGTCGCCGTCGCGCACCTCGAACCGCACCGGATCGTCGGGCGCCCGGAGGATGCGCACGCCCTCGGCGTACTCCTCGAGCAGCGCTCCCGGCGCGTGCCGGGTGACCACGGTGACCTCGTGCCCGGCCGCGGCCAGCGTGGTGGCGAGCGCGTGCACGTGCCGGCCGAGCCCGCCGACCAGCAGCGGCGGGTACTCCCAGGACAACATCAGGATGCGGCTCACGGCTCGTACCTCGAGATCACACGGAGGAGCTCGGCGACCGATCGCGCCGAGAAGGGACAACCGGTCGCCCGGTGCGGTGGGTCGCCGTCGGCGCTCTCGCTGACCGATCCGGCGCCCCACTCGCCGAGGTGCGCCCGGAGACCGTCGGCCAGGCCGTCGGTCTGTAGGCCGAGCGCGGCGCAGGCGTCGGCGTACGGCCCGATCAGCCACGGCTGGACGCTGCCGTGCGGCAGCGAGCGGCCCTGGTAGCCGTACTCGGACGGGGCGAGTGTGCGCAGGCCGAGCGGGGTGAGCAGCGCCCCGCCGATCCGGTGCAGGGTCGCCTCGCCGCCGGCCCCGCGCATCGGCCCGTGCGGCAGCGACCAGGCCAGCAGCTGGTGCGGGCGCAGCGAGGGGTCGTGGTGGCTGCCGGCGCCGAGCGGGTACGGGGTGGCCGGCCCGTCGATCACGTCGTAGAGCCAGCCCTCGGGGGCCGGGAAGCGCCGGCGGAACGAGGCCAGCGCCTGATCGTGCCGCGCCCGCAGGCCGTCGTCGTCGCCGCCCGTCTCGGCCCGCAGCTCGGCCAGGGCGGCCAGGGCGTTGACGTGCAGCGCGTTGAGGTCGACCTGCTTGCCGGCCCCGATCACCGGCAGCAGGCCGTCGGCCGGGTCGGTGCGGACGTGCCGGTCGACCAGTCCGGTCAGTGGGTCCGCGAGCTCGGCGGCCAGGTCGCTGTCCCCGGCGCGGCGCACATGCCGGTCCACGGCGTGCACGAGCCACAGCGTGGCCTCCGCGCCCGCCTCCAGAGCCCGCCGAACGCCGGCCCGCAGCAGGTCGCGGCCCTCGTCGGCCCGTCCGGTGTCCAGGAACAGACCCTCGTACGCGATCGCGGTGCCGGTCAGGGAGCGGCCGGCCCGGGGATAGCCGGCGACGACGTCCGGTCCGTCGGCGGCCCGGACGACGAAGGCATCGGCGGCGAGCACGAGCGTCTCGGCCGCGCCGTCGGCCTTGGCCGCCGAGACGAGTTCGCGGGAACGGGCCCGGGCCGCGCGGATCACCGACGTCGCGGCCGGCGGGTGCTCGGCCAGATCGCCGCCCCAGGCCGAGATCTCCATCACGTCGCCGGGATTCACCTGTTCGAAGTACGTGCCCGCGTGCCAGAGGTCCTCGGTCGCCGGCCGTCCTTCCGCCGCCTCCTCGCGGGCGTACGCGTCCAGATGCCATTCGCCGCCGGGTTGCCAGCCCGGGCCGGAGATCCGGTACGCGCCCTCGACGATCACTCCGCCCGAGGCCGGTTCGACGCGCAGCGGCCCGTCGCCCGCGTGCCGCTCGCCGTGGGCGTCACGCCACGTGCACATGGCCGCGAGGGCCAGCCCGACCGGGCCGGGTGCGGTCACCACCCGGTGTGTCACGGCGACCGACGGGTGCCCGTGACGCATCGCGATCTCGCGCTCGATCACCACGTCACCGATCCGCCAGCGCCACCGCGGAACGCCGTCGACCAGCGAGAACGTCTCGAGATAGCGGTCACCGTGCGGGTCGGTCACGCCGGACGCCCACTCGTGCGTATAGAGCGGGATCTTCGCGCCGGAGGGGAGCGTCACCAGGAGGTCCAGGGCGGCCAGCGCGCTGGAGGCGGCGAAGGTCAGCAGGCCGTGGGAGCGGCGGGTGCGCAGGCCCGGCACGGTGCCCGAGGCGAAACCACCGAGACCGTCGGTGACGAGCCATTCGCGGTCGGGGGAGCCGCACGCTTCCGGTCCCAGGATGTTTGACACCCGGCAACTATGCTCAATCTGAAGCGAATCAAACCTCACCGAATAAACGGGCGCACCGAATCAAACGGCAATGTGTCGTAGCCCTCCCGGCGGGTATCCGTCCGTGGCGCAGACGTGCTCCACCCCATCGGTGAGAATGACCGACAACACGATCGCGCAGGGTTACATCCGCGTCCGGTGGGGCATCACGCTCCCGCCGCGGTGGAGTAGCTGTGCGGTCGCAGCAGACCGTCGGTCGAGGGGTAGGAGCACGAAATGCAGGTTTGGCCTGGTCACCGGTACCCGTTGGGTGCCACGTACGACGGCACGGGCACGAACTTCGCGATCTTCTCTGAGGGGGCCGAGGCGGTCGAGCTGTGCCTGTTCGATCCGTCCGGCAACGAGCGCAAGGTTCAGCTGCACGAGCAGGACGCGTTCGTCTGGCACGCCTACCTCCCCGGAGTCGAGCCGGGTCAGCGCTACGGCTACCGCATGTACGGGCCCTACGACCCGTCCCGCGGCCTGCGCTACAACCCGCACAAACTGCTGCTCGACCCGTACGCGAGGGCCGTCGACGCCGACATCAAATGGCATCCGGCGATGTACGCGTACGACATGGAAAGCCCCGACCGGATGAGCGATCTCGACTCGGCGCCGTACATGGCCAAGGGCGTGGTCGTGAACCCGTACTTCGACTGGGGCAACGACCGCCGGCCGGACATTCCGTACCACCACTCGGTGATCTACGAGACCCACGTCAAGGGCCTGACCGAGCGTCACCCCGAGGTGCCCAAGGACATGCGGGGCAGCTACTCGGCGATCGGCCACCCGGCGATCATCGAGCACCTCAAGAGCCTGGGCGTGACCGCGGTCGAGCTCATGCCGGTGCACCAGTTCGTGCACGACAACCGGCTGGACGACCTGGGCCTGCGCAACTACTGGGGTTACAACACGCTCGGCTTCTTCGCGCCCTACCACGGCTACTCGTCGACGGGCACGCTCGGCCAGCAGACCCAGGAGTTCCGGGGCATGGTCAAGGCCCTGCACAAGGCGGGGATGGAAGTGATCCTCGACGTCGTCTACAACCACACCGCCGAGGGCAACCATCTCGGGCCGACGATGAGCCTCAAGGGCATCGACAACCGGACGTACTACCGGCTGGTCGACGATCAACCGCAGTTCTACATGGACTACACCGGCACGGGTAACAGCCTCAACGTGCGTAGTCCGCAGAGCCTGCAGCTGATCATGGATTCGCTGCGCTACTGGGTCACCGAGATGCACGTCGACGGCTTCCGGTTCGACCTGGCCTCGACGCTGGCCCGCGAGTTCTACGACGTCGACCGGCTGTCCACGTTCTTCGAGGTCGTGCAGCAGGACCCGGTGGTCGGGCAGGTCAAGCTGATCGCCGAGCCGTGGGACGTCGGCCCCGGCGGTTACCAGGTGGGCAACTTCCCGCCCAACTGGACCGAATGGAACGGCAAGTACCGCGACACCGTACGGGACTTCTGGCGCGGCGAGCCGGCCACGCTGGCCGAGTTCGCGTCCCGGATCACCGGGTCGGCCGACCTCTACCAGGACGACGGCCGCAAGCCGTTCCACTCGATCAACTTCGTGACCGCGCACGACGGGTTCACGCTCAACGACCTGGTCTCGTACAACGACAAGCACAACGAGGCCAACGGCGAGGAGAACCGGGACGGCGAGAGCCACAACCGGTCGTGGAATTGCGGCATCGAGGGTCCGGCGGACGACCCCCAGGTGCTCGAGCTGCGGGCCAAGCAGCGGCGCAACTTCCTGGCCACGCTGATGCTTTCGCAGGGCGTGCCGATGATCTCGCACGGCGACGAGCTCGGCCGCAGCCAGCAGGGCAACAACAACGCGTACTGCCAGGACAACGAGCTGGCCTGGATCGACTGGGGTGACGCCGACGAGCGCCTGCTCGAGTTCACCCGCAAGCTGACCGCGTTCCGGCACCGCCACCAGGTGTTCCAGCGGCGGCGGTTCTTCACCGGCCTGCCGGTCACCGCGCGCGGCGGCGGCGACCCGCTGCCCGACCTCGAATGGTTCACCCCCGACGGCCGGCAGATGGCCGGCGACGACTGGGGCAACGACTTCGGCCGGGCGGTCGCGCTGTTCGTCAACGGCGAGGGCATCCGCGAGCGCGGCCAGTACGGCCAGCGGCACGTCGACAGCTCGTTCCTGTTGTTCTTCAACGCCCACGATGCCCCGATCGAGTTCGCCACTCCACCGGCTGAATACGGCGAAAAGTGGGAAAAGGTCATCGAGACGGCGGAGCCGTCCGCCGATCGCCCGTCGGTCGTCGAGGCCGGTAACAAGATCTGGGTGCCCGACAGGTCGCTCATCGTGCTGGACAGGACGGTCTGAATGCCACCCTCTGGAACCTATCGAGTCCAGGTCCGCCCCGATTTCGGGCTGAAGGCCACCGCCGAGCTGGCCGACTACCTGGCCGACCTCGGGGTGAGCCACCTCTACACGGCGCCGCTGCTCACGGCGACTCCCGGGTCCGAGCACGGGTACGACGTGGTCGACCACTCGTCGGTCAATCCGGCGCTCGGGGGCGCTGACGGTCTGCGCGACCTGTCCGCGGCGCTCAAGAACGCGGGCCTCGGCCTGGTCGTCGACATCGTCCCGAACCACGCCGGGGTGGCCGTCCCGCACGCCAACCCCACGTGGTGGGACGTCCTGCGCCGCGGCCAGGAATCCGAGTTCGCCGACTTCTACGACATCGACTGGTCCCGGGGCCGGCTGCTTATCCCGACCCTGGCCGACGACCCGGCCGCGCTCGACGACCTGCGCATCGAGGACGGGGAGCTGCGCTACTTCGACAAGCGCTTCCCGATCGCCGACGGCACCGGCGAGGGCACGCCGCGCGAGGTGCACGACCGCCAGCACTACGAGCTGGCCAACTGGACCCGCGGCGACAGCGAGCTCAACTACCGGCGCTTCTTCGCGATCGTCGACCTGGCCGGCCTGCGCGTCGAGGACCCGAAGGTGTTCGACGCCACGCACGCCGAGATCCTGCGCTGGGTCAACGAGGGCATGGTGCAGGGACTCCGGGTCGACCACCCGGACGGGCTGCGCGACCCGGGGGCGTATTTCGACCGGTTGCGCGCGGCCGCGCCCGAGGCCTGGATCGTGATCGAGAAGATCCTCGAGCCGGGCGAGGAGATGCCGGACTGGCCGGTCGCCGGCACCACCGGCTACGACGCGCTGGCCGAGGTCGGCGGCGTCTTCGTCGACCTCAGCACCGAGCCGTTCTTCGACACCCTGCAGCACTACCTGACCGGCGGCGAGACGTCGTGGCAGGACCTGGTGCACAAGACCAAGTACAACGCGGCGACCAAGCTGCTCGCGGCCGAGCTGGCCCGGATGGCCCGGCTCGCGCCCGAGATCGAGGACGTCTCTCGCGCGCTGGCCGAACTGGCCGCCTGCTTCCCGGTCTACCGCTCTTACCTTCCGTACGGCTCGCGTCACCTTGCTCGCGCCCGGTCCGAGGCCGGTCGCCGGCGCCCGCAGCTGATCCCCGCGCTCGACCAGATCACTTCCCGGCTGCGCCATCCCGACGACGAGCTGGCCGCCCGCTTCCAGCAGTACACCGGCGCGGTGATGGCCAAGGGCGTCGAGGACACGGCGTTCTACCGCTGGACCAGGTTCACCGCCCGCAACGAGGTCGGCAACGACCCGACCGACTTCGGTGTCGCCCCGGACGACTTCCACGACGCCAACGAGGAGCGCCGCCGCGCCTGGCCCGACTCGATGACCTCGTTGTCGACCCACGACACCAAGCGCAGCGAGGACGTACGGGCCCGGCTGGCGGTGCTGTCCGAGGTGCCCGGCGACTGGACCGAGGTGGTACGCCGCTGGGTGCGTGTCGCCCGGCTGCCCGACCCGGCCCTCGCGCACCTGGTGTGGCAGGCGGCGGTGGGCGCCTGGCCGATCGAGCGGGAGAGGCTTCAGGCGTACGCGCTCAAGGCGGCCAAGGAAGCGGCCAGCGCGACCAGCTGGACGCAGCCCGACGAGCAGTTCGAGTCGGCCCTGCGCGCCATGGTCGACAAGATCTACGACGACCCGGCCCTGCACCGCGAGGTGTCCGACTTCGCCGCGTCGATCACGCCGCCCGGCTGGATCAACTCGCTCGGCCAGAAGGTCGTTCAGCTGACCATGCCCGGCATCCCCGACGTCTACCAGGGCACCGAGCTCTGGGACTTCTCGCTGGTCGACCCGGACAACCGCCGCCCGGTCGACTTCGCCGCCCGCCGCGAGCTGCTGACCCGCATGGACGACGGCTGGCTGCCGCCGGTCGACGAGACCGGCGCGGCCAAGCTGCTGGTCACCAGCCGCGCCCTGCGCCTGCGCCGGCAGCGCCCCGAACTGTTCGCCGGCTACCGGCCGGTCTACGCCGAGGGCCGCGTGGGCGAGCACCTGCTCGGCTTCGACCGCGGCGGCGCCGTGACGATCGCCACCCGGCTGCCGGTCGGATTGTCACGCCACGGCGGCTGGGGCGACACCGAGGTGTCACTTGACGGCCACAGCTGGACGGAAGTGTTCACGAATACCAGCTATGGCGGGAACCGCCTCCCGGTGGCCGAGCTTCTGCGTACCTATCCCGTCGCTCTCCTGGTGAAAGAGAAATGACGCTTTTTGAGGTGTGGGCCCCGGAGAAGACCGTTCAGCTCTCCGTAGCCGGAAAGGTCCGGGACATGGAGCGCGGCGCGGACGGGTGGTGGCGCCTAGACGTGCCCTCCGCCGGTGCGGGCGCCGACTACGCCTATGTGCTGGAAGGCGCGGAACGGCCCGATCCCCGCTCGGCCTGGCAGCCGCAGGGCGTGCACGGCCCCAGCCGCGTCTACGACCACAGCGCGTACGCGTGGAACGATCAGGCGTGGACCGGTCGTCAGCTGCCCGGCTCGGTGCTTTACGAGATGCACGTCGGCACGTTCACCCCCGAGGGCACGTTCGACTCCGCCATCGAGCGGCTCGACCACCTCGTGGAGCTGGGCGTCGACCTGGTCGAGCTGCTGCCGGTCAACTCGTTCAACGGCGAATACAACTGGGGCTACGACGGCGTGTGCTGGTTCGCGCCGCACGAGGCGTACGGGGGCCCGGACGGTCTCAAGCGCTTCGTCGACGCCGCCCACGCCAAGGGCCTCGGCGTGGTGCTCGACGTGGTCTACAACCACTTCGGGCCGTCGGGCGCGTACGCCCCGATGTTCGCCCCCTATCTGAGCGAGGCCGGCGCCAACCCGTGGGGCTCCTCGGTCAACCTCGACGGGTCCGGCGCCGACGAGGTGCGCCGCTACATCATCGACAGCGTCCTGATGTGGCTGCGCGACTACCACATCGACGGCCTGCGGCTCGACGCCGTGCACGCGCTGGCCGACCACTCGGCGATCCACCTGCTCGAGCAGATGGCGGTCGAGGTCGAATCGCTCTCCGCGCACGTGGGACGGCCGCTGTCGCTGATCGCCGAGTCCGACCTCAACGACCCGCGGCTCATCACGCCGCGCGAGGCCGGCGGCTACGGGCTGAACGCGCAGTGGGACGACGACATCCACCACGTGCTGCACGCGCTGCTGACCGGCGAACGGCAGGGCTACTACGGCGACTTCGGCTCCCTGGAATCCCTCGAAACCGTGCTGACCGGTGCTTTCTACCACGCCGGCACATATTCGAGCTTCCGCGGGCGGCGCCACGGACGTCCGGTCGACCGGGCCCGTACGCCCGGACACCGCTTCGTGGCCTTCCTGCAGGACCACGACCAGATCGGCAACCGCGCGATCGGCGACCGGATCTCGGCCACGCTCTCGCCCGGCATGCTCAAGGTCGGCGCCACGCTGCTGCTGACCTCCCCGTTCACGCCGATGCTGTTCATGGGCGAGGAGTGGGCGGCCAGCAGCCCCTGGCAGTTCTTCACCAGCCACCCCGAGCCCGATCTGGCGGCCGCCGTGCAGAACGGCCGGCGCCGCGAGTTCGCCGCGCACGGCTGGGCCGAGGCCGAGGTGCCCGACCCGCAGGACCCGGAGACGTTCCGGCGCTCCAAGCTCGACTGGGACGAGGTCGGCAAGCCCGGCCACGCCGAGATCCTCGACCTCTACAAGCGGCTGATCGCCCTGCGCCGCGCCCGCCCCGAACTGACCGACCCGTGGCTCGACAAGGTCGAGGTCTGGCACGGCGACCAGCACCTGGTGATGCGCCGGGGCCACACCGCCGTGGCGGTCAACCTCGCGCCCGTGGCCCAGACGGTCTCCCTGCGCGACGTGCCGTCCAAGGTCCTGCTGGCCACGGCCGAGGGCGTCATGCTGCAGCGCGACCGGGTCGAGCTGCCCCCGGAGACCGCCGTCGTGGTGGCCTACCGCTGACGCGGACGTTGTTCGTGGCCTACCTCTGACCCTGTGGACAACTTCCGGCCGGCCCGTGCTCCCCTGTGGACAACACGGCCCGGCCGGCTTGACAAGCGATAGCCTCTCCCCACATCTCCCCGGGTGGGTGGGGGTTAGGGATGGCCGTACAGCAGATTTGCGCCTTATGTGCGCTAACTGTGGGATGTGGTTCTTTCGACAGCTTTGGGGGCCGGGGCGGCCGGGCGCACTCCGCGCCAGCGTTGGCTGAGCGGGTAGGCCAGGGCCCGCGCGCTGTGGATCGTGCCGGTCGGGTGCAGGTCGGGCGCGGTGTTGCGGATCGGGTCGAAGGCGAGCTCGGCGTCCGTACGGGCCGGAAGAGCGTGACCGAAGTCGACCTGGCCGAAGGGGCGGTCGTCGGCCAGCAGGGTGATCCGTCCGCGGGCGATTCCGTTGAGGTCGTCGCCGAGCGGGACGTCGGGGCGGGCAGCCAGATAGACCTTGCGGCCGGTGCCGGTGCGGTAGGCCACGATCGAGCCGTACAGAGTGTCGAACGAGCGGCGTGGCACGGGCAGATGCCGCGTGCGCCGGCCTTGTCCGCAAGTCGACAGCAGCAGGTCGAAGGCGCGCCCGGCGCCGTGCACGCGGACGCTCAGACCGAGCACGTCGAGGCGGCCGGGCTTCGTGCCGACGCCCTTCGAGATCCGCACCGTGACCTCGTGCCGGGCCGGGCGGTCGAGCAGCCCGGCGCCGGTGTGAACGCCCCAGACCTCCAGCTCCCCGGCGAACGAGCGGCCGTCCGGGTGCAGGAAACGACGGTGACGGGAGCGGACGACCCGGACGCCCACGGCGGTCACGAGCGCGGCTCCGGCGATGGTGGACAGCCTCATGACGCCTCGCGTACCCCGCGGGGGCCGGGTGAATCAGTCACCGTACGGGGTTCCCGGGAAGCCTGCCCGTGACATTCATACGGCACTATTGGGCCGCCATGACTGGGGGTGGAGCGATGTCCGACATGGGTTCCGGGCGCAACGGCACGTCGAGCCGGTTCGCCTGGCCGTTGCGGCGGCGCACGCCCGCGGGGCCGGAAGGCACGGCCGAGGACATCGCGGTGCAGGACGTCGCCGAGCGCGAGGCGGCCGACCGCCGGTTGCCCCCACCCGAGCCCGAACCACTGGTCGACCCGCCGCCCCGGTTCAACCTGGCGATGTTCCGGCTGGCCGCGCTCGGGCTGGCCCTGGTGCTGACGCTCGGCCTGGCCCTGGTGCGGGTCTTCGGCAGCGGGCCGCCGTCGGTCGCCGAGTTGCGCGCGCAGTCGGGCGTGGACACCTGGAACGTGCTGCCGATCGGGGTCAAGGACGATCAGCCCGGTACGGCGTTCCGCGACGAGAACGGTTTCTGGAAGGGCTTCGACATCGACATCGCGTACATGATCGCCGAGGACCTGGGTTTCCGCCGGGACGACGTGCGGTTCTACGGGATGGAGAGCGAGGACCGCGCCCGCATGCAGGCTGTCGACCTCAAGGGCAACCGGGTGCCGGTCAAGCTCGTCATCGCCAGCTTCAGCATCACCGCGGAGCGCGAGGCGCGTAAGGACGTGACCTTCTCGGAGCCGTACCTGTTCACCGAGCAGTCCCTGATCACACTGCACGGGAAACACAAGCCCATCTCGACGTTGCGCGACCTGAAAGGCGAGACCGTCTGTTCGCTCTCCGCGGCGACCAGCGTGACGGCGCCGGAGAAAGCGCAAGCGATCGTGACGAGCCGCAATCGGATCAGCGAGTGCTTCGAAGACCTGCGCAACGGGGATGTCGACGCGGTTTCCACCGACGCCGCCATCCTGGCCGGGTACAAGGCGAAATATCCCAAGGAGTTCGACCACTGGGACCTGGGGCTCGACCCGACGGAGGCGTACGGGGTCAATGTCGGTGAGAACGAGGCGCTCAAGAAACTGGTCGACCTGACGCTGTACCGCTCGTACTACGACCCCTCCGACGATCGCTGGGAGGAGGCGTACCAAGAAAATCTGCAGTCCGAGACGAAGGCGAACGGCAAAACGCCGATCGCCATCGCGACGCAGCCGCGCCCCGTCCGGCCGGACATCCGCGAGCTGCCGTGGGAGGACGTGTTCAAGTGAGCGACGTCTTCACCAAGGGCGGCTCGATCGTCCCGCGCCGGCGCCGGGCCCAGCTCAATTGGCTGCTGACCGTGCTGCCGGCGTTCCCGCTGGTGCTGCTCGTGCTGCGATTGTGGTATCTGAGCCGCCAGGACCTGCCCACGATGCTGCTGCTGGTGCAGTACATCTCCCCGCTCGGCATGATCAGCGCCCTGTTCATCACGCTGATCTGGACCATCCCCGCGGTCATCCTCGTGCTCCGGCTGCTCGGCGGCATCCTGCTGGTCAGCACCCCGAACGACGCCGGCCGCTCGTTGCTCGCGGTCACCGCCCTGCGGATGCCCGACTGGGTGGTGCTGCTGGCGGCGATGCTGGCCGCCTTCACCTGGCAGCTGCGGCTGCTGCCCACGCTGGCCATGCTCGTCGTCGCGCTCCTCGGGCTCACCGCGGCGCAGCGGTTCCGCGGCGAACGCCGGCTGATGGTGTGGATCACGCTGGGCGTCCCGATCCTGGTCGGCGCGATCGTGCTGATCTTCGTGTGGCCGGGCATCACCGAGGCGCTGGACACCGGCGAGACCTCGACCGCGGTGCTGCTGGGCGTGCCGCCGCTGCTCGGGCCGCTGCTCACCGGGCCGGTGCCGCCCTGGTCGGCCCGGCTGGCCACGCACTGGCCCGCGGTCGGTGCGGCCCTGGTGGCGCCGCTGGTGATCGGCGTGGTCTTCCTGCGCGCGCCCGTGCTGCCGGACAGCGCCATCGAGGTCGGGCCGCCCCAAGGCCGGATCGAAATCGTACGGGGGCAGTTGATCAGCGTGGATGACACGTCGACCACTGTGTTGCAGGGCGGCGGCCAGGTAACGTTCGTTCCCAACGACCAAGTCCGTTCCAAGACCCTCTGCCCCGAGCCCGTACGCCCGCCGGAGAGCGCAGTCGAGGTCCGTGGCTGGCCCCTGTCGGAGTCGGCGCTGTCGTGGATAGCGCCGACACGCCGTGTGACGGAGGTCGATCCCCGGTGCCTCGGCCGTCCCCTGAAGCCCAGGTGACATCGTTTTCCGGCGACGCGCCGCCGACCGCGTGCAGACAGGGTTGCGATGATCTGGGAAGCTGCACGCCATGACCTTGCACCTGCGGTGGGCCGCCGGCACTGATCAAGGACATGTCCGGAGCAACAACGAGGACTGTTACTTCGCCGGTGACCACCTCCTCGTCGTAGCCGACGGCATGGGTGGGATGGCCGCCGGAGACCTTGCCAGCCGCATCGCCATCGAGGCGATGACGCCGCTCGAAGCCCCGATCGAAAACGATCAGCAGATGGACGCGCTGCACAAAGCGCTCGAGGTGGCCAACGGGCGCATCGCCGCGCAGGTTGAGGCCGACAACTCCCTGCAGGGCATGGGCACCACGCTGACCGCGGTCGTCTTCTCGGGCACCCGCGCGGCCATGGCGCACGTCGGCGACTCCCGGGCCTACCTTCTGCGCGAGGGCCGGCTCAACCAGCTGACCAAGGACGACACGTACGTCCAGATGCTCGTCGACCAGGGTCTGATCCGCCCGGACGAGGCCGCCGGCCACCCGCGGCGCTCGGTCGTCACGCGCGTGCTGCAGGGCGAGCCGGTCAGCCCGGCGTACGTGATCGTCGAACCGGAGCCGGGCGACCGCTGGATGCTGTGCAGTGACGGTCTCACCGCCGTGGTCTCCAACGAGACCATCGAGCACGAGATGCTGGCCGCCGAGGACCCGAAGTCGTGCTGTGAGCGGCTGATCGACCTGGCGCTGCGTGGCGGCGGCCCCGACAACGTGACGGTGATTGTCGCCGATCTGACTCCGGTGGACTGAGCACTCTTCGTCCCGCCCGCCGCTGCGGTAGGTTACCGGAGCCGCGACCAGGGGGCCCGCGGCTCGTATGGGTGGTGATGATGACGGCGCGACTCCTTGTCACGCTGGCGATCGTCCTCGGGGTGACCGCGCTCGGTGAGTTGACCGGGCCGCAGGAGTGGCGGATCTTCTCCGACGCCGCGCAACTGGTGGTGGGGGCGACGGCGGCGTCGATCTGCTTCGCGGCGGCGCGGAGCCGCACCGGGCTGCAGCGCCGCTGGCGGATCATCGTCGGGGCCGGGCTGGCCGGCTGGGCGCTGAACCGGCTCTGGTGGGTCATCCAGGACATCGTCGTGCCCGACCGGACCGTCACGATGGTGTCCGACGTCGGGTTCTTCGTGCTGCCCGCGGCGCTGATGGCCGGGCTGCTCATTGCCCCGTACACGCGCCCGCGGTCCGTGCCCACCTCGGCCCGCCGCGACCAGATCGCCCTGATGATCGACAGCGTGCTGATCGCGGGCTCGCTGCTCGCGCTGGCCTGGTCGGCGATCCCGCGCGACTGGTTCCACTGGGACGCCCAGCCCACCTCGATGATCGTCACGGCGGCCGCCTACCCGATCGCCGACCTGGTGCTGGCCACGATGGTCGTCCTCCTGCTGCTCACCCGGCCCGACTCGCGCGCCGCCCGCAAACCGCTGGCTCTGGCCGGCGCGGCGATCGTCGCGTTCGGCATCACCGACACCCTCCGGCTGGTGCACCTGGCCGAGGGCCCGTTGCCGCCGTGGCAGGCGGCCGGTCACCTGCTCGGGCCCGCGCTGCTGGCGGTGGCCGCGCTCAGCTCACCGTCGCCCCGGGTCCGGCCGGCCGACAGCGGCGAGCGCGAGTGGCTGCATCTCTTGCTCCCGTACGTTCCGGTCACCGCGACCGGCGTCATGATCGCGATCAACAGCGGGGCCGGCAAGCCGCTCTCGCCGTTCGAGGCGTACCTCGGCTGGCTCGGTCTGGGCCTGGTCGTGGCCCGGCAGATGTTCACGATCGTCGACAACACCGTGCTGCTGGACCGCGTGTCAGAGGGGCAGCAGCGGCTGCACCATCAGGCTTACCACGACCCGCTGACCGGCCTGGCCAACCGGGCGCTGTTCACGGAGCGGCTCACCGGCGCGCTCGGCGCACGCCCGGTGGCGGTGCTCTTCGCCGACCTCGACGACTTCAAGCTCATCAACGACAGCTTCGGCCACGGGGCGGGCGACCGGGTGCTGCGCGCCATCGCCGAACGGCTGCAGCGCTGCGTCTCGCCCGACGATTTGGTGGCGCGGCTCGGCGGCGACGAGTTCGCGGTGCTGCTCGACCACAACGCGGCCGACGCGGAACCGGCCGGGCACCGCATCCTGAGCGCGCTGCGCGAGCCGTTCGTGATCGACGGCCACACCATGGGGGTGGGCGCGAGCATCGGCCTGGTGGTCACCGAGCCCGGAGAGCCGATGACCGCGGACGCGCTGCTGCGCCGGGCCGACGCCGCGATGTATTCGAGCAAGCGCCGCGGCAAGGGCTCGATGGCGCGCTACGCCGGCACCCCCGACGGCGGGCCGAACGCCGACCTGCCGCACCTGCTGGCCGAGGCACTGGGCTCCGGGCAGCCCGCGGCGGCCGGTTTCCAGGTCTTCTACCAGCCCATCGTCCGCCTCACCGACGGCGTCACGGTGGCGGTCGAGGCCCTGGCCCGGTGGACCTCGCCGGTGGCCGGCCCGGTGCACCCCGACGTGTTCGTCTCGGTCGCCGAGCGTACGGGCCTGGTCGCGGCCATCGACGACTTCGTGCTCGACCAGGCCTGCGTCGACGCGGCCGCCCTGGGCCGGCTCTGCGGCCGGCCGATCGACATGCACGTCAACGTCTCGGCGGCCCGGCTGAGCCAGTCCGGCCTCGAGGAATCGGTGGCGGGCGCCCTGTCCCGCAGCGGCCTGCCCCCGTCCCGCCTGGTCCTCGAGATCACCGAGACCCGCCGCATTCAGGACATGCCCGCCGCGGCCGCGATGGTCGAACGCCTCCGGTCGCACGGGGTGCGGATCGCCCTGGACGACTTCGGAAGCGGCTTCAACGCGCTGGCCCAGCTCCATTCGCTGCCGGTCGACATCGTCAAACTCGACGCCACCCTGACCGACCTCGACACCGCGCCGGCCCGGGCCGAAGCCCTGTGCCGGTCGGTGCTGGCCATCTGCACCGACCTGAACATCGTGGTCGTGGCCGAGGGCATCGAAACCCCGGCCCGGGCGCACGCCCTGGCCACGGTCGGATGCCCCTTGGGCCAGGGCTACCTGTTCGGCCAGCCGGGCCCGGTGCACCGCTGGCCGGCCGCCCCGGCGATCCCGAACCAGCCCACGTTCCCCTCCTCAGCGGCCCACCTGGCCTCCTGATCGGCGGGCGTCGGTCACGTATCGGGTGGTGACGCCGAAGGTGGCGTCTCTGATCTCGACGTAGGCCAGCTGGGGAAGGCGTTCCGCGAGCCGGGCGTGCAGATGGCGGGCCACCAGTTCGAACGTCGGGCGGAAGTCGAACACCTCGGTCCACGGGCGGCCGGTCAGGTCGGCGCAGCATTGCTCGAGCTCGGCGGCGGCCGAGTCGGTGTCGAAGAACCAGCCGCGCGCGGTCAGCTGCTCGTCGTCGAAGGCGACCCCGGCCCGGACGATCACTTCGACGCCCTCGCCGGGGGCCAGCAGCGATCGGGCCTGCCGGGCGCGCACCGGGGAGGGCAGGCCCTGCACCGCGCGGAACCGGTGCTCGACCTCGACCAGGTAGCTCATCGGGCCCTCGGCTTCGTGCGGCGGGTGGGCTCGGCGGTGGTCGGGTCCTCCGGCCACGGATGTCGCGGGTAGCGGCCGCGCAGCTCGGACCGCACCTGCGGATAGCCCTGCTGCCAGAAGGAGGCCAGATCCCGGGTGACGGCCACCGGCCGGCCCGCGGGGGAGAGCAGATGCAGCAGGACGGGGACGCGGCCGTCGGCCAGGCGGGGTGCGTCACGCCAGCCGAACGCCTCCTGCACCTTGACCGCCAGCACCGGGGCCGTGGCATCGGCGTAGTCGACCCGAACCCGCGACCCGCTGGGCACCGGCAGGCGTTCGGGCGCCACGTCGTCGAGGCGGCCCGCGACCGTCCACGGCAGCAGGCGGCGCAGACCCGAGGCGACATCCACCCGGGCCAGGTCGGCACGGCGGCGCGCGGAGCCGAGCTCGAGCCAGTCGCCGGCCCGGGCCAGCAGGGCCTCGTCGGACACGTCGGGCCACGGCTCGCCCAGGGCCGCGTGGGCGAACGCCAGCCGCTCCCGCAGCTCGGTCGCACCGCGGGACCACGTCAGCAGGCCCAGCCCCTCGCGCTGCAGACCATTTAGCAGCGCGGCGCGCACCAGCCCGGGATCCGGGTCGCTGATTCGCCGCTCCACCAACGTGATCGCGCCCAGCCGCCGCACCGTCCGGGCCACCACGTCGCCGCCCGCCCAGCCGATCTCGGTGGCGTCGACCAGCAGCGTCCCGGCCGCCTCGATCGCGGTTGCCTCGTCGAGCGGCACCGCGGCCCGGACCCGCGCCGTGCGAGCCCCCGCGGCCCGATCCGCCGACGCGATGGCCAGCCACTCCACCCCGGCCAGCCCACTGCCCGACGCCAACTCGGCCGCAGTGCCACCGGCCATCAGATAAGACCGGCCACCAGCTTCCCGTACGCGCGCCACCCGCTCCGGATACGCCAGCCCCACGACCAGCCCGGCCGCCAGATCGTCAGGCAGCCCGCCGCTCTTCCCAGCCGCACGGCCGCCCGCCGCTTGGCTGCCTGCCGCACGGCTGCCTGCCGCTGGGCCGCCTGCTGCTGGGCCGCCCCTGCCCGTGGCTTTAGCATCCGCACCGCCCGGTTCGGAATCGGCCTCGGGGGTGTCGAGGGCGGCTGCGGCGTCGGTTGTGTCGGAGGTCGTCTCGTCGGCCGGGTTGCGGTGCAGGGCCGCGGTCAGGCGGCCCACCTCGGTGCGCCAGGCGGGATCCCTGTTGCCGCGGGCCCGGCGCCAGGCGCTCGTCAGGTCGTCGGTGACCGAGCGGTCGTCGTCGAGCAGCGCGACGATCTCGGCCGCCCGGCGGGCGCCGACCAGCGGGGCGCCGTCGAGCAGGGCCCGGCTCAGGCGTGGGTGCAGACCCGCGTCGGCCAGGGCCCGGCCTCGGCTGGTCACCCGGCCCGAGTCGTCGACCGCGCCCAGGTCGCGCAGGGTGGCGACGGCTGACTGCAGGGCGCCGGGCGGGGGCTGGTCGGGCAGGGCCAGGCCGCTGCCGTCGGGGTGGCCCCACAGCGCCAGGTCGAGCGCGAACCCGGTCAGGTCGGCGGCGGCGATCTCGGGCTCGGGCTGGGCCGGCAGGCGGTCGTGCTGGGCCTGCGACCAGCATCGATAGACCCGGCCGGGCGCCTCACGCCCGGCCCGGCCGGCTCGCTGCACGGCGGCGGCCCGCGACACCGGAACCGTGGCCAGGGCACCCAGACCGCGAGCGTGATCCATGCGGGGGACCCGGCTGAGACCGGCGTCGACCACCGCGCGGACGCCGGGGACCGTCAGGCTGCTCTCGGCCACCGCCGTCGCCAGCACCACCCGGCGTCGCGAGCCCGCGCGGAGTGCCGCATCCTGCACCGCGCCGGGCTGGCGGCCGTGCAGCGCGATCACCTCGGCTGCCACCCCGCCGAGCCGGCCGGCCACGGCGTCGATCTCGCGGGCGCCGGGCAGGAAGACCAGAACGTCGCCCTCGCCCTCGGCCAGCGCGCGGCGGGTCGTGGCGCCCACGTGGTCGAGCAGACGCGGGTCGACGCGAAGGCCCAGCGGCGGCGTGATCGGGCCGGACGGGGGCGTCCAGAACTCCTCGACCGGGAAAACGCGGG
The DNA here is from genome assembly GCF_055562135.1 of Actinoplanes sp. NPDC021490. Lineage (NCBI taxonomy): Bacteria > Bacillati > Actinomycetota > Actinomycetes > Micromonosporales > Micromonosporaceae > Actinoplanes > Actinoplanes sp. NPDC021490. Next base: position 338,204 of record NZ_JBVHFW010000004.1, read on the forward strand.
CCGACGCCCTGATCACCGGCGCCGCGCCCAGCACCTCGGCGAGCCGGCCCGCGTCGGCCGTGGCCGAGGTCGCGAGCAGGCCCAGGTCGGGACGCAGAGCGGCGCGCACCTCGATCAGGAAGGCCAGGGCCAGGTCGGTGTCGAGATGCCGCTCGTGACACTCGTCGAGAATCACGACCGCCGTGCCGGCCAGCTCGGGGTCGCGTTGAAGACGGCGCACGAGAACGCCGGTCGTCACGACCTCGACCCGGGTGGCCCGGGAGACCTGGCGATCGCCGCGAACCGTGTAGCCCACCCGGCCGCCGGGTTTCTCGCCGAGCAGCGCGGCCATGCGGCGGGCGGCGGCCCGGGCGGCCAGGCGGCGCGGCTCGGCCACCACGACCCGGCCGGGCAGCGCCAGCGGCACGAGCGTCGTCTTGCCGGTGCCGGGCGGCGCCACCAGGACCGCCGAGCCGTCGCCGGACAGCGCCTCGCGCACCCGCGGGAGCACCGGGCGGATCGGAAGGTCGGGCAGGGCGTCGTCGGCGATGAGCACGGGACCATCCTGGCCCATGGGTCCGACAGTTCCCGCGTTGTCCACAGGCCGAGGGTTATCCACAGCCCCCGGAAAACTGTCGGCCCGGCATGGCAGGGTGTGCGGCACGAAGCAACCGGTGTGTTAATTCGTCGCCGAACGAGTGCACCGGCCCGTGATGGCCTGATTGACTGATCGACACAGGAAGGGGTCACGATGGACGCGGTCGAGGTGTTCAACTCGCTGCCCGACGCCCGCCTCGAGGAGGACCTCCTGGCCTGCCTCGCCGCTCCCGCCTGGGGCGCCGCCGTCATCGCCGGACGCCCTTATCCCAGCCGGCCCGGCCTGCTCGCCGCCGCTGATGCCGCCGCTCGGGCCCTGAGCTGGGACGACGTGCTCGCCGGCCTCTCCGCCCACCCGCGAATAGGCGAACGTGCGGGCGGCGAGTCCAAGGAAGCCTCCTGGTCCCGGCATGAGCAGTCGGCTGCCGCCCAGAGCGCCGATGAGCTCACCAAGACGGCGCTGATCGAGGCCAATCGGGCGTACGAGGAGAAGTTCGGTCATGTGTTTCTGATCTTCGCCAGCGGCCGCACGCAGGAGGAGATCCTCGCCGCCGCCCGCGAGAGGCTGACCAACGACGAGGCCGCCGAGCGTGTGATCGTCGCCGACCAGCTGCGCCGGATAGCGCTGCTGCGACTGGAGCGGGTGCTCGATGCCCTCTGACGACGGCACGTCGCCCGAGTTCCACGCGAAGATCTCGACGCACATCCTCGACACGGTCAGCGGCGAGCCGGCCCGAGATGTTTATGTCCGGTTGGAGCGACGCGACGCGCCGGGGTGGGGGACGATCGCCGAGGGGCGCACGGACGACGACGGACGGCTGCGCTATCGGGTCCCGGTCAACGACTGGCAGGCGGGCGGCTATCGCCTGTTCTTCTACATCGAGCCCTATCTGGGCGCCGACTGCTTCTTTCCCGAGATCACGATCGCCTTCCACGTCCGCGACCCCGAGCGGCATTATCACGTGCCGCTGCTGCTCAGCCGCTACGGATACACGACCTATCGAGGGAGCTGACCACGCGTGGCGATCGTGCTCGGAGAAAACCGCTACGGCAAGGCCGAAACGCGGCTGGTCCGCGTCACCCGCGACGGCGAGACGCACACGCTGGCCGATCTCAACGTCAGCATCGCCCTCTCCGGCGACCTGGCCGCGACCCACCTGACCGGCGACAACTCGGGCGTGCTGCCCACCGACACCATGAAGAACACGGTGTACGCGTTCGCCAAGGAGCACGGGGTCGGCCAGCCTGAGGAGTTCGCGCTGCGCCTGGGCCGGCATTTCGTCGAGACCCAGACGCAGATCCGTGCGGCCCGCGTCGGCATCGAGTCGTTCGCCTGGGAAAGGCTGGGCCCGCATTCGTTCAAACGGCAGGGCGACCACACGCGTACGGCGGAGGTCACCGTCACGGTCGAGCAGACGCAGGTGGTCAGCGGCGTCTCGGGAATGGTGCTGCTCAACTCGGCCAACTCGGAGTTCCACGGCTTCCCGCGCGACAAATACACGACCCTGCCCGAGACCACCGACCGCATCCTGGCCACGGCGGTCGACGCCCGCTGGCGGCACCTGCACGACGACACCGACTGGGCCAAGTCGTACGAGGGCGCGGTCGAGGCTCTGACCAACGCGTTCGTGGCCACGCACAGCCGCTCGCTGCAGCAGACGCTGTTCGAGATGGGCCGTCAGGTGCTCAGCGATCAGGCCGAGATCGCCGAGATCCGGCTGGCGCTGCCCAACAGGCACCACTACGTCGTCGACCTGTCGCCGTTCGAGCTGACCAACGACAACGAGGTCTTCATCGCCGGCGACCGGCCGTACGGGTTGATCGAGGGCACCGTGACCCGCGACGACGTGCCGCCGGCCATCACGGAGTGGTACCCGTGATCGTCATCGAGAACGTCGCCGTGGCCACGGTCGACGACTCCGACACGTACCACGCCGACGGTCATGTGGTGGTCGGCGACGACGGCCGCATCGCCGCGGTGGGGGCGGGCCTCGCGCCCACCGGGGAGCGGCCGGGCGAGGTCCGGCGCGTCGACGGTGAGGGCTGCCTGGTCACGCCCGGCCTGATCAACACGCACCACCACCTCTACCAGTGGGCGACCCGGGGCCTGGCCGTCGACGACACGCTGTTCGGCTGGCTCACCACGCTCTATCCGATCTGGGGCCGGCTCGACGCCGAGGTCGTCGGGGCGGCGGCGGGCGCCGGGCTGGGCTGGCTGGCCCTGTCCGGCTGCACGACGTCGATGGACCATCACTACGTCTTCCCGCGCGACGGCGGCGACGTGCTCGAGGCCGAGATCGAGGCGGCGCGGCGGATCGGCTTGCGGTTTCATCCGACGCGCGGCTCGATGGACCTCGGGCGCTCGGACGGCGGTCTGCCGCCCGACAACATCGTCGAGGGCACCGACGAGGCGCTGGCGGCCACCGAGAAGGCGATCGACCGCTGGCACGACCCGTCACCCGGTTCGATGCTGCGGATCGCGGTGGCGCCGTGCTCGCCGTTCTCGGTCACCGAGCGGCTGATGAGCGAAGCCGCCGCCCTGGCCCGGCGCAAGGGCGTCCGGCTGCACACGCACCTGGCCGAGACCGACGACGAGGAGGACTTCTGCGGCGAGCGGTTCGGCTGCACCCCGGTCGAATACGCCGAGCGGCTGGGCTGGCTCGGCGACGACGTGTGGCTGGCCCACGGTGTGCACCTCGACGATGCGGCGATCGCCAAGCTGGGCGCCACCGGCACGGGCGTGGCGCACTGCCCGAGCTCGAACGCGCGGCTCGGGGCGGGCGCGGCCCGGGTCCGCGAGCTGCTCGACCACCGGGTGCCGGTCGGTCTCGGGGTCGACGGTTCCGCCTCGCAGGAAGCGGCCCACCTCGGCGAGGAACTGCGGCAGGCGCTCTACACGGCGCGGATCCGGGGCGGCCCGGCGGCCATGAACGCCCGGCAGGCGTTGCGGCTGGGCACGATGGGCGGCGCCCGATGCCTGGGCCGGCAGGACGAACTGGGCTCGCTCGAGACGGGCAAGCTGGCCGACATCGTCATGTGGCGGCTCGACGGCCTCGGGCACGCCGGCATCGACGACCGGCTGGCCGCGCTGGTGCTCGGCCCGGCGGCCCCGGTCGAGCTGGCGCTGGTCGGCGGACGGCCGGTCGTGGAGCGGGCCCACCTCGTGAACGCGGATGCGGATACGCTGGCCCGCGAAGCCGTCCGCGCCCACCGGCGCCTACTCGACGGCGAGCGCTGACACCGCGCGCCCTCCCCGCCTGCCCGACGGCGCCCCGCTGCGCACCGGCGCCGCTCGACGGCGAGCGCTGACCCGGCGTACGGGAAGCGGTTGTCACGTTCTGTGGTGGCGCGAACTCGGGAAGCATTTAAGGAAGACTTAAGTCGGAACTCGCGGAAAAATGTTATTGCGAATCGAAATCGCGGCGACCTGGGACGCTTCGAAAGGCAATTCCTAAGTCTTTCTCCACGTGTTGAAACAACTCTCTGACCTCTGCATACTCGCTTTCGAAACGACCCGAGCAATGGCAGAGACGAGAGAGCAAGACAATGCGGATTGACCCCCAACACGTCGCCCCGCCCAATCCCCGCACCCGTCGTCGCGTCACCCGCGTTGCCCTCGGCGCGGCTGTGGCTGTGGCGGTCGGGGGCAGCGGTGTCTACATCGCTACCGCGAATGCCGCCGAGACCGTCGTCCCCGGGCGGGTGCAGGCCGAGGCCTTCTCGGCCCAGTCCGGCGCGAAGACCGAGAACACCGGTGACCAGGACGGCGGCAAGAACGTCGGCTGGCTCGCGAACGGCGACTGGCTGCGCTACGACAACGTGACCGTCGGCAGCACGATCACGGCCCGGATCGCCTCCGACAACTCCGCGGGCGGCTCGATCGAGATGCGGCTCGGCTCGCCCACCGGCACGCTGCTCACCACGATTCCGGTGACGCGGACCGGCGGCTGGCAGACGTGGGTCACCAAGACCGCGACCGTGAAGGCGCCGGCCGGCCCGCAGAACGTCGTCGCCGTCCTCAAGAGCACGCAGACGTCCGACTTCGTGAACATCAACTGGTTCACGCTGAGCGAAGCGGCCACCCCGGCCACGCCGCCCACGACGACGCCGACGACCGCTCCGACCGGTACGCCCAGCACGGCCGCGCCGACGACGAGCGCTCCCGCGACGGGGGCCGGCTGGGTCGCCATGGACCAGGCCAAGTGGCAGGCCCAGGTGGCCGAGTTCAACGCGATGACGCCCAAGCCGATCAACGGCAACCCCGTACGGGTGCCGGAATTCAACGCCTCCTGCACCGTCAGCCACGGGCTGGCCGACGACCCGATCGTGCTGCCGGGCCTGCCGGGCGGCTCGCACATGCACTCGTTCCTCGGCAACGACTCGACCGACGCCTTCTCGACGGCCGACACCCTGCTCAAGAACGCCGGTTCCAGCTGCAAGCCGCTCGAGGACCGTTCGGCGTACTGGATCCCGACGCTCTACGAGAACGGCAAGGCGATCGAGCCGCACGGCGTGACCGTCTACTACGGCTCCCGGCTGCCCGACCCGAGCAAGACCATGCCGTTCCCGCAGGGCTTCCGCATGATCGTGGGCGACGCCAAGAAGCAGGTCGCGACGCCGAAAGGCGCCCCGGGCCAGTTCTGGTGCGCCGGCGCCGGCGGCGAGCAGGGCCGCAGCGCCGACGGCAACTGGCCGGTCTGCGCCAAGACCGCCGAGCTCACCTTCCAGTTGACCTTCCCCGACTGCTGGGACGGTGTGCACCTGGACAGCCCGGACCACAAGTCGCACGTCGGCCCGGCCGACGGGCAGGGCAAGTGCAGCGGCAAGTTCCCGGTGGCGATCCCGTCGCTCTCCTTCGTGATCGGCTACCCGACGTCGGGAACGAGCGCCGGCTTCAAGCTGAGCTCGGGCAACGCCAGCTCGATGCACGGCGACGCGTTCTTCGCCTGGGACAACGCGGCCCTCGGCCACCGGGTCAAGGACTGCCTCGTGCAGAAGGCCAAGTGCGACACCTTCGGCAACCACTGAGGTAGCCGGAGTGCCGGTGCGGGCGCGCGCCCACCGTCCCCAGCCGCGCCCGCACCCCGCATCAGGTTCGCCCATCTCCGCCGGGACCGCGGAGGTGGGCGAACCTGTTTATCCACAGGCGGTTGCGACGCTCCCCGCCTCCACTACGGTTTGAGGGAAGCCAGCCGCATCGAGGGGAGCCGTCGACGATGACCGAGATCCTGTCCGACCGGGCCGTGGCGTTCGTCGCCGATCTGAACAGGCGTTTCCGGCCCCGGCGTGACGAGCTTCTGCGGGCCCGGGGCGAGCGCCGGGCCGCGATCGCCGCCGGGGAGTCGCTCGGGTTCCGGCCCGAGACGGCCGACATCCGTGCCGCCGAGTGGAGTGCCCCGCCCGCCCCGGCCGACCTGCGTGACCGCCGCGTCGAGATCACCGGGCCGACCGAGCGCAAGATGACCATCAACGCGCTCAACTCGGGCGCCAAGGTGTGGCTGGCCGACCTGGAGGACGCGAACACGCCGCACTGGTCGAACGTTGTCGACGGCCAGCAAAATCTGCACGACGCGATCCGGCGCACCATCTCGCTCGAGACGCCTCAGAAGACATACGAACTCAATGGTGGTCCCTACCCGACCATCGTGATGCGGCCGCGGGGCTGGCACCTCGACGAGCGCCACCTGCCGGTCGACGGCGCTCCGGCCGTGGGCGCGCTGGTCGATTTCGGGCTCTACTTCTTCCACAACGCCAAGGAACTGCTCGAACGTGGCAGCGGGCCGTATTTCTACCTGCCCAAGATGGAGTCCCACAAAGAGGCCGAACTGTGGAACGACGTCTTCACGTACGCGCAGGAGACGCTCGGCATCCCGGTCGGCACCATCCGCGCCACCGTGCTGATCGAGACGATCCCGGCCGCGTTCGAGATGGAAGAGATCCTGTACGCGCTGCGGCCGCACATCTCCGGGCTCAACGCCGGCCGCTGGGACTACCTCTTCAGCATCATCAAATACTTCCGCGACAACCCGTCGATGGTGCTGCCCGACCGCGCCTCGGTGACCATGACCGCGCCGTTCATGCGGGCGTACACGGAACTGCTCGTCTCCACCTGCCATCGTCGCGGCGCGTTCGCGATGGGCGGCATGGCGGCGTTCATCCCCAGCCGCCGCGATCCAGCGGTCAACGAGGTCGCGCTGGCCAAGGTCCGCGAGGACAAGGAACGCGAGGCGGGCGACGGTTTCGACGGCTCCTGGGTCGCGCATCCCGACCTCGTACCGGTCTGTGTCGAGATCTTCGACCGGGTGCTCGGCGACAAACCCAACCAGCTCGACCGGCAGCGCCCCGACGTCACGGTCACCGCCGAGCAGTTGCTCGATGTGGCGGCGACCCCGGGTCAGGTCACCGAGGACGGGCTGCGCAACGACGTGTCGGTCGGCCTGCAATACCTGGAGGCGTGGCTGCGCGGCAACGGCGCCGTGGCGATCAACAACCTGATGGAGGACGCCGCCACCGCCGAGATCTCGCGCTCCCAGGTGTGGCAGTGGATCCACAACGGCGTACGGCTGCCCGACGGCACCGAGATCACGGCGGATCTCGTCGGCCGGATCGAGGACGAGGAACTGGCCAAGATCCGCGAGGCGATCGGGGACGAGGCCTGGGGGCAGAGCCGCTTCGACGACGCCCGCAAACTGTTCGAACGCGTGGCGCTGGCCGACGACTTCGCCGATTTCCTCACCACCGCCGCGTACGACTCGATCGACTGATGCGGCTCACCGGCGCCGACTACGACGACCTCGACGGCCGGCTCGCCGCCCACGACGCGTTCCTCGCGGCGCGCTACCCGGGTGAGCGGGCCGACCGGCAGCCCGTGCACACCGTCTACATCCCGGCCGACCGTCTCGACGGCTTCCGCGAGTGGGGCGCCGAGGCGCTGCGGGTGATGGACGAGCACGACTTCCCGTGGTCGGTGCCGGGTGTCCGCCAAAAACTGGCGAGCGAGCCGATCGAGGACCTGCGGGTCGACTTCGAGGACGGTTACGGCGTCCGCGACGACGACCAGGAGGACGCCGCGATCCGGGCCGCGGCGGCCATCCTGCGTGCCGGCGATCGGCCGCCCTTCCTCGGGCTGCGCGTCAAATCACTCGAGGCCACGACCCGGCGGCGCTCGCTGCGCACGCTCGACCTTTTCCTGTCGTCCTATCAGGACACCGATTTCCTGATCACCCTGCCCAAGGTGAGCGGGGCCGACCAGGTGGCCGCCTTCGTCACGCTGCTCGAGAAGCTGGAGAACGCGTACGGACTGGCCAACGGCACGCTCCGCTTCGAAATCCAGATCGAGCTGCCCTCCGCCGTGCTCGCCGCCGACGGCACCGCCACCGTCGCCCGCCTGATCACCGCGGCCGGCGGCCGATGCACCGGCCTGCACTACGGCACATACGACTACAGCGCCGCCGCCGGCATAGCCGCGGCCCATCAGGCCATGGACCACCCGGTCGCCGACCACGCCAAGGCCGTCATGCAGGCCGCCGCCGCCCAGACCGGGATCCGCCTCTCCGACGGCTCCACCAACATCCTGCCCGTCGGCTCACGCACCGAGGTGCAGGACGCCTGGTCCGTCCACCACCGCCTGGTCAGCCGTTCGTTGGAACGCGGCTTCTATCAGGGCTGGGACTTGCACCCGGCCCAGTTGCCCACCCGCTACGCCGCCACCTACTCGTTCTTCCGCGAGGGCCGCGACATAGCGATCACCCGCCTGCGCCGCTACCTGTCACGCGCCGACAGCGGCATCGCCGACGAGCCCGCCACCGCCCGGGCCCTGGCCGGCTATCTGCTGCGCGGCCTCAACTGCGGCGCCCTCACCGACGCCGACCTCACCCGAGAGGAGCTGCTCGTCCTCCTGTAACCAGCCCCTACGCCAAGCCGGCCCCGTCTCCGCTCATCCCGGATGCCCATGGGGATGCCGCCGCATAACCACCGGGTCGGCGGCCCATACGGAACACAGGCCATGCGGACGTACGCCTCGTCGGGCGGGACGACCGCATGCTTCGCGAACCCGCGGCGCCTCGCGGCCTCAGCGGTGGAAACTGCCATAGCGCGCCTACCGGCCGTGGCGGCGCCCATCGTGCGGCTTCCGGCCCTGGCGGGACCATGGCGCGTCTTCCGGCCGTGGCGGGGGCCCATCGCACGGCTTCCGGCCGTGGCGGGACCATGGCGCGCCTTCCGGCCGCAGAGCGCGCCTTCCGGCCCTGACGGCGCCATCGTGCGTTTCCGGCCGTGGCGAGAGTCCACAGCGCGCTTTTCTCCTATGGCTGGCCCATCGTGCGTCGTCCGGGCGGTGGCGGGGGTTATCGTGCGTCGTCCGGGCGGTGGCGGGGGTTATCGTGCGTCGTCCGGGCGGTGGCGGGGGTTATCGTGCGTCGCCCGGGCGGTGGTGGGGGTCATCGTGCGTCGCCCGGACCGTGGTGGGGGTCATCGTGCGTCCCCCGGGCCGTGGTGGGGCATTGTGCGTCGCGAAGGCACATAGCGCGCGTCTCTTGCCGTGGCACGGAAACGGCCATGGCATGTCTTCCGGTCGGAGCCCTCCATCTCATGCGCTGGACCAGAATTCCGTCATGAGGGTGTTGAAGGCGGCGGGCTGTTCGCGCTGAGGTTCGTGCGCCGCGCCGGGGATCTCGGCCGGCTGGGCGTCGATGCGGTTGGCGACCGAAGTGCAGACCGCCTTCATCACGTCCGCCATCCCGGGCCGGTAGCCCGGGGGGATCGTCTCCCAGCCGCCCCGGACCAGCAGCTTGGGAAAGCCGGCGGACTTCAGCGCCGCCGTGGGCAGGTCGGCCAGCCAGCACGGGCGCTCGTTGAGGGCGGTCCGGGCGGCGCGCAGCAGAAAGGCCTCCGGTTCGGGGCGGGGGCCGTCGCCGAAGACCATGACGATGTACTCGTCGGGGGAGCCCTGACGGGCCCCGGACATGAAACGGCGGCCGTCGTCGATGGCCGCGGCCACGACCGGGGAATCCGAGGCGATCGTGTGGGCGCACGGCTCGATCAGCGTCAGCGACCGCACGAGATCGGGCCGGGCCGCAGCGGCCAGCATCGCGACCGTGCCACCGTAGGAATGCCCCACCAGATGCACACCGTGCGGCCCCGCGGAAGCCATCAGCCCGAGCACGTCGGCCGCATCCACCGCGTAGTCGCTGGTGACCCTGCCGTCCCGGCCCCCGAACGCGTCCGGACGGCCCGATGAGTTCCGGCCGCCGGTGTCTCGGCGGCCCGCACCGTAGTGGTGGCCTGATGTGTCCCCCGCTACGTAGTGGTCAGCTTCGATGGTCAGGTCGGGGCTGTTGCCGAAGCCGCGACGGTCGGGCAGCAGGATTCGGCGATTGCGGGACAACGGCTGCTGGAACTCGAAGGCCCGCAACGCCCACGAGAACGTTCCGTGCACCAGAACCGCCGGCGCTGCCGAGGCCGGGCCGGGCCATTCGACCACGTGGATCCGTTGCCGCATGCCCGCACGTTAGCCAACGCCGCCGCCGAGCGAGGCCCCGCCGAAAGGGTGGCGAGGCTTCGAGTGATCAGGAATCGAGAAGCGGCCGGCTGCTGCCCGGCCCTAGCGTGAGCTGCGTCAACAGGCGCTCAGGAGGTCGGGGATGAAGAAGTGGGTTCGGCAGGCGCACCGCTGGATGGCCGTGCTTTTCACGATCACCGTGATTGTGACTACCGTGGCTTTGGCTACCGGGGGCGAGGAGCTGCTGTGGGTGTCGTACACGCCGCTGCTGCCGCTGGCCGTGCTGTCTTTCTCGGGTCTTTATCTTTACCTGCCGCCGTATCGGGCCAAGCGCCGTCATTTGGAGGGCAACCCGGTCACGTAGTCGAAGGCCTCTTCGAGCCAGGAATCGAGCGCGGCGTCGTCCAGGTGGTCGCCGGCCACCAGGATCCAGCCCTTCATTGAACGGCCGCCGACCTCGAACGGGCGGACGCCGGGGCGGCTTACGGCGGTGGCGATCTCGGGGGCGCCCAGCCGGACGATCAGTTCGTCGCCGGAGACGCCCACGGTCATGTTGCCGTTGGTGAAGAAGGCCAGGCCGCCGAACATCTTGCGCTCGGTCACCGCCGGGTCGGTGAGGCGGTCGCGCAGGCGTTGGGCCAGCACCTCGTCGTAGGCCATGGCCGGTCAGCCGTTGCCCGCGTGCCGGCGGAACTGGCTCTCGAGAAAATCGTCGACCGGGCGGCCGTGGAGGCGGAGACGGGCCATGCCGCCGTCGGGATAGATGTCGAGCCGGGCCTCGGTGGCGGCGCGCTGGGGGCGTACGGGGAAACGGTGTGGGGTGTCGGGACGCAGGGCGGTGCGGGGCAGGATGTCGAACCAGTCGGTGCCGTTCTCGCTGCCGCGGACGGTGGCCCAGCCGGGGGCGTTGCCTTTGAAATGCGTGGTGTCCAGGTCGACCAGGGTGATCTCGGCCGGCGCGGCAAGCCCGACCGTCACCCAGTCGTTGGCGTCGTCGCGGCGGCGTGAGGTCTCCCAGCCGTCGCCCATGTGCAGGGCCAGGCCGGGCATCAGCATGTTTTCGGGGTGGCCGTAAAACATGTTGCTGCACCCGGTGATCCGGGCCCCGTGGGCGAGGGCGGCCACGTCGAAGACCTCGGGCAGCAGCCGCGGGTCGGGTATGACCGTGCCGTGGACACGCAGCCGGGCGACGCCGCCGTCCGGGAAGATCGTCAGCCGTACGTGGGTGAAACGCTTGTCGCTCGTGACGGCGAACAGGTTGCGGCTGTCGCCCGTGAGCGGGGACTTGGGGACCAGCGGGGTCCACTCGGCCGCGGCGAGATCGCCGGGGGCCGGATAGCCGTCGACGGCCAGCCCGTCGATCGCCGCGTGCGGCGGATAGTTGCCAGTGAAGAACGCGGTGTCGACGTCGACGCCCCGGATCACGCCGGGCGCGCCGAGCCGGATGATCGCCACGTCCTGGCCGGGCTCGCGGCGCCGGCGGGTCTCCCAGCCGTCGTACACCTGGCCCTTGTGGTCGAAGGTGCGCGGCGCGAAGACCGGCGGGGTCGGCAGCACCAGATGGTCGGCCGCCGCGAAGAACTCGTCGTTGGCGTGGACGACGCCGCCCCCGAGCGCGCGCGAGGCGAGGTCGGGCAGGGTGACGAAATCCTCCATCAGGCGTCCTTCCGGGTCAGGAATCGGCCGCGCGCCGCGTCGCCGGTCACGGCGTGCCCGCGCAGCCAGGTCGTGCGCACGACGCCCGCCAGAGCCTTTCCCGCGTACGGCGTGACGGGGTTCTTGTGGTGCAACCGGGCCGGGTCGACCAGGAACGTCTCGTCGGGGTCGAACGCGACCAGGTCGGCATCCGCGCCCACCTCGATCCGGCCCTTGTGATGCAGCCCGACCAGGTCGGCCGGCCGGCGCGCCATCCAGTCGGCCACCTCGGCCAGCGTATGCCCCCGGGCGCGGGCCGACGTCCAGATCACCGGCAGGCCCAGCTGCACCGACGCGATGCCGCCCCAGGCCGCCGCGAAGTCGCCGGTGTCGCGTTTCTTGAGCTCGGGGGTGCAGGGGGAGTGGTCGCTGACGACGCACGTGATCAGCCCGTCGGCCAGCGCCTGCCAGAGCCGGTCGGCGTTGGCGGCGTCGCGGATGGGCGGGCAGCACTTGAACTCGGTCGCGCCGTCGGGGATGTGACCGGCGTCGAGGGTCAGATAATGCGGGCAGGTCTCGGCCGTGACCGGCAGGCCCTCGGCCCGGGCGGCCGCAATCAGGGGCAGGGCGGTGGCGGCCGAGAGGTGCAGGATGTGGACCCGGCTGCCGCCGGCGCCCCGGGCCGCGTCGATGGCCGTGGCCACGGCGGCGTGCTCGGCCTCGGCCGGTCGCGAGGCCAGGAACTGCGCGTACGTCGCCCCGCCGGACAGGTCGCCCAGATGGCCGGGGTCTTCGGCGTGGACGACGAACTGAGCCGGGACGGTGCGGACAGCATGCCGCAGCTCGGCGGCCGACAGGGGCGGGAACTCCGGCACCCCCGAATCGGCCAGGAACGCCTTGAACCCGAACACCCCGGCCTCGTGCAGCGCGGGCAGCTCGCCGGCGTTTCCGGGAATGGCCCCGCCCCAGAAACCGACGTCGACGAAGGTCTGCCCCCGCGCCGCCTGCTGCTTGACGCGCAGGGCTTCGACGTCGACCGTCGGCGGCAGGCTGTTGAGCGGCATGTCGATGATCGTGGTGACACCGCCGGCCGCCGCCGCGCGGGTCGCCGACGCGAACCCCTCCCACTCGGTGCGCCCCGGCTCGTTGACGTGTACATGCGTGTCGACCAGGCCGGGCAGCAGGGCGGTCTCGCCCAGGTCGGTGTCGACGGCCGTGTCGAAGACGTCGTCGTAACCCCCGACCGCCACGATCGTGCCGCCCTCGATCGCCACGGCGGCCGCGCACTCGCCACCACCCGTGATCGCCCGCCGCGATCGCAACACCAGCTCGACCATGGCCCGACTCTAGCGGCCCGGTGTGACAAGAAAATACGATCGGATGTGGCCTGGACGACGTCGACCGACGTGCGCGAATTTCTGGACGCCGCGGGCGGCTTTCTGCGCGCGCGGCCCGTCGATCACACGATGCATCTCACTGAGGCCGCCTATCTCGAGGCCTTTCCCACCGGCCGCGCTCAGCTCTACGGCTGGTGGACCTCCGGCCCGGTCGTCGAGGGCGCCTTCCTCCAGGCGCCCGGCCACGCGCCGATCGTCTCGCTGCTGCCGGTCGAGGCCTGGGAACCGCTCGCGGCGCTGTTGCCGGGCGTCACCGAGCTCGGCGTCGACGGTCGTTCGGTCCGGCCGGCGACGGCCGCCTGGCCCGGTCTGGCCGAACGGTTCCGGGTCGCGGTCTGCCGGCAACAACCCTTGCCGCTGCCCTCGTCGGGACGGGCCCGGCGGGCGACGCCCGACGACCGCGACCTGCTCGAATCCTGGTATCACGAGCTGATGGCGGCCCACCCCGGCGATCCGAGCGACCTCGCCTACGTCGTCGACTATCCGTTGACGTACGGGGGCCTGATGCTCTGGGAAGTCGAGGGCGTGCCCACCTCGATGGCCGGCCGCACCCCGGTGATCGGCGGCGTGACCCGCATCGGGGCCGCACACGGACCGCACGCCGACGCTGCCCTCGCCGCCGTCCGGGCCGAGGCCGCCACCCGGGCCGGGGAAGTGCTCGTGCTCACGACGGCCCCCGGCTGCCGCCCGTTGCTCGAGCGAGTCACCCTGGGGGCCTGGAAGGCGCTATGACGGCGGCGCGGCCCGGGCCGCCCACTCGAACGCCTCGCTCGCCGGCAGCGTGCGATTCAGGGTGATCTCGGGTCGCATCAGGGGATAGGTGCGGCCGATGGGCCAGCTCCGGTCGTACGGGGGTGGGTCGAGCACCACCACCCGGTGGTCGCCGAGGAGCGCGATGTCGGCCGGCCGCCCCTCCTGCCAGATGGTCTCACCGGTCGCGTCGGCCAGATAGAACTGCCCGTGGATCGGGGTCGGCGGGGACAGCTCGCCCTCGGTGGCCGCGGCCACCCACGACGGGTCGGGCGGCGTGCCCGGCAGCAGCCCGCGGGCCGGCGGGCCGATCAGGGTGGCGGCCAGCAGCGTGTGCAGCTGGAAGTTGTCGCCCACCCCGCTGATCGTCAGGTCGTACGCCTGCCGGGTCGGCCGGTGCAGCACCAGCAACGGCTCGTCGTCGAGCACCTCGAGCAGCCCGTACAACCAGGCCGCGTCCTCGGCGTGCGGCGTCATCATGGCCGTCGCGGCGGTCAGGCGATCGCGCTGGGGCAGCGCCTGGCGGGCCCGCTTCTGCTGCAGCGGCAGCAGCAGGCTCGGGATCCAGTCCTTCACCGTGAACCAGGCCTGCGTGATCTCGCCGGCCTCCCCGACGCTGAGCCCGGGCTGCGGCGCCGCCTGCACGACGCGTTCGCGCAGCTCGAGGTATTCGTCGGCCGACGTCGGCGCGGTCACCCGGTCGCCCAGCTTGTCGGTCAGCACCCCGAACTGGGCGGCCAGCTCGAGCCCGGTGGCCAGCCGGTCGACCAGCACCGGCAGCACGGGCAACGGGTCGGCGCCCTGCTCGATCAGCCCGGCGACCAGGGTGGCCAGCAGCCCGCCGTTGCCCAGCGCCACTTGCTCCAGCGCCGGGATCAGCGGCAGCAGCGCGGCGCTCAGTTCCTCGGGGCCGGCGTCGGGCAGACGGTCCACAATGGCCCGGTAGCTCCCGGTGGAGGCGCGCGAGTCGAGCCGGATCACCGCCTCGGCCAGGCCGGTGCAGAGCTCGGGCAGGGCGTTCCCGGGTCGTCCGAACATCCGGGCATCGTACGCAAGCCCCGGTGAGCGGCACCAGACCGGAACGTCGCGCGCGAAAATGAGGCGAGCGAGGGGCCGCCCCCACGCTACGGTCTGCGGTCGTGACCCGAAAAGTGACGCTCGTACTGACCGGTCCCGACGGCGCCGTCCTGGGGCAGGCCGAGCCGTTCGAGGCGACGGTCCCGTGGTGGCAGGAAGTGAGCGATTTCGGCCGTGGCGTCCAGGTGCTGCGCCTGCTGCACGCCGACCGGCCGGCGCCACCCGGCGGCCACGTCACCTATCTCGCCCAGGTCACCGGCGACTTCCCGGGCCAGATCAAGCCCCTTCCCTCGTACGAGCTGGGGCCGCACCCCAAGCGGGCCGCGTACGCGGAAGCCGGCGGTCCGGCCGCGTCGATCGGCTGGGCGCTCGCGCACCTTCCGGGGGCCACCGCCCACCAGCAACGCACCTGGAACCTGTCGGCGATCTGGCGGCTCGACGGCCGCGACGGCGCCCCGGTCGCGTGGCTCAAACAGGTGCCGGACTTCTTCGCCCATGAGCCGTACGCGCTGCGGATGGTGGCCGGGGTCGCGCCGCACCTGGTGCCCGAGCTGATCGCCGACGGCGAGCACGGCCGCATGCTGCTGGTCCACGCCCCCGGCGAGGACCGTTACGGCGCCGGTCCCGAGCTGTGCGCCGAGATCGCCGCGGCCTTCCACCCCGTGCAGGAGCACTTCGCGGCCGACCCGGCCCTGCTCGCGGGCATCCCGGACGCCCGCCTGACGGTCGAGCCGTTCGCCCGGGTCGCCGAGCCGCACTACGCGACGATCCCCGGTCTGGGCGCCCTCATCGAGGCCCTGCCCGCCCGCCTCGACGCGATCGCCGCTTGCGGCCTGCCCGACACCCTCGTGCACGGCGACCTGCACCCGGGCAACGCCCGCACCGATGGCACGGGCCGGCTGACCATCATGGACTGGGGCGACTGCACGTACGGCAATCCCGCCCTTGACATTCTGCGGCTCACCGACGGCCGGACGGGTGGCCACGCGCCGCACGACCGGACGCTCGCCGCGTGGGCCGATCGCTGGAAGGGGACCGTCCCCAGCTGTGACCCGCTGCGTGCCGTCGAGCTGATGCGCCCGGTCGCCGCGCTGCGATCCGCCCTCGTCTACGCGACGTTCCTCGACAACATCGAGCCGTCCGAGTGGCCCTATCACGCCGCCGACGTGCCCGAGCGCCTGACCGCGGCGGTGACGGCCTCGCACTGACCGTCGATGTCGGCGAGGTTACTGGAAAGTGCCTTGGCGGTTCCATAAGGAGCGTATGGGGGGCGTAACGGTATGCACACCGGAGCGCCCCGTTTGATCTACCCTGCTCCGCATGGTGCTGATCGAGCGTTTCGCGGAGCTTGTCGTGCGGGGTGGCATCAATGTCCAGCCTGGGCAGGGTGTTGTCCTCCATACCGATACGGCCCACCTCGAGATCGCCCGGGCCGTGACCGAGGCGGCCTACGCGGCGGGCGCGGGCTGGGTCGAGGCGATCTGGACCGACGGGCCCATGCGCCGCTCGGCCGTGCGGCACGCCACGATCGAAAACCTTTCCGCCGTACGCCCGTGGGCGCTGGCCCGCATCGACGAGTGGCGCGACGCCGGGGCCGCCTGGATCCGGCTGCTCGGCGAGGCCGACCCGCACCTGCTCGACGGCCTCGACCCGGCCAAGGTCGCCGCCTACCCGGCCGAGGAGACGCAGGCCATGCGCCGGGCCGTGTTCAACGGCGGCATGCGCTGGACCGTGGTCGGCGCGCCCAACCCGGGCTGGGCGCGCGAGGTCTTCGGCGAACCCGACGTCGAACGGCTCTGGAAAGCGGTCGGCACGGCCATGCGCCTCGACCTCGACGACCCGGTCGCGGCGTGGCAGCAGCGGGCCGACATGCTGGCCGAGCGCGGCCGCCGGCTGGACGCGCTCGAACTGACCGAGCTGCGCTACCACGGCGAGGGCACCGACCTGACCGTCGGGCTGCTGCATGGCAGCCGCTGGAAGGGCGGCGGGCTGGCCGACGCGGACGGCATCCCGTACCTGCCCAACATCCCGACCGAGGAGGTCTTCACCAGCCCCGACCGTCGCCGGGCCGAGGGCGTGATCCGGGTGACCCGGCCAGTCGTCATCGCCGGCCAGGTGATCACCGGGTTGCGCGTGACGTTCGCGGGCGGGCGGATCACCGAGGTGACGGCGGACGGCAACGCCGAGGTGGTGCGCGCGCATCTCGACACCGACGAGGGCGCCCGCCGGCTGGGCGAGGTCGCCCTGGTCGACCGGGACAGCCGCATTGCCCGTACGGGCGTGGTCTTTCACAACATGCTGTTCGACGAGAACGCGGCCTGCCACGTCGCGTGGGGCCAGAGCTTCCCGTTCGCGGTTGCCGGTGGCGGCGAGATGACCGAGCAGCAGCGCGCCGGCCTCGGCCTGAACATGTCCAGCGTGCACACCGACGTGGTGATCGGCGGCGAGGGCATCTCGGTCACCGGGCGCGGCCCGCACGGTACGGTCGAGATCATCCGAGACGACGAATGGGTGCTGTGATGCGGGTTCTCGTGCTGGGCGGCACCGGTTTTGTCGGGCGGGCCGTCACCGAGCTGCTGGACGAGCCGACCCTGTTCAACCGGGGCACCGACGACACCCTGTTCCCCGGGGCCGAGCGGCGGCGCGGCGACCGCGAGACCGGCGACTACGCGTCGCTGGCCACCGGCGAGTGGGACGCGGTGGTCGACGTCACCGCCTACTTCCCGTGGCAGGTCCGCCAGACGATGGACGCGCTGGGCGACCGCGTCCGGCGCTACCTGCTCATCTCGGCACACGCCGTCTTCGCGGGCGCCGGCGACGAACTACGCCCCGCGATCGCCGACGCCCGGCCGCCGCTGACCAACGACACCTACGGTCCGTCCAAGGTGGCCTGCGAACAAGAGGTGCTCGCGCGGTTCGGCGACCGGGCGACCATCGTGCGCCCGGTGAAGGTGGCCGGCCCGCACGACAACCAGTCCGGCCTGACCGACTGGACGCGCGCGGCCGCGAAGGGCGGCCGTTTCGAACTGCCCGGCGACCCCGCGCAGCCCGTCCAACTGGTCGATTCCCGCGACTTGGCCCGCCTCGTACGGCACCTGCTGACCGACGACCGCGGCGGCGCCCACACCGCGGCCGGCCCGTCCACCACCTTGGCCCACTTGATGCACCTCTGCGCCGCCGCGGCCGGCACCGAGGTCGACATCGTGCCGGTGCCCGAGGGCCCGTCCTTCCCCCTGATCAAGCCCCGCAACCTGTGGAACACCCAGAACCGCAAGCCCGCCGAGGGCCAGACGGTGACACCCCTCGAGGAAACCATCCACGACGTGCTGACCTGGGACCGCAAACAAGAATCGCTCTAGCCGCCGGTGTACTTCTCCGGATCCGTCAGCCCGGCGGGAAGTAGTGGCCGTTGTCCAGGTCGGCCAGCAGGCCGGGCTGAGCGGGTTCCCAGCCGAGGAGCCGGCGGGTGACCAGGTTGGACGCCGGGTAGCTCTGGGTGACGACGTTCGCGAGGAAGCCGAAGTGGCCGGGCAGCACCAGTTCGTCCACGGGGACGCTCACGGCGGGCAGGCCCAGGCGGCGGCCGATGGCCTCGGCGAGCGTGCGGAACGGGATGCCGCCGTCGTCGACCGCGTGCCAGTATCGGCCGGCCGGGCCCTTCTCCAGCGCCAGGCGGAACACGGCGGCGGCATCGCGGGTATGCACGGCATTCCACAGGTTCGCGCCGTCTCCGGGATAGCCGACAAAGCCCCTCTCCTTGGCCAGCGCGATCAGTTTCGGGAGGAAGCCGGCGTGGTCGGTCGGGCTGTGTGCGATGTTGGCGATCCGTACGACCGAAGACCGCACGCCCCGCTCGGCCAGGCCGATCACGGTGGTCTCCACGACGTTGCGAGCCCGCAGGGTGCCCTTGTGCTCGTCGCCGCCGGGAAGGGCCGGGTCTTCCTCGGTGGCCGTCCGGCCCAGCAATCCCTGCCCCGGCGAGCCGATACTTCCGGCGGCGACCAGCGGCTTTCCGGTTCCCGCCAGGGCCTCGCCGTAGGCCAGCATGATGGGGACCTCCGCGGCGGCCACGGCGTGGATTCCGCCGGAGAAGAGCAGGTCCTGCCGGTGCGCGACGTGGATGACGCCGTCGGAGTCCGCGGCCGCCTCCTTGAGCCCGCCCAGATCCTTCAGGTCGCCGCGACGCACCTTCGCGCCGAGCGCGGACAGCGCCGCCGCGGCCGTGTCGGACCGGGCCAGGCCGGTGACCTCGTGCCCGGCGGCGATGAGGCCGGCGACGATGTACGAACCGGAATGGCCGGTTCCACCAGTGACCAGAACTCGCATGCTGTTGCTCTCGCGCTCTCTATGAATGGTGGTGTGCTCAGCCGAGATTGCTGACGCCCAGGGCGAAGTTGAAGTCGCCCACGCCGTGGCGGGCCAGGTTCACCATCAGCAGGCCGGCCCCTTCCAGCCAGTGCGCCATCTCCAGGCTTCCGGCATCCAAGGGACGCAGTCCGAGGCTCTCGATGAACGCCGAGACGCTCGCCTTGGCCCGCGCGTCGTCGCCGGCGAAGAACACGTCCACCGGGCGCCCCGCCGCCAGGACGTGGCCGAAGACGGTGTTGAACGCCTTCACGACGTGCGTGCCGGCCGGAGCGGCCTTGGCGATCTCCTGCGCGGCGGATGTTCCGTCGGCGGTGGTCAGTCCGCTCACGTCGGCCTTCATGGGGTTGGTGATGTCGATGACGACCTTGCCGGCCAGCGCGTCCCCGTACTGGGCGACGACCGGCACGGCGCCGGCGCTCAGCACGGCCAGGATGACGATGTCGCCGGCCGGGGCGGCGCCGAATGTTCCGGCGGTGGCGCTACCGCCGAGCGCTGCGGCCAGCTCTTCGGCCTTGGCCGCGTCACGACCGACGACCTCGACGGAATGGCCACCCGCGACCGCGAGCGCGCCAATGGCACGGCTCATATTTCCCACGCCGATAATGCTGATGCCGCTCATGAAGTGCCCGCTTTCCGATGTCGCATTCAGGGGCCGAATTCATTCCGGCCGATCGGTTACCTATTGAGAATGTCATCGGCCCCGAGCGGGCGTCCAAGACCTGTTGCAGTAACCGCGATACCCTGGGGGCATCGCCGTACGGGAGGATCCATGGATCTGGACCTGCGCAAGTTGCGCTACTTCGTCGCCGTCGCCGACCGGCTGCATTTCGGCCGCGCCGCCGAGGAGCTGCACATCGCGCAGCCGGTGCTCAGCCGGCAGATCCGCGCCCTGGAACACGATCTCGGCAGCCCGCTGCTGATCCGGGACAGCCACGGCGTCGCGCTGACCGACGCCGGCCGGCAGTTGCTCACTGACGCCGGCCCGCTGCTGGCCTCCGCGGACGCGGTCCGCCGCCGGGTGGCCGTGGCCGCGCGCGGCGTCCAGCGGTTGATGGTCGGCTTCCGCGCGGGCATCACGGCCACCGCGGCGGTGCGCGAGTTCGCCCTCCGGCACCCGGACGTCCTCGTTGACCTGCAGCGGATCGAAGCCGACGACCAGGCCGCGATGCTGCTCGACAGCCGCATCGATGTCGGCTTCGTGCGGCTGCCCATCGACGGGACCGGCTTGCGCGTCATCCCGCTGTACACCGAGCCGCGGGTGGCGGTGCTGCCCGCCGGCCACCGGTTCGCCGGCAAGGAACAGATCACCGAGGCCGACCTGGCCGGTGAGCCGCTGCTCTGGCCGGCCGACCCGGGCACGCAGCCCACCAGACGCCCGCACCCCAACGCCGGATACCTGGTGCGCGGGGTGGACGAGACGCTCGAACATGTCGCGGCCGGCCGGGGCATCTCGTTCCTGGCCCGTTCGGCGACCGTGTTCTATGCACATCCGGAGGTCAGCTTCGTGCCCATCCCGGATCTGGCCCCCGAGCAGGTGTGCCTCGCCGTGCCGGCGCACACCTCACCGCTGGTCGACGATTTCGTCTCCGCGGCTCAGGCGACGTCCGAAACCACGGCCGAATGCGGGAATTACGAAATGTGGCAGCTGGGCGGCGACGCCGGCGCGCAGTGAGCACGATTTCAGGCTCACGCCGCCCAGAAGATTGTGCACTCGCCGTGATGCGCGGCCGCGCTGTAGAAGCTGGTCAGATCCGCATAGCGGTCGGCCAGCCGGATTCGGTAGGACTCGACCTGCTTATCCGTGAAGGTCGGCGTCACTATTCGCTCGGGCGGCAGCGGCTGCCGATACGTCGGCGATTCGAAGTCGTAGTCGATCCGGACCGTGTCCCGCTCGACCAGGGCCTCACGCAGATGAGGGGCGAGTGTGGCGAAGGGCGTCCGCTCGAGCAGCGCAGCCACCTCCGCCACCTGACGGGGGTCCAGGCAGCGCGAATCGCCCGCGGCCCCAAACGCGGTCTGCTCGTCGGGAAACAGCGTCCCGGACCGGAACGGGTTGACCCGGAAGCCCGCGGCTGCGAACAGCGGCCTGAACAGTTTCCATTCCCAGTCGAGTTCGAGCCGCGTCGAGCCGTCGAACGATGTCACCCGGTCGTACGCGGTTGACGGGTCGGCCCCGATCTCGTCCCGCAGTTCCGGTGAAAGCCGGATGACGTCGCCGAGCAGGCTCATCCCTCACCCTCCTGGAGTGGAACAGCAGTTTCAGCCGAAGTGGTTGGCGGCGGTGCGGAGCAGGTGCCAGGACAGGGCGCTCAGAGTCCCGGTGGCGATCAGCGCGAGGAACAGCAGAGGCCAGGCCCGCCAGAGGCGTCGGGTGGTGGCCTGCCACGCGAGGATGGCCAGCGGGACGATAACCAGGACCAGTTCTGCGGCGATCATGCCGTTGAGGAACAGCGGCCACGGTGGCGACAGGCCGATCTCCTGCCAGCCCTGACCGGACAGCAATCCGCAGGCCGCTCCGGCGGCTAGCGCAGCGGTCGGGGCCGGGGCGGTGCGTGACGCGTGGCCCAGCAGGCCCAATACTGGTCCGGCGAGCACCGAGATCAGCAGCCAGGCCGCGGTGGTGACGGCCAGCGAACGCAAGGCGAACCCGTCCGCGGAGGAACCGTCGACCAGCGTGCCGCCGCTCCAGCGGCGGCTCACAAACAGGATCAGCAGGTAGTAGACGAGCGTGGCCGACACCAGCAGCGCGGTCGCGCCCGTTGCCGCGCCCCGGCGGCCGGTGGCTGTCCAGCCGGCCAGCAACGCCGCCGAACCCCAGGCCAGACCGCTGCTGACCACCGCGATCGCGACCTGCCCGGCGGCGCCGTCGAGGGCGTCGGCCGCGAACGCCAGCAGGCCGAGCAGAACGCCCGTCAGCACGATCACGGCCCGGCGGGCGGGACGCCGCACCATGACGTTGACCAAGCTCGACCTCCCCCGGGCCGGTCACGGTACCAAGAAGCCGGCCTACGGCCAGAGGTCGGCGCCGTAACTGGTGGCCTGGGGTGCGGCCTCGTGCAGGCGGAAGGAGCGCCCGCCGTCGGTGTCGCGTTCGGCCCGCAGGAACAGGGCGGGGAAGCGCTCGCGGTCGGGGTAGCAGCTGGTGGCCAGCTCGTGCAGGTGGGTGACGAACACGACGGTGACGTCCGCTTCGGTCAGGGCGTCGACGATGTGGCGGGCGATGGCCGAGCCTTCGCGCTCGTTGGTGGACTGGAACGACTCGTTGCACAGCAGCACGCTGTGCGGGGCCAGGACATCGGCGATCTGCGACATCCGCCGCAGTTCCTCGTCGAACTTGCCGCTGGTCAGGGAGTCGTCCTCGTCGGTGGTGAAGTGGGTGAACACGCCGGTCCGGGCCGAGGTCGTGAACGCGGTGGCGGCGACGAACGTGCCGGCGGCCGCCATCAGCTGGGCCAGGCCCACGCTGCGCAGGAAGGTGGACTTCCCGCCCCGGTTGGCGCCGGTCACCATGATCAGCGACCGGCCGTCGGCGTCCAGGTCGTTGGTGACCACCGGCTGGTCGAGACGCAGTTGCAGGCCCGGGTCGTACAGGCCGCGGGCGTTGAAGACGCGTGCTCCGGGGTCCTGGACGGACGGTAGGCAGACCGCCGCGCCGCGTCCGGTCAGCGCCCGGTGCAGGTTGAGCGAGGCGACATAGAAGGCCGCCTCGGTGCGCAGCGCAGTGAAGAACGCCAGCACGCTGCGGGCGGACCGGTCGGCGGCGTCGGCCAGGCCGGCCAGCGCCTGGTCCTGCAGCGAGCTCAGCGCCCGGTGGCCGGCCTCGTCGCCGTAGGGAACCTTGTAGGTCGCGGTGGGCAGGCTGGTCCGGCCGCCGCGACGGAACAGGCCGCGGGCCTGACGGGCCGGTCGGCGGATGGTGAACGCCTCGCTCTGATTTCCGGTGCCGAGCCGGGCCGAGACGAGGATGGTGCCGCCGAGCTTGAGCCGGTTGAGCCAGTCTTCGGCCGACTTCACGTACTCCTCGTCGAGTTGCTTGTCGACCAGCGCGAAGAACTGCCGGAAGCCGGCCGACGACACGCCTGATCGGTGACGCTCGGCCAGGGTGCGCAGCTCGCGCAGCAGCGGGAGGAACGACGTCAGGGTCACCATCGACTGATTGAGCAGCGTTTCCGGCGTGTCGAAGAAGACCGCCCGTACGGCCTTGTTCCGAGCTTCGAGGGCGCGTCCGGCCAGGTCGTACAGTTCCCGGGCCAGGCCGGGTTCGCGCAGGCAGTCGGCCAGGATCTCCTGCCGGTAGGCCACATGCGAGTGGTGCGGCGGGGACGCCAGCAGCAGGCTGCGAGCCGTGTCTTCCAGCACCGGGTCGCCGGCGGCCATCGCGTCGATCACCGTGGACAGGCCGAGATCGTCGGTCGTCTGCCCGGCGAGAGGGCGCTCGGAGGAGCCGGCGAACAGCAGTCCTGGCTTCATGTGCCGGCCTCGAGACGGGTGCGCAGTTGTTCGTGGGTGAGGCCGTACTTGGCGGCGAGGGCGAGCGCATGCGCCTCACCGTCGGCGCGGCCCCGGGCCACGGTGAAGGTTCGCCGGGTCACGTCGTGCTCGTCGACGCCGGTGACCAGCGAGACGACCCGCGGGTCCAAGGTCGACAGCTCGTCGATGAAGGTGACGCACACGCCGGTCGCGTCCGCCTCCAGGACGGCCCGGAGCACGTCGATGCTCATCGTGCGGGCGTCCGCGAACGTGGTCGAGCTGAACATCTCGTTGAGGATCACCACCGACCGCGCGGTCGCCCTGGCCAGCAGCCCGATCATGCGGGTGACCTCGTCCTCGAGCCGGCTGCGCAGGTCGCCGGCGCGGTCGCCCCGGTCGAAGTGGGTCAGGATCGAGTCCGGCGCGTGCAGGGCCGCGAACCGTCCCGGCACCGGCAGGCCCAGCGCGGCCAGGTGGTAGAGCTGCCCGACGGTGCGGGCGAAGGTCGTCTTGCCGCCCTGATTGGGGCCGGTGACCACCAGCATCCGCTCGTCCCCGTCGAGCGCGACGTCGTTGGTGATCGGCCGCTGCCCGGACGCTACGAGGGTGTGCGCCAGCAGGACGTCGAACGTGTCCGCGACCTCGAGCCGGTGCGCCGCGGACATGCCGGGGACGCAGAACGGCAGACCGGCCTGCCGGATCGAGGCGATGAAGTCGAGCCAGGCCAGCGCGAACCGCAGCTCGCGTTCCACCACGTCGATCGACGGGTGCCGGACGGTGCGGTGCTGATCCAGGAACTGCTCCAGGAACTGCGAGACTCGGTCGAACACGTCGGGGAACAGCTGCACGACCAGATCGAGGATCACCTGGTGCATCTGGTTCATCTCGGCCCCGGCGCGCAGGTCGAACTCGTGCGGTGAGACCTCGCCGGGGCCGAAGCGCTCGAAGGCCGCGACGGTGGCGGCGCCCAGGTCCTCCTGTTCGTCGAACGGCCCGGCCGTGATGGCGTCGCCGGTGATGGACAGCGTGTACCGCAGGTCGGCGAGTTCGGCCAGCAGGGCCCGGGCGCCGGCGGCCATGTGGGCGAAGCCGGGGCTCGCACGGTATCGGCGCAGCCACGTCAGCCAGGCCTGCAAGCCCGCCGAGGCGAGGGCCGTGTTTTCCAGCGTGGTGGTGACCGTGTCGATGACGTCGGCGTACGAGGCGACGGCGTTCAGCCGCCACCGTTGCGCCTGCTGCCGATGGGACACCCGGGATGCGGCGTTGAACTGCTGCTCGCACCGGGTGAGACCGTCGGCGAACGCCTGCACGGCCGAGCGCACCCGATCATCCCCCAGGTCGGCGAACACCGCCTGCCGTCGTTCGATGGCAGGCACGTCGTCGAGGCGGGCGTGGAAGGCCGGTTCGAGGTTGTGCCGCTCCCGCCCGGCCAGCACCGCGCCGACGAGCTGGTCGAGCTGCAGATCGGGGAAGTAGTCCGGCTGCGGCGCCTCGTCGGCCAGCGCGAACAGGCCGGGAAAGTGATCATCCACGGGTGGGACCTGGCCTGGGCGCACCACTGGAATGCTACGTGGCGCGCGGTCGCGGAACCGCCGGTTCGGTGCCGTGCGGGCGCTACGGCCCTGGGTGGCACCCAGGTCGCCGAGGCCCCCGGTTCCGTCCCGGTGCTGTTGGGGGAGCCGACGAGGCGTACGTGAGCATCGGCACTTGTTATTTCAGATTTGAAAGAGTTAGAGTTCCCGTATGGCCGACCCGCTGAGCGACACCCAGCAGATTGCGTGGCGCACCTTCATCGAGAGCTCGTGGGCATTGCACACGCACCTCGAGGACGAACTGCGCGCGCAGACCGGCCTGAGCATGAATGATTACCACGTCCTGGTCGTGCTGTCCGAGGCCCCCGAACGCCGGCTGCGCATGGGGGAGCTCGCGGGACGCCTGGTCTTCTCGCCC
Source organism: Actinoplanes sp. NPDC021490 (assembly GCF_055562135.1). Classification (NCBI taxonomy): domain Bacteria; kingdom Bacillati; phylum Actinomycetota; class Actinomycetes; order Micromonosporales; family Micromonosporaceae; genus Actinoplanes; species Actinoplanes sp. NPDC021490. The sequence goes on from NZ_JBVHFW010000004.1 coordinate 363,926, forward strand.
AGTCGCATCACCTACCAGATCAGCTCGATGGTCAAGCGTGGCCTCGTGCGCAAGCAGCCCTGTCCCGAGGACGGCCGCGGTCAAGAGGCCGTGCTCACCGACGAGGGTCTGCTCGCGCTCGAAACCGCTGCCCCTCTCCATCTCATCACCGTTCGCGACAGCTTCATCGATCGGCTCGATCCCGACGAGCTCGCCGTGATCGGCCGCGTGTTCGACAAAGTGAGAAAGGCCTGAGATGCCCGCGATTACCGTCGACGACGTCCTGGTGCTGCCGCGGCTGCCGCAGCTCGACCCCGCCACCACCAGCTTCCGGCCGATCCGCCGCCTGACCACCGCCCCCGGCGGCTACGAGGGCGAGGGCTTCCCGGTACGCCGCGCGTTCGCCGGGGTGCCGCTCAACGAGCTCGACCCGTTCATCCACCTCGACCAGATGGGCGAGGTCGACTACGCGCCGGGCGAACCCAAGGGCACGCCGTGGCACCCGCACCGCGGCTTCGAGACGGTGACCTACATGATCGACGGGATCATGGACCACCAGGACTCGCTGGGCAGCGGCGGCACGATCGCCAACGGCGACACCCAGTGGATGACCGCCGGCCAGGGCATCCTGCACATCGAGGCCCCGCCCGAGCACCTGGTCACCAGCGGCGGCCTGTTCCACGGCCTGCAACTGTGGGTCAACCTGCCCCGCGCCGCCAAGATGATCACCCCGAAGTACCAGGACATCCGCGGCCGCGAGTCCGGCCTGCTGACCACCCCCGACGGCGGCAGCCTGATCCGGGTCATCGCGGGCGAGATCGCCGGACACGCCGGCCCCGGTTCCACCTTCACCCCGATCAACCTGGCCCACGTCACGCTGCAGCCCGGCGCCCGCCTCGACCTGCCCTGGCAGCCCGACTACAACGCGCTGGTCTACGTGCTGGCCGGCCGGGGCACGGTCGGCACCGAACAGCGCCCGATCGAAATCGGCCAGCTGGCCGCCCACGGCAAGGGCGACGCCCTCCGGGTCACCGCCGACGCCACCCAGGACTCGAACATCCCGGCCATGGAGCTGTTCATCATGGGCGGCCGCCCGATCCGCGAGCCGGTCGCGCACTACGGCCCATTCGTCATGAACACCCAGGCCGAGCTCAAGCAGGCCTTCGAAGACTTCCAGAAGGGCAGGCTGGGCGTCATCCCCGCCGAACGCCTCCCGCACACCGACTGACCACTTCCCGCACACCGGTTGACCATCTCCCGCACATCGATTGACCGGCGTTCCCCCGCGAAGCCCGCTCCCCATGTTGGGGGCGGGCTTCCGGCTTTCAAGACCACGATTTCGTACGCCTTGTCGACCGCTTCAACCGCATTGGGGCGGAACCGGGGGTGCCGGCGACCGGGTGCAACGCGAGGCCGTAGCGCCCGCACGGCACCGAACCGGTGGTTTCAGTAACGCCGCGTTTCTGGATACACTGTGTATCTGAATGTGGGTCGCCGGGTCTGCTCGGGGCTGCGGCTCAGGGCGCCCGTCGGGCGCGGGCGCAGCAGATGTCCATCGGGCTCGGCGGCGGCGTGTTCGGCGTGGCCGTGGCGGCGTGTCGGGCGTGGCCGTGGCGGCGTGGCGGGCGTGGCCGGCGTGGCGGGCGCCAGCGTGGCGAGTGTGGCCAGCGTGGCCGGTGTGGCCAGCGTGGCCAGCGTGGCGGGCGTGGCCAGCGTGGCGGGCGTGGCCAGCGTGGCGGCGTGGCGCGGCTTCGCCGGTTTGAGTGACGGGGTGAATCCAGAAACGCGGTGTATCTGAAAGGGGGTGCGGGGTGGCACGACTGACGCGGACGCAGCTTCAGAACCAGACTCACGACCGGCTTTTAGCTGCGGGCTATGAGGTGTTTCTGCGGCGTGGCTATGTGGCCGCGACCCTCGATGACGTGGCGATCAAGGCGGGCGTCACGCGCGGCGCGGTTTACAAGCACTTCGGTGGCAAGGAAGGGCTGTGGCACGCCCTGGTCGACGCCCGGGCCGGGGCCGTGGTCGGCGCGCTGAGGGAGGCCGTGACCGGGGCGCGAAGCCGCGACGAGTTGCTGGCCGCGCTGAACCCCGGCCGGGCCATGGACGATCCGGACGCGGCCGGGTGGGCGCTCGTGTCGGCCGAGGCCGTGGCTGTTCTGACCGGGCGGCCCGAGCACGCCGCTCGACTCGGTCAGGCGCAGGCGCTGCTCGATCGCGAACTGACCCGCCTGCTCACCGACGCCTGCGAGCGACTCGGCCTGTGTCCGGCGATGCCCGTTCCGCAGCTCGTCACCGCCTGGGGTGCGCTCGGTGGCGGGCTGATGCTGCGCCGGGCGACCGATGACCGGATCGATGTCGGCTCCGTCGCCGCGGGTGTCTTGGCCGCACTCCTGCCGCCGGCCGGGACGAGAGGGTGACGATGGCGACGCACGGCAGTGGGTTCATGGGCTGGCTTCGGCGGCGGTTCTGGGCCTTCGGCGGGGTCGCCGACGCGGTTTCGCACGCCGACACCGGGCCTTATGCGGGTGCTCCCCGCAATCCCGAACTGCGCGTGGGCGACGAGAAGACGTACTCGACCATCGTCTATGTGGCCGAGGAAGCCGCCGCCTCAACGGACTGGCTCGAGCAGTCGCAGATGCGCGCCGCGATCCGGGCCCGCGCCCGGGCGCGCCGCAACGTTGTCTAGAGCAGCCGGGTGATGGCTTCGGCGTCGGGGTCGCCGGTCCGGTCGGCGATCTCGCAGAAACGCCATTCGGTGTCCCCGCGCACCAGCGTCATGGTCAGGACCGTGGCCGGCAGCTCGGGCCGGTCCTCCAGCCAGATCGTCTTCGCCGACGGGCTGAGGCTGCTGTGACCCTGGACCACTACCGGTTCGGCGGGGCGCGACACGGTGGCCTCCACGGTCACGCGGGAGCCGGGCGACGACGGGCCGGTGACCGAGGTCAGCACCGCCGGGCTCGTGCGGACCATGGCGTCGGTCTCGACCAGCGATCCCAGTTCCGCGGCCAGCGCGTCACGGCTCGCGCAACCGGGGGCGGCGATCACGGCGGCGAGGGCCGGGTCGGGGTTGGCCAGCAGCCATTGCCCGTACGAGACCATCGAACCGACGATCGCCGGCCAGTCGGAACCGGTGTTCTCGACGACCGGTGCGGGCGCCGCCGCGACCGGGGTGACCGCGGGGCGGGGCCGGGCCGAGGCGCTCGTGCCCGCGCAGCCGCCCAGGGTGGCGACGGCGACGGCGAGCAGAACGGAGAGGCGCACGGCATTCCGATCGGTGCACGCCGGGCGGCGATGAGTGCGACCGGGTTGCCGACGGGTTGCCACCGGCCCGGCCGGCTCTATGGTGAGGGGGTGGGCGGGCCGAGGAAGGGCTTTGTCGATCGGATCCGGCACGGAGGCATGGTCCTCTCGCCGCGGCTGGCCGCTGCCTTCGCCGAGGTGCCCCGCGAGGCGTTCGTCCCCGACGGGTTCCAGCGCCGCGACGGCACCTGGGCCAAACCGGCCGACCCCGACTTCCTCGACATCGTCTACAGCGACGACGTCCTGGTCACCAAGGTCGACGGCCGTACGCCGGTCAGTTCGTCGAGCCAGCCGTCGCTGATGGCGATCATGATCGAGAGCCTGGCCGTCCGGCCGGGCATGACGGTGCTCGAGATCGGGACGGGCACCGGCTACAACGCGGCGCTGCTGGCCGCGATGGGCGCGCGGGTCGTCAGCATCGACGTGCAGGAGGACGTGGTCGACCGGGCTCGCGCCGCGCTGGCCCGCACCGGCAACGGGCAGGTGCAGGTGGAGCTGGGCGACGGCTATGCGGGCCGGCCCGACCTGCACATCGATCGGGTCATCGTCACCGTGGGCATCGCCGGCGTCTCGCCGCACTGGCAGACCCCGATCGTGGCCCCGGTCGAGCACGCGGGCACCCAACCTGTCCTCAAGGTGGCCGGCGATTACCGCGCGCGCGTCGTCACCCCGGCCGGTTTCATGGTCGCCGCCGGCCCGCTGACCGCCGTCCACCCGTCCCCGTCGCCCGCCCCGCCCGGCACGATCAAGAACTTCCGCCCGTACGGGGAAAGCCGTTTTCATCCGCCGCTGGATCCGCTCGCATATCGGGATCTCTGGTATGCGGCCGGGGTCTGGCATCGCCGGGCGACGCTCGCCGCCGTGCCCGGTCACGAGCAGAGTTGCCTGACGCTGCTCGACGAGGACCGCACCGGCGGCGCGGCCGTGCTGCCCGACGGCAGCATCAGCGCCGGGGGTGCGCACGCCGCCGCCTATGCCGGCGACGCGGCCGCGATCCTCGACCGCTGGCTGGACGAGGGCCGGCCGCCGATGGGCGCGTGGCGCATAGGTCTCGCCCCGGGCGGTGACCCGGAAGCGCCCATTCTGATGCCGCACACCTGGGAGCTGTGACATGAGCCGTGCCGACGACGTCCGCGCGTGGCTGCGGGAGCGGGGCGCCGAGTCGATTCCGCACGCCGGCGGTTCGCTCTACGAGCACCTCGGCCGGGTCCACGCCCGGCTCGCCGGGCACGGGCGGAGCGAGGACGAACAGCTCGCCGGTCTCACGCATGCGGCGTACGGGACGGACGGTTTTCCGGTTGTGCTGCTCGACGTGACGGAACGGGCGCGGCTGCGCGAACTGATCGGGCCCGCGGCGGAGGCCATGGTCTATCGGTACGGCGGCTGCGACCGGGACCGCACCTGGCGGGCGCTGTCCCGGACCCAGACGGTGTGGAGCCGCTTCACCGGGCACGCCGAGTCGCCGACACCGGCCGAGCTGCGCGCCTTCGCCGACCTGAGCATCGTCAACGAGCTGGACGTCTTCGAACGCTCCGAGGAGATCGCGGCGAAGGCGGGCGGCTACTTCCGGTCGGTGTTCCCGACGTGGGCGCCCCTGGCATCGCCGTCCGTGATGGAAGACTGCCGGCGGGTCCTCACCATCTATTAGCCAGGCGGTCCCGCCAGCGCCGGCCGTCCGGGTCGTAGGCCAGGCGATAGGCCGGGCCGGCCCACCAGCGCTGATACCAGGCCAGCCGTTCCGGCGAATGCGGCATGAGCCGGCCCGGCGGTCGCGGCCCGGTGCGTCCCGCGTCGTGCCACTTCTGCAGGGCGTCGGCCGCGTTGGTCATTTCCCGTACGACGTCGGCCGGATCGAGCAGGTCGTCGTCGTCGTCGGTGCGGCACAGATGCTCGCGGGTCAGCGCCAGCCGCAGGTCACGCGGGAACCGGCGAGCCTCGTCGCCCAGCCCGGCCGGGTCGTTGGGCGAGCGGTCGTCGCGCGTGTCGTCGAGGATCGCGTTGGACAGCTCGCTGTCATGCGTCCACGAGCGACGGTTGAAGTTGTCGCTGCCCACGCTGCACCACACGTCGTCGACCACGCAGACCTTGGCGTGCACGTAGATCGGCGTGCCGGCCTCGTTCTCGAGGTCGAAGATGTGCACGCGGTCGGGCGCGGCGCTGGTGCAGAGCTCGATCGCCTTCTCGCGGCCGATCTGGTTGGGCGGCAGCGCGAAGGCGCCGTCCACGTCGGGGTGCCGCGGCACGACGGCGATCAGATGCAGGTCGGGGTGGGCCCGCAGGGCGTCGGCGAACAGCTGGGCCACCTCGGTCGACCACAAATATTGGTCTTCCAGATAGATGAGCCGCCGGGCCCGTTTGATCGCCTTGGTGTAACCGCGGGCGATGCTCTGCTCCCCGTTGGGCGCGAAGTCGTACCTGGGACGCATCGCCGGATAGGTCCGCAGCGTCTGCACCGCGAGCGTGCCGCACTCGGGCGGGTCGGGCGGCTGCGGCGGCAGCTTGTCGGCGCTCATGTCGGCGTGCTGCAGCTTGTCGGTGATCGTGGAGATCGGGCCGTGCTGGTCGAGGTCGTCCGGTTCGTTCCACCGCTCGCGGAACGTCAGGTCGAGCACGCCCACGACCGGCCCGCGCAGGGCCAGCTGCACGTCGTGCCACGGCGGGTTCGGCCCGTACGCCTTGGCCATGGCCACCGGCTGCGGATCGCCGAGGTGCCGTTCGTCGTCACGCCGGCTGTGACACAGGTCGATGCCGCCCGCGAAGGCCACGTCGAGTTCGGGCCGGCCCGGGTGCCGCAGCACGACGAGCTTCTGGTGGTGCGAGCCCCCACGGCGTACGCGCTGATCGAGCAGAACCTCGCCGCCGGCCTCGCGGATCGCCTCGCTGAGGTTGCGGTTCTCTTCCTCGCTGTAGGCGAGCTTGTCGAGGTGCGAGCGCCACAGCAGGCCCTTGACGACCACGCCACGGCGGGCCGCCGCGCTGAACAGCTCGGCGATCGTCGGGCCGTCGTCGCGCATCTTCTCGTCCGGGTCGCCCCGCCAGTCGGTGAAGAACAGGTGGTCACCCTCGCGGAGGCTTTCCACCTCCGTCACCAGACGGTCAAAATATGTTTTGCCGTGAATAAGTGGTTCGGCCGCGTTTCCGGTGCACCACGTGGGTATGGAGGAGTTCGGGTTGCCGCGCTCCTCTGTACTGAGAAACCAGTCCGGAATTGGCACGCCCTGAATCTAAGACGCCAGCCCGCCGTGCGCACCCCCGGGGTGCGACGCGCCACACCCCTCCGGAGGGATCAAGCCATGAGCAGCGAGCCGATCATGACCACGACCGACGTCGACACCGCTGCCTCTGCGGAAAAGGGGCTGCTCATCGCGATGCTGCTGCTCGTCCTGATGGGCGTCGGCGCCATGTTGCTCATGGTTTAGTGGCTCGCAGGGCCAGGGTGGTGGGCACCGGACCGCCGCCCTCCGAGAAGCCGGTCAGCGTCAGGCCCGCGTCCAGTACGGCCTGAAGAAGCACCGGCAGGGGGAAATGTGTCGCGCCGACCCGGTTGCGCACCCCCTCGGTCGTCCAGGAATCCTTCGTCCAGTGACCGTCGAGATAGCCCGGCCTGATCACCACGGCTTGGGGATCGCTGCGATCGGCGAACCCGCCGCAGAAGGCCGGATGCACTCCCACGTGGACAAAGGTGCCGCCCGGCCGCAGCACGCGGCCGACCTCCCGCAGCACGGCCGGATAGTCCGGCATGTCGGTGTGCACCAGCATCGCGATCACGGCGGGCACGGCATCGTCGCGGACCGGCAGACGGGTGGCATCGGCCCGGGCCACCGGCAGGCGGTCTTTCCCGTACGCCAGCATGCCCGCCGACAGATCCACCCCGAGCGGCGTCCAGCCCAGGTCGCGAACCTGAGCCGCGTGGACGCCCGTGCCACAGCCGACCTCGAGGCAGAGCCCCCGCCCCGTCCCGAGCAGCTCATCGAGTTGCCGCCGGATGCCGATCGGGTCGCCCGGCCGGCTCGCCGGCAGAAAGTCGTTCTCGTACCAGTCCGCGATCTCGTCGTACGCCGCCACCGGAGTCATACCGCCATGGTGCCCGCGGCGGCCGCCCGCCACCGCCCCGATCCGTTCGCCAGGAGCGAAGCCGTCAGGGCCTGTTCCCGACGCCGTCGAGCCACAGCGTGTCCGACTCGTCGCGATGGGTGCCGGACGTCCCGACATGCTTGGCGCCGATCGTGGCGCCGTTCTTGATCACGTGAACCAGGGCCATGGCATGTCCTCGCCCGAGACCGTAGTCCTGCTTCAGCCACTCGACGATCTGCCCGGCCTTGGTCGAGGGCTCGTCGAGACCGCGATCGTGGGCCAGCGCCATGAACTGGCGAGGGGTCAGCCCGGTCTTCGCCTCGATGTTGTCGAGATACGCCTGGAAACTCATGGTCGTGGCCTTCCGCTGCGAACTTCCTACCTGACATGTCGTCAGACCGGACCGGACCGCAAAAGTCATCGGTAGGGCGCGGCGCGATCTAGGGTGCCTCGATCGAGCCGTCCGGGCGGCGTACGGTGGCGGCCCAGCGCTCGTGGCCGCCGAGGACCGGTGGGTGGCCGGCCGCCGCCTGCTCGTTGAGCGTGATGCCCCAGCCCGGGCCGGTCGGCGGGTGGGCGTAGCCGGCCTCGATCACCGGGGTGCCGGGGAAGATCTCGTGGACCGCGGCGGGATAGACGTGGCCCTCCTGGATGCCGAAGGCGGGGCTGGTCACGTCCAGCGTCAGGTTGGCGGCGGCGCCGATCGGGGAGACGTCGGCGGGGGCGTGCCAGGCCGTGCGTACGGCGTGCAGCTCGCACAGGGCGGCCAGCTTGAGGCCGGGGGTCAGGCCGCCGATCGCGGAGATGTGGCAGCGCAACAGGTCGACGCCGCCGCTCGTGACCAGGCGGGCCGCGTCCGGCACCGAGGCGGTCAGCTCGCCTACGGCCAGCGGGACGGGGGACGCCGCGCGGACCGAAGGCAGCTGGTCGTAATGCTCGGGAGCGACCACGTCTTCGAGGAAGAACAGCCCGTACGGCTCCAGCGCGCGGGCCAGGATGACCGCTTGTTTGGGGGTCAGGCGGCTGTGCACGTCGTGCAGCAGTTCGACCTCGGTGCCCAGGCGGGCGCGGGCCTCGGCGAACAAGCGGGGTGTCTGGCGCAGGTAGAACCCGGCGTCCCAGCCGTCGGGGTAGGGCGCGCCGGGATGGGCGTTCGTCGTGCCCGGGGCCCCGTACGTGCCGAGTCCGGGTTGGCCGGTCTGCAGGCGGACGTGGCGGAACCCGGCCTCGACCAGCGCTTGCGCCTCGTCGAGGGTCTCGCCGATGGTGGCGCCCGACGCGTGCAGGTAGACCGGGACGGCGTCGCGCAGGCGGCCGCCGAGCAGGTCGTACACGGGCAGGCCGGCGCGTTTGCCGGCGATGTCCCACAGGGCCATGTCCACACCGGACAGGGCGCTGTTGAGCACCGGGCCGCCGCGCCAGTACGACGAGAAGTGCAGCGTGCGGTGCAGGTCGGAGATGCGGGCGGCGTCCCGGCCGATCAGCAGCGGGGCGAGGTGGTCCAGCGCGGCGACCACGGCGGCGAACCGCTGGTGGAAGGTCGCGCAGCCCAGCCCGTACAGGCCGGGCTCGGAAGTGTCGATCCGGACGACGACGAGGTTGACGCCCTCGGGCGCGGTCACGACGGTCCGGACGCCGGTGATCTTCGGCTCGCTCATCGGACCGGGAACTCGTGGGCGGCGGTGAAACCCAGCAGGTCACGGGCGGGGGCGAGGTCGATCGGCACCGTGCGATCGGGAAAATGCGGCCTCGGTACGCCGGGGTGGAAGCGCTCCAGCAGCCATTCGGTGGGCTGCGGGGCGAGCGTCGAGGGGGCGGCCACGTAGACGACGTGGTTGCCCGGCACGGTGGGGGAGAGGGCCGCGACCAGGGCCCGGGCCGCGTCCCGCACGTCGAGGTAGCTCCACACGTCGGCGGCGCCGCCGGCCGGATCGGTGGCGTGGCGGGCGGCCATCTCGGCGAGACGGTCCTCGGCCGCGCCGACGAAGGGTAGCCGCAGGGCGACCACGGTGGTGCCGTACCGGCGGTGGATCATGTCGGCGGTGGCCTCGTCGGCCCGTTTGGACAGGGCGTACGGGTCGGTGATCTGCAGTGGCAGCGAGGCGTCGATCGGCAGGTAGGGCAGGGCCAGCGGCGTGCGGGCGAAGGGCAGGCCGCAGATCGCGTAGCTGCTGGCGAACACGGCGTTGGTCACGCCCCGGCGCGCGGCCTGGTCGAGCACCGTAAACGTGGCCTGCGTGTTCTGCCCGAAGACGACCTCGTCGGGATCGTTGCCGGGGTTCGGGATGGCGGCCAGGTGGATCACCGCGTCGGCCCCGTCGAGCGCGTCGGCCACCCGGGCCGTGTCACGCGCGTCGGCCACCACCGTCCGGTCGGCGCGGGTCCCGGCCGGCTCCAGCACCAGGGCGGTGGTGGTGACGCCCCGGTCGGCGAGCAGGTCGAGCACGGCGCCGCCGATCAGGCCGCCGCCTCCGGTGACGAGGACATGAGCAGGCATGATCTGAAACTTACTCGCGACATCGCCTATCATCGGGCCCTGGGTTCGGCCGGGCCTGTGGGGGCAGCGGATGGCGTACCGGGTGGAGTACGACGGCGAATTGATCGAGTTCGCCTCGCTGGATGCTGCCCTCGACTGTGCGCGCAACGCGATCGTCAACGATCTGGGGCGCATCGACGGCTGGTCGGTCGAGCACGACGAGGAGCTCAACGACTGGTACGTGCGCGGTGTGCGCAACGGCCGCCGGATCGGTCCGACCGCGGTGGTCTCCGGTCCCCGCGCCCGGCCGGCCGTGTTCGAGGAGTGGGAACGCCGGGTCGTCTTCATCGGGCAGACGCCGGCCGAGGCGTTCGCGATGGCGGCCGCCTGGCTCGAGAAGCGGCCCGACATCACGACCCTGGGGGACGTCGGCTGGCATCACACCGCCGACGGCCACCAGTTACGGGTCTACTTCCAGCCCTAGTCAGGCCGCGGCGGCGGTGACGGAGCGTTCCATTTCTTCCCGTACGCGGTCGAAGTCGACGCCGCGTTCGGCCATGATCAACGCGGCCAGGCCGTGCCCCTCGCGCAGCAGGCCCAGCATGATGTGCTCGGGCGCGATGAACTTTTGCTTGAGCCGGATCGCCTCGCGCAGCGACAACTCGAGCACCTTCTTGTTGCGGTTCGTGAACGGGATGTGCCCGCTCCGCCCGTGCAACTTGCCGAACAAACCCTTCTTTTTCTCGGGCCGGGGCAGATTGAGCGCACCGGCTCCGAAGTTGGCTTCAATGGCTTCCCGTACGGCGGCCAGGTCGATCCCGATCGCCTTGAGCGCGGCCGCGTCCTCCGCGTCGGCGTCGCTGAACACCGCGCCGTCCTGCGAGTGGCCGCCGATCCGCTGCAGAATCTCGGCCCGTACGGCGGCGGCGTCGAGCCCGGTCGAGCGGGCGACCGGCCCCTCGGGGTCGGCCAGCAGTGTGAGCAGCACGTGTTCGGTGCCGATGTGGTTGTGGTGCATCGAGCGGGCCTCGCTCTGGGCGTTGACCACGACGGCACGCGCATCTGCGGTGAATCGCTCGAACATCTCAGTCCTCCCGTGGGTCCGGCGCCGGCATCAAGCGCGCGTGCTTTTTGTGTACGCCCTGACGGGTCACCTCGAGTGCGTCGGCGATCTCCTGCCAGGACCAGCCCTTGCGGCGGGCGTTGGCCACCTGCAGATGCTCGAGGCCCTCGAGCAGGCGGCGCAACGCCACGACCGCGCGCAGGCCGACCCGGGGATCGGCGCTGCTCGCCGCCGCGGCGAGGTCGGTTGCTTCGGTCATGCTGTCAACTTAGGTTGACCGCGCCCGCATGTCAACCCGGGTTGACGCAGAGGGCAGAAAAAAGGGCCGCCCCCAGGGCGACCCTCTTCTCAGCGGCCTCGGCCGGTCTTCTCCTGCAACTCGTCGATCTTTTCGGAGGCCTCGGCCTTGGTCAGGCCGTCCGGCACTTCCTCCTGGGCCTCCGTGGCCAGCGTATTCAGGTAGGACTGCTGCGCACCGGTGGCCGGTTCGTCCCCGGTGGTCCAGTCCGACGGGTCCTTGACAGCGTTCGTGTCGACGTTCGCGTCGCTCATGGCGAGATCCTTTCGTTCGAACGCCTGTTCCCTTACCCGCCGTAGGTCAGCTCCATGCCGATGATGTCGTTGTAAGCGACATTCAACTCGACCGGGCGATGCACCGGCGCCGTCACGGCGAACGGCGCGCCCAGCGGGTCGACCATCTCGACGTAGCTGCCCAGGCCCATCTCGACCGGACCGGCCAGGACCCGGCCGCCCAGCCCGGCGCAGCGATCGATCGCGTCGGTCGTGTCGGCCACCTGGAACGACGGCTGCCAGCGCACGTCGTAGCGCCCGGTGACCAGTCCGGCCACCGAATCATGGGCCTCGGACAGCCACTCGCCGCTGCCGAACTCGTGGCTCAGCGTCCAGCCGAACGCCGCGCCGTAGAACGAGGTCGCCGCGTGCACGTCGTCGGTCAGCAGGTCGGCCCACTCCATCGTGCCCGGCTCGCCGCGCAGCTGCGCCCCGGCGAACCCGGCCGCCTGCCACAGCCCGAACATCGCGCCGGACGGATCGGCCATGATCGCGCTGCACGCGCCCGGCCGTTCCTCGGGCCAGGTCAGCTGCCGCCCGTACGCCCGGGTCACCCGCTCGATCGCCGCCGCGAGGTCGGGGGCGGCCAGATAGGTGAGCCAGCCCTCGGGTCGTTCGGGCCGGGTGCGGCCGATGCCGGCCACCGCGCGCCCGTCCCGCAGGAATCGATCACCCTCGACCTGCCAGCCGAAGAGCCCGGCATAGAAACCCGCCGCGTCGTCCGGATCGGACGTCGTCAGCTCAACCCAGCAGGGGGTCGATGGCGCAAAGCCTCTAATCCGCATATACCACTCCAACGTGGACGTCCCCGAATGCCTTGGACTCTACGGCAATCTATACGCGCCGTCACTAACCCGGGGTTCAATGTCCGCTTTAGAGGGTCTTTTCGCTACCTAAAGTAACTGCCGGTAAGTTCTATGTCACACGAGCGTTAACCGACCGGAATCTTGCCGATAATGCAAGAAACGGATGCACGTGCATCTGCTCTCGTCAATCAGTTGTCGTCCGTGGAATGAGCATTTCGAACCAGACCGTCGTGCCCCGGACGGTCGGATCGGTGCCCCACGAATCGCTCAGTTCCTCGATCAGCCCCAGGCCCCGGCCGCGGCTGCTCATCGTGTCGGCGTGCGCCCGGATGACGCTGCCCCGCGTGCCGGTGTCGGCCACCGAGACCAGCAACCGCTCGGCGTTCAGGTCGATGTGCACCTGCGCCGGGGTGCCCGCGTGCAGCAGGGCGTTGGTGGTCAGCTCGCTCGTGCACAGGATCGCCGCGCCGACGACCGCCTCGGGCACCGACCACTCCCGCAGCCGGGTCGACATCCATTGCCGTACGCGACTCGGACCGGTCGGCTCGGCCGGCACCAGCATCGTGGCCGACCGGCTCATCGCCACCGCGTGCTCCACCGCGAGCACGGCCACGTCGTCGTCGGTCGAACCCTCCACCGCCGACGTCGCCAGCGAGCACAGGTTGCGCGGATCGCCGCTCGAGGCCGCCGCGGTCGCCGCCACCAGGTCGTCCAGCCCGTCGTTGAGCGGCCGCCCCCGGCGCTCGACCACGCCGTCGCTGAACATCAGGATCGAGTCGCCCGGCTCCAGTCGCACCTGCCCGGTCTGCCAGCGCCCGCCCAGGCCGAGCGGGGCGCCCGGCGGCACCTTGACCAGCTCGGCCGTGGGCCGCCCGCCACCCTGACCGGCGCGGCGCAGCACCGGCGGCGGGTGACCGGCGCTGGACATCGTGATCGTGCCGTCGGCCGGGTCGAGCACCCCGTACACGACCGTCACGAAGATCTCCTCGTTGCGCGACTCGGCCCCCAGCGAGCCGACCAGCCGGTCGAGCCCGGCCAGAACGCTCGGCGGCGACGGATCGGTCAGCGCCATCGCCCGCAGCGCCGCCCGCACCTGACCCATCACTGCGGCCGCGCGCACGTCGTGCCCCGCCACGTCGCCCAGGACCATGGCCAGCCGCCCGTCGAGCAGCCGGAAGGCGTCGTAGAAGTCGCCGCCCGCCGCGTTGCCGTCGACCCCCACGTCGTAGCGGGCCGCGATGCGGAACGTCTCCAGCTCGGGCAGGTGTTCCGGCAGCATGCTGCGCTGCAGCAGCTGAGCCGTGCCGTGCTGGGCCTCGAACCGGCGCGCCCGCTCGGCCGCCTGCGCGACCAGCTGGGCCGCCGCGTGCAGCAGCGCCCGCTCGGCCGGCAGCCAGATGTGCGCCTCCCGATAGCCGATGGTCAGCGCCCCGCGCAGCAGCGGCGTGCGCAACGGCAGCGCGGCCAGCGCCCGGATCCGCCGCTCATGGCGATCGGACGCCACCGGCAGCAGAGGCTCCCCGTCCGACACGAAGGCCGGCTGCCCCGACTGCGCGGCAGCCACGATCGGCGCCCGCGGATCGTTCGGCACCCTCTTCCACACCGGCGGCAGCCGCTCGTCGGCCTCGTCGAGCATCTCGCCCCGGATGCGGCGGACATAGCGATAGGCCCCGCCGTCATCCACCGCGAACGTGCAGTGGTCGAGGTCGAACGAGGTCATCGCATAACCCAGCACGACCCGGGCCACGTCGTCGATGGTGAGCGCACCGGCCAGCTTGGCCGTCAGCTCCCCCAGATTTTGCAGCCGACGGGTCACCTGGGTGGTCTCGGCAGCCACGGTCAGCACGCCGGTGACCGTGCCCCGCAGGTCGCGCACCACCGAGTGGCCGCGCGTGAAGAAGGCCTGCTCGGGACGCCCGTGCGTGCCCCGCGTGACGGTCAGCGGCGTCTCCGCCTCGACCGAGGGGCGCCCACTGCGGAAAACCTCTTCGACCGCGCCACCGAACCCCCGCGACTGCCACAACTCGCCCAGCACCTCGGCGGCGGGCTGCCCCAGCGCGGCCGGGTGCAGGGTGCCGAGCAGATCCGCGTACGCGTCGTTGTAGACCAGCAGGAACCCGTCACCGTGGCTGTAGGCCATCGGCATGGGCGAGGACAACACGAGCTCGACCGTGGCCGCGACAGCCGGATCCCAGTGATCGCGCGGCCCAAGCTCGGTAGCGCCCCAGTCACGGCCGTGCACAAGGTCGGCACAACTCGGCCGGCTCACCGCCGCAGAACCCTGCGAGGGAAGGGCGGGCATCACTGAGGGGCTCACCCCGCCACCCGTCCCGGCCATGCCGAAAAGAGTATCCCGACTCCGCCATTCGGACGATGCCGCACCGGCCAACCGTCCGATTCTTGACGGTACGACCCCCTGATCCCACTAGAGTGTTCTGTTCGCAATCTAACTGTCCGTAGCCTTTGTCGACCCTTGTGGGCTGGCGGCTCCCCAGGATCGTCACTTAGAGTGTTGATCGTGACCGATGATCGCCGTTCTGCCGCCCCTGCCGCCGTACGGCTCGCATCGATCCCCAGCCCGCGTGTTCCCGCAGATGGCGAACCGCTCATCGACCTGTCCACGCCCCTGCGGCCGGCAGCCCGCCCGGGGCGGCGTCCGCTCGGCGTTGTGCTGGCGGTGGGGGTTTTCGTCGCTGGCGGTGCTGGTTATGCGGTGTTGCGGCCCTCGCCGGTCGTGGCTCCGGTTGTGCCCGCGGCTACGAGCGAGGTCTCCCTGTCGCCTGCTCTGCCGCTCGGCCCGGGCGGCGTCCCGAGGGCGGCGGCCGACCCGGTCCGCCGCAGCCCAGCCCCACGCTGAGCCACTCCGCGCGGTCGCTCGCTGGGCTGGTCGTGCGGGGTGTCAGGACGTTGGCGGGGACCAGGTCGCCGTGGATGACGGCGCGGCGGCCGGTGTCGGCTTCGGGGAGGCGCCGGCGAAGGGCGTCCGATCGGGAAGGCCATGACACCTCCACGCGCTCGCGGGGCTGAGTGTGCGGGGCCGCTCGCTGACGTGGGCCGCTCTGGCGCAACCCGTGTTCGGGCCGCGCTGTCGCCTGATCACGTTCTAAGCCCCGCGCGCCGCCTGTTGAAGTTCTCGCTCAGCCCCGCTGGCCCGCCAACCCGCCAACCCGCTGGCCCGCCAACCGCCGGTCCGCCAACCGCCGGTCCGCCAACCGCCGGTCCGCCAACCGCCGGTCCGCCAACCGCCGGTCCGCCAACCGCCGGTCCGCCAACCGCCACTGCCGCCCGCTGAGCCCAGAGGCCGGGCCGGTGCCAGCGAGAACCCGGACGTGAACTGCCACCGCCTGGCCAGGCGCCGCGGCACATAGCCCACCCTCCACCGGGGGCCGCCGCCACCAGCCATTTTATCGGGCTGGGCGGATCTTGAAGGAGCGCCCTGTGGACAACTTTGAACTGTGGATAACTCGCCGCCCCCTAGGCCGCCCATACCCCCGCCCGCCCAGGGGATAGGGCGGAACAGTACGGCATGTCAAGTTTGGGAGGACGGTTATCCACAGGCTCTACGGTGTGACAAAAAGGGACGTCGGGTCGTTGCGTTCTGTGGTTCGCAACGGGCCGGCAGCCCGCCGGACGACCTCACTCAGGGAGCGCTCGATGACCGGGGACGGGCTGGGCCGCGGGCTCAGTGACATGTGGCGTTCGGTCTTGTTGTTCGTTCCGACGGCGCTGGCCTTTGTGGCGATTCTGCTGGTCGGCTATCTGATCGCCCGGCTGCTGCGGACGGCGGTGACCCGCGCGCTGCACAAGGCGGGGGTCGACCGGGTCGTGGAGCGCGGGGCGGCGGCCCGGTTGTTCGCGCGGATGGGGGCCGGCGAGCTGGCCGGCAAGCTCGTCTATTACGGCGTCCTGCTGTTCGCGCTGCAGGTGGCGTTCGGCCTCTGGGGGCCCAACCCGGTCAGCGACCTGCTCACCAGCCTGATCGCGTGGCTGCCGCGGCTTGTCGTGGCGATCGTCCTGATCGTGGTGGCGGCGGCCATCGCCCGGGCCGCGCGGGATCTGATCGCCGGGGCGTTGAGTTCCCTCCCGTACGGGAATCTGCTCGCCCGGTCCGTCTCGGTCGTGATCGTGGCGCTGGGCGTGATCGCGGCGCTCGACCAGGTGCGGATCGCCACCTCGATCACCCAGCCGGTGCTGATCGCGGTGCTGGCCACGATCGCGGGTGTGGTGATCGTCGGGGTGGGCGGCGGTCTGATCCGGCCGATGCAGTCGCGCTGGGAGACGTGGCTGCAGAGGGCCGCAACTGAGTCGTTGGCGATCCGGGAACAAGCCCGAGTTGAAAAACTGCCCCCGGAGTCGGACGAGACCCAGGTGATCCCGCGCCAGACGGACAAGCAGGAGAACGAGGCCACGGTGATCACGACCGCGGCGGGGGACACGACGATCGTGAACCCGGGGCCCAACGACACGCTCGTGATCGGCAGTGGCACGGACGACGCCGAGCGCACCCAGGTGATCCCGCCTGCGGACACGACGACCACCAGGCCGTTGCCTCGCGACGACCCGGAAGAGTCCGGCAAATGAGGAATGCCGGTGCCGGGAGCTGATCCCGGCACCGGCCCTCGATGAAGGTCGGTCCTCTACAAGGCGACGAAGACGGTCAGGGCTGGGGCAGGGTGCGGGCCAGGGCGCACACCGCGAGCAGGCGGCGCAGGACCCAGTCGCCGGCGGTCCAGTCGATCTCGGCGACCGGCGGGCGCCAGCCGTGCGTGAAGGCGGCGTCGCGCACACCCTCGGCGTACGCGGCGAGCAGCACCGCGGTCAGCGGGCGGGTGTCAGCCCAGAGGCTGTCGCGGATACCCGCGCAGTGCTGGTCGACGACGGCCATCAGGCCGGGGTTGGCGTCGGCCGCGACTAGACCGCTGACACCCACGGTGTCGTGCAGCTCGGTCAGGCTGGCGTGGGCGGAACGGAGGGCAGCACGGGCGGCAGCGCCGGAGAACAAACCATTCATGTGGAGAAACGTTAAGGAGCCTCGGGTAGCCAACGGTTCGCCTGATCGGTGCAGCTCGGTTGAAGCTTTTCCGGCGGGGAAATGAGGACCGCATGGACGACACCACGGTCGAGGCGCTCGGCAAACTGAGCTCGGCCCTCGAGACGACCGATCGCGCCCGCGGGCACCTCTACTCGTTCCACCAGCTCACCGGCAAGGCCGACTTCGAGCTGGACGAGGCGGTCGCGCTGTTCCGCAAGGCCGGCCACGACGCGATCGCCGACCGGGTCCAGCAGGACCTGATCGGCCGTAACGTCACGCCCGGGCACTGGACGTTCCAGCTGGTCGAGGAGTACGACGACGGCTACTGGAACGAGTTCCGCACGGTCGAGCAGGCCGCCCGCGACGAGCTGGCCGGAGGCCGGCGCCACCTGCACGAGGCCGCCCTCAAGGAGCAGCGGCGCACCCATGGAAAACCCGGACACGAGGCTCGATAACGCCGTTTGAGGCGCTGCGAGCCGGGGTATCCGGGCAGAGGCGGGTTACTCGGTTTCGGCTTCCATCGGCGCCGGACGGCGGCGTTGCGCGTCGTCGGCCAGGATGACGGTCGCCACGACCATGGCCACGACCACGGCGAACAGCCAGGACGCGTCGTTGATCAGATTTGCGGCCAACGGGGCCTGGAAAGCGGCCAGCAGGAAGCCGACCCACGCAAGGCGGCGCTGACTCTCGGAGAGAAAACCGGCAGAACGCATTCGGACAGTCTGGCGCGCATCGGGCGGATCGCCGTCACCCGTTCGTACGATTCTGCGTTGTCCGATAGTGCCCCCAGCATTGCGTCACCGTCGCTCAACCATTGCCTTTCTGCTGGTCAGCGTGTTGACGATAGCGGGCTGTGAGGCCCGCGCCACGCAGCCGCCGGTCATCGCCGACCATGTCGTAGTCGCGCCGCTGCAGGGGCGTACGGGAGCCGTTCTGGTGGTTCCAAGAGCCGCTTCCCGCGTACGCGTCGTGCTCGCGAACATCCCCGGCCTGCTCTACCGCATCACCACTCCGGCCGACGCCGGCCTGGTCCCGCAAGTGACCCGCCGGGACCGTCAGGTGCGGGTGTCGCTGCTGCCCACCGCGGGCGCCGGCCCGGACGAGGTGAGCATCGTGCTCAACCGCAATGTGCGCTGGGATCTGCGCCTGCCCGCGGGCGCCGGCGAGCAACGTCTGGATCTGAGCCGCGGCCGCATCTCCCGGCTGAGCGTGGGCGCCTCCGGGCTGATCGAGTTGCGCCTTCCCCGCCCGTACGGGACGGTGCCGTTGATCTTCACCGGCGGTGTCGGGACCCTGGCCGTCACCGCCCCGCGCGGCGTGCCTCTGCGCCTGAATCTGGTCCGGGGCGCGAGCTCGGCCCTGACCCCGTGGACGGCTGACGAGGAGATCCCGCCCGCCACCACCTACGCGCCGGCGATCTGGCCGACCGCGCGGGACCGCTACGCGCTGCGAACCCGGGGGACCGTCGGAATCCTGTCCCTGCGCCGGAACTGAAGCGGCCGCCCAGGGACCATGCCCCCGACGGCCTGCCTGCGCTGATGTGTCACGCGCCGGGACGGTCGACCTCGCCGCGCCAGGCGCCGCTCTCGACACCGCCGCGGCTCTCGATGAACTCCTTGAACCGCTTGAGGTCGCCCTTCACGCGGCGGTCGACAACACCCAGCTTGTCACCGGCGTTCTCGACGAAGCCCTGCGGCTCGAAATCCATCTGCACGGTGACCCGGGTGTGGGTGTCGTCCAGGCGGTGGAAGGTGACCACGCCGGCCTGCTTCTCACCCTCGGTCGACTTCCACGCCACCCGCTCGTCGGGAAGCTGCTCGGTGATCTCGGCGTCGAACTCACGCTTCACACCGGCGATCTCGGTCTTCCAGTGCGTGTGGGTGGGGTCCAGCTGCCGAATTTCCTGCACGCCCTCCATGAAGCGCGGGAACTCCTCGAACTGGGTCCACTGGTTGTAAACAGCGCGGATCGGAACCTCAACGTCAACGGACTCAGTCACAGTACTCATGTGCTAAGTGGTGCCCGGGTCGGACGGCGCTAAACGAGGGGCCAGCGGAGTCTTCGGATTCTCGTCCCCGGCCTGCCGCAGCCGCGCCCGCTGAACCTCGGCGTTGACCTGCACGCCGAGAAGCACCGCGATGTTCGACAGATAGATCCACACCAGGAACGCCATGATCGCGCCGAGGCTGCCGTAGGTGCGGTTGTAGGAGCCGAAGTTGGCCACGTACAGGCCGAACCCGAACGACGCCAGCGCCCACAGGAGCAGGGCCACCGAGCCGCCCACGGTCAGCCACCGGAACCGGGGCTGCTTGACGTTCGGCGCTATCCAGAACAGCAGCGACAGGACGAGCGTGGCCGCCGCGACCAGCACCGGCCAGCGCCCCGCGGACCAGAACTGACGGGCCGTCTCACCGGCGTTCAGCGCGTTGGCGACCGCGTCGACCAGCGGCCCACTGATGATCAGACCGGCTCCGATCGCGGCCATCAGCACGAGCGCGACGGCGGCCAGGGCGATCTCCAGAATCTGCAGTTTCCACCAGGCCCGGCCTTCCCGTACGCCGTAGATCCGGTTGGACGCCCGGGTGAAGGTCGACACGTACCCGGAGGAGGACCAGAGCGCGAGCAGCAGGCCGAAGCCGAACAGCACCTTGGCCGAGTCCTGCTGGACGATCAGCGCCTGCACGACCTGCAGCAGGTCGTCGTTGTCGACCACCGCCCCGAGGCCCAGGTCACGCAGGATGCCGACGGTCGCGGTCAGCACGGTGGAGCCGTCGGTCACCAGGTTGATCAGCGCGACGATCACGACAAGCGAAGGAATAAGCGCCGTAAAGGTTTGATAGGTCATCGCGGCGGCGAAGTCTGAACAGTCGTCCTCGATATAGCCGACGGCACTGCGCCACAACACCGAACGCCAGTAGCGCCAGCGCAACTGACGGAGACGGCGGGGCAGGGGGCGGGGCGTAGCGTCGTCCGCACCGGCCTCGGACTCGCGGTCGACGGTGGGCTCGGTCATGCCGGCTCCTCGAGGTTCTTGAAAAGCGCAGCTACCCGAGCACGCTGAGCGACAAACACTGGGGGCTTCAGATGGAGAGCGCGGACGTCATCGTGGTCGGTGCCGGCCACAACGGCCTGGTCGCGGCCAACCTGCTGGCCGACGCCGGTTGGTCGGTCCTGGTGCTCGAGGCGACCCCGCATCCGGGCGGCGCGGTCCGCTCGGGCTACGTGACCGCGCCCGGATATCTCAGTGATCTTTTCAGCTCGTTCTACCCCCTGGGCTACGCCTCGCCGGTGCTGAAGGGCCTCGATCTGGGCGAACACGGCCTGCGCTGGGTCCACGCGCCCGAGGTGCTGACCCACCTGATGCCGGACGGGCGGGCGGCCACGCTCAGCCGCGACCTGTCGCGCACCATGGAGTCGCTCGACCGGTTCGCCGACGGGGACGGGGAGCGCTGGCGGACGACGTACACGGAATGGCGCTCGGTCTCCCAGACCATGCTCGACACGATCCTGACGCCGTTCCCGCCGGTGCGGAGCGGCCTCGGCGTGGCCCGCCGCCTGGGTGCGCCCGGCTCGCTGCGGCTGGCCCGCCGCCTGCTGCTGTCGATGCGCGAGATGGGCAGCGAGATGTTCCGCGGCGAGGGCGCGACGATTCTCATGGCCGGGTGCGCGCTGCACACCGACTTGTCGCCCGAGGAGGCCGGCGGCGGCGTGTACGGATGGCTGCTGGCCATGCTGGGTCAGCAGTACGGCTGGCCGGTGCCCGAGGGCGGCGCCCAGAAGATCACCGACGCCCTCGTCTCCCGCCTGGAACAGCGCGGCGGCCGGATCGTCTACGAGACACCGGTGTCGCAGGTCCTGATCGCCCGGGGCAAGGCGATGGGCGTACGCGCGGCCGGCGGCGAGACGTTCCGGGCCCACCGCGCCGTCGTGGCCGACGTCCCCGCGCCCACGATGTACCTCGACCTCGTCGGCGAGCGCTGGCTCCCGCCCCGCCTCGTCGAGGACCTGGCCCACTTCCGCTGGGACGGCGCCACGGTCAAGGTCGACTGGGCCGTCCGCACCAAGATGCCGTGGAAGAACCCGGCCGCGGCCGGCGCGGGCACGGTCCACCTGGGCGCCGACCTCAACGGCCTGACCCGGTATTCGTCCTACCTCGCGACCGACGAGATCCCGCCGAACCCGTTCCTGCTGCTGGGCCAGATGACCACGGCCGACCCGTCACACTCGCCGGCGGGCACGGAGTCGCTCTGGTCCTACACCCACCTGCCGCACCGCAAGCACTGGAACCCCGACGACATCGCGGCCCACGTCGACCGCATGGAGTCGGTGATCGAGGAGCAGGCCCCCGGCTTCCGCCAGGAGGTCATCGGCCGCAACGTCTTCTCCCCGGCCGACATGGAACGCGAGAACCCGTCCCTGGTCGGCGGCGCCCTGGGCGGCGGCACGGCGGCCGCCTTCCAGCAGCTCTTCCTGCGCCCGATCCCGGGCCTGGGCCGCCCCGACACCCCGGTCGACCGTCTCTACCTGGCCAGTTCCTCGGCCCACCCCGGCGGCGGCGTCCACGGAGCCCCGGGCGCCAACGCGGCCCGGGCCGCCCTGACCCGCGACCGCGCCTTCGCAGGCGACGCCTACCGAGCCGTGATCAACGCCGGGCACCGCGCCGTCTACGGCTGAGCCGCCGGGCCGCCACGGCCACCCGAAGCGCGGGCCAGAGCCGAAGCCGCCGCGAACTGTCCGTGGCGGCCAGGATCGCGGCGAGAGTCGGCCGCTCCTCCGGTGGGACGAAGGCGATCACCACGACCAGCGGAATCACGGCTGCCAGTAATTCAGAAATCATGACTAGCGCCACCACTGACGCGACGATGGCGAAGGCTGCGTAGTTCATGTCAGCGTCCGCTCAACAGCGCCGCGGCGAGCAGCACTACGGCGGCGCCGAGGCAGAGGATGACCGCGACTGCGGCGGTGACCGCGCGCACCAGCGGAGCGATCGGCACCAGTAACCGTCTTGCCTGGTCAAGCGCGACGATCAGGCAAAGGCCGACCAAAGCGAGATAGACGATGGCGTTGGCGGCGAGCGGGCCGCTGGTGATGTGCGCCGAGAAGTTCACGACGGCCTCCTGGCGATTCGGGGGTCGGGGTGAGGCACGTCACGCGTTGCCTCTAGTCTGAGGCTGAAGTTCAGCTTGTTGCCGCGCTAGTGCATATGCATGTAGCGCGAATAAAGGACACTAGCTCCCTAATCGGCTACCTGGCAGACTGACAGGTGACGGAGCGCTACCTTGCTGTCTCTCGGCGCGCCGTATTCATGCAGTCGACGCCAGTTGACCGTTCCCGTGAATACGGCGAAGTTCGCCGCAACCCGAGACAGGATTTCTCACTGATGAGCGGAACCGAAGAAGTTTTCCAGGGCTCCGAGCTGACCATGGTCGCGCTGGCGGCGTCGTGCACCAACGGCAGCTGCCCTACTGTGTACCGAACCGATCGGGGAACGATCGTGGTGCAGGGCTACGCCGTCGAGGGAAGTACCGCCGGTGTAGACCTTCCTGCGGGCGAGCTCCTCGTCGAGGTGCCCGCTGAGCTGCTGGCCGCGGCGGTGCGGGCGCAGGAGTGAACCGCCCGCTCGGAGGGCCACATCGAAGGGAGGCGTGACTTTGGTCGAAGATGCGCCCCACGGCAACGATGACTCATCATCGACGCCGGTCGGTGTGACCCTCCAGCGGCTGCGGGTCGAGCGGGGAATCACCGGCAAGGAGCTCGGCGAACTCGTCCGCATGAGCCAATCGAAGATCAGCCGCATCGAGAACAACAACGGTCCGGTTGCCCCGCGTGACGTCGGCCGGCTGGCTCGGGCCCTGGGGGCCTCGCCCGCCATGGTCGCCCGGCTTGTGGAGCAGGCGGAATTGGCGCGGAACCGGGTCACCGACATGCGCGCCTCGGCCGGCTCGGTGTACACGATGCAGCGCACGGTCGCACGGACCGAGTCCGAGGTTCGCGACTTCCGGGTGTTTCAACCCGACGTCGTCATGGGGCTGGCGCAGACCGCGGAGTACGCCCGGGCTGTCCTGATCGCAGTCCACGACATTCGTAAGGCGATCTTGCCGGACGCCGAGAAGGTCGTCATTTCCGAGGCGCTCTCGGCGCGGGTTCGCCGCCAGGAGGCACTGGACGATCCGGACCGTCGCTTCTACTTCCTCCTCGCCGAATCCGTGCTCGGCAAGGCGGTTGTCGCTCCGGAGTTCATGCTCGCCCAGATCAAACGCCTGCGGCAGCTCGCGGACCAGCCCAACGTCGACCTCAGAGTCATACCGGCGGATGCGCCGTGGACGCTTCCGCACGTCCATGGCTTCGAGCTCCTGGACGACAAGGACGTCGTGATCGACATCTACAACACCTCGATCGACGCCACCGGCGCCGAAGATGTCGCCCTCTACCGGTATGTCTTCGACCGGCTGGACGAGAGCGCCACCTCCGACATCGGGCCCATCCTCGACCGGTACCGCCGGCACTACCTCGACCTGATGGACTAGCCGTACGCCTAGCGCGCCCGCTCGGCGTAGTAGCGGTCGGAGTTTTCGGCGATGTCGGCCAGGCGGCGCAGGGCCTCGACGTTGCGCCTGTGCAGGACGAGGTCGTTGATCTTGTTGCGGGCGGCCAGCAAGGGGCCGCGCTCGAACTGCTCGTGGATGGTCACGCGGGTGGCGTCGATGCCGATCGGCTCCAGGCGGATGTCGACCACGGCCTCGCCCAGCGGCCACAGGCCGGCCCGCAGGCGGAGGCGGCGGCCGGGTTCCATGAGCAGGACCGTGGAGGAATCCTGCAAGGAGAGGGGCCACGGGCCGGCCTTGTGATGCAACTCGGCGCCGACCTGCGGCCAGTGGGAGTCGACGTCGCGGATGTGGACGGTTCCGACCACCCAGTCACTGTATGTCCACCCGTCCGAGAGCACGGCGAAGACGCTGTCCGGCGGGGCCTGAACGGTACGCTGCACGGTAGCCACGAGCAGGACATACCCTGCGAAGAGGCGGCGTAACGGAGAGGCGAAGGTTTACGAATTCGGCAGTCGGGCATCTGCCACCGCGAACCGCAGTCAGCTGGAGGGTCCACGTGCGCATTGCCATGATCTCCGAGCACGCCAGCCCCCTGGGCGACGGCGGGCAGAACTCCCACGTCGCCGGACTGTCCGCGGCGCTGGCCGAGATGGGCAACGACGTCTGCGTCTACACCCGCCGTGAGGATCCCGCGGTGGCCGAGGTCGTCACCACGCCGGGGGGCATCCGGGTCGTGCACGTTCCGGCCGGGCCGCCGCACTTCCTTCCGCCCGACCTGCTGCTGCCGCACATGGGTGAGTTCGCCAAGTGGCTCGAGCAGCATTGGCGTACGGGGGAATGGGTTCCCGAGGTGGCCCACGCCCACTTCTGGACTAGTGGGCTGGCCGCGGTGACCGCCGCCCGCCAGATCGGCATTCCCGTCGTGCAGTCGTTCCATGAGCTCGGCGAGATCGAAGCCGGAAACAGCAAGCCTTCCCGTACGGGTTATGAGCGCGCTCTCGGCCGGGCGGTCGACCGGGTCGTGGCCCAGACGCAGGACGAGATGCAGGGGCTGGTCCGCATCGGCGTGCCCCGCGCCCGGCTGACCGTCGTGCCCGCGGGCGTCGACAGCATCCGGTTCAGCCCCGAGGGCCCGGCCGTCGAGCGCGACCCCGAGCGTCCCCGCATCCTGTCGGTGGGCCGGCTCGTCGAGCGCAAGGGCTTCGGCGACGTCCTGCAGGCCATGCGGTACATCCCGACCGCCGAAGTGGTCGTCGTCGGTGGCCCGCCGGCCGACCAGCTGCCGGCCGACCCGGGCGCCCGCAAGCTGCGCGCGCTCGCCGAGAAGCTGCAGGTCTCCGACCGGTTCCGGATGGTCGGGGCGGTCGCCGCCAAGGACATGCCGAGCTGGTACCGCTCGGCCGACGTGCTGGTCGCGGCCGACTGGCAGGAGCAGTTCGACCCGTCCGCGCTCGAGGCGATGGCCTGCGGCGTCCCGGTGATCGGCACGACGGTCGGCGGTCTCAACGAGACCGTGGTCGACGGGCTGACCGGTGACCTGGTGCCGGCCCGCGATCCGCGCGCGCTCGGCGGGGCCCTGCGCCGGCTGGTCAACGACAAGGTCCGCCGTTTCGCGTACGCCACCGCCGCCCTCGACCGCGCCCGGCAGGCGTACTCGTGGAAGCGTGTCGCGGCCCAGGTCGGCTCGGTCTATCAGACCGTCACCGGCCGCCGCGCCGGATCGAGCACCGAAGAGGCGATGGCCGGCTAGATCCGGCCGGGTTCGTAATCCGGCATCCACCAACTGGTGGATGCCGGGTCGAGCGAGCTGTTCGATTTCTGGCCGCGGCCCCGATGTGACGCTCGATGCATGGCAGTCATCGAGGTCCAGAACCTGCGCAAGGCGTACGGGGACACGGTCGCGGTGCGGGACGTCTCGTTCACTGTGGAACGCGGCGAGATCTTCGGCATCCTCGGCCCCAACGGCGCGGGCAAGACCACCACGGTCGAAAGCATCTCCGGGCTCCGGGCCCCCGACTCGGGCACGATCCGCGTGCTCGGCCGGGACCCCAGCGACAAGTCCCTGCGCCGCGACGTCGGCGTCCAGCTGCAGGAGAGCCAGCTTCCGGACAAAATCAAAGTCCGGGAGGCGCTCGACCTGTACGCGTCCTTCTATCCCGAGCCGGCCGACTGGCGCGCGCTGACCCGCGAGCTCGGCCTGGTCGAAAAGCTTTCCACGGCGTACGGGAAACTCTCGGGGGGTCAGAAACAGCGGCTCTCCATCGCGCTCGCCCTGATCGGGGGGCCGCAGATCGCGATTCTGGACGAGCTCACCACCGGACTCGACCCGCAGGCCCGCCGCGACACCTGGGACCTGATCGAGTCGATCCGCGGCAGCGGCGTCACGATCTTGCTGGTCACCCACTTCATGGAGGAGGCCGAGCGGCTCTGCGACCGGCTCGCGGTGATCGACCACGGTCAGGTCGTCGCGCTGGACACCCCGGCCGGGCTGGTCGCCGGGCTCGGCACCGAACAGCGGATCCGCTTCCGGCCGTCGGCCCCCGTCGCCGACGAGCTGCTGACCGCGCTGCCCGAGGTGGGCGAGGTGCGCCGCCACGGCCCGCAGGTCGAGGTCATCGGCACCGGCAACCTGCTGCACGCGGTCACGTCGGTGCTCGCCGTCAACCAGATCATCGCCGCCGACCTGCGGATCGAGCAGGCCAGCCTGGACGACGCGTTCGTGCAGCTGACCGGCCGATCGATCAAGGAGTGAATCCGATGCGCGTCTTTGCCAAGCTGACCCTGATCGAGCTCAAACTGTTCCTCCGCGAGCCGATGGCCGCGTTCTTCGTGCTGTTCTTCCCGAGCCTGCTCGTGGGCATCCTGGGCTGCATCCCGTCGTTCCGCGAGCCCTCCGAGGATCTGGGCGGCGCCCGCGTGATCGACGTCTACGTCGGTATCGGGGTGGTGCTGACCCTGGCCATGGTAGCCATCCAGTTCACCCCGGCCGTGCTGGCCACCTACCGCGAGCGGGGCGTGCTGCGCCGGCTGGCCACCACGCCGGTCTCGCCGATGAAGATGCTGGCCGCGCAACTGGCCGCGTACGGGCTGGCCGCGACCGCCGCGACCGCGCTGCTGCTCGCCGTCGGCCGGATCGCCTTCGATGTGTCCCTGGCCGAACAGTTCGCCGGTTTCGTGCTCGCCTTCCTGCTCACCCTGGTCGGCGTGCTGGCCATCGGCCTGTTCGTGGCGGCCGTGGTGCCCAGCGGCAAGGCCGCCAACGCGGTCGGCACGCTGCTGTTCTTCCCGCTGATGTTCTTCGCCGGGCTGTGGCTGCCGCGCGAGGTCATGCCGGACGTGCTGCAACGGATCGCCGACTTCACGCCCCTGGGCGCGGGGGAGCGGGCGCTCAACGACGCGATGACCGGAAGCTGGCCCAACCTGCTCTCGGCTACCGTGCTGGTGGGCTACCTGGCCGCGTTCGGGTTCGCCGCGGTACGCCTGTTCCGCTGGTCGTAGTCGGAGGTCGAGATGACGGAGCCGGATCGCATCGATCGGATCATGGCGCGCTTGCCCTACATCGCGCTCGGCGCCTCGCTGATCCTGGTGGTCGCGGGCGGGGTCGCCGGCGTGCCGCATCAGGGATGGCCGATCGTCGGTTCGGCCTCCGTCGTCACCCTCGGCTGGCTGCTCTGGTGGGTCACCCTGCACCCGGCGTGGGAACACGACGAGCGCAAGATGATCGTGTTCTTCCTGGGCCTGGCCGCCCTGGTGTTCGTCCTCATCTGGGCCAGCCCGCTGTTCGGGTTCTTCGCCTGGAGCGGCTACATCCTGGCCACGTACGGGCTCAAAAGCTGGCGCCGGCAGGCCGGGGCCACGCTGATCGCGATCGCCTCGGCCGTCTCCCAGATCGGCGGCGTCGGCAACCTCGACGAACCGGGCATCGGGCCGGTGCTGCTGGTGGTGCTCGCGATCAACATCGGCATCGCCAACGTGATGGTCTGGGTGACGATGTGGACGCACGAGCAGGGCCTCAAACGCAACCGCATGATCGACGACCTGGCCGAGGCCAACACCAAGCTCGCCGCGGCGCTCAAGGAGAACGCCGGACTGCACGCCCAGCTGCTGGCCCAGGCCCGCGAGGCCGGCGTGCTCGACGAGCGGCAGCGGATGGCCGGGGAGATCCACGACGTGCTGGCCCAGGGTCTCACCGGCATCGTGACCCAGCTCGAGGCGACCGGCGCCGCCGCCGACCGGCCCGCCGACTGGTGGCGGCACCTCGGCAACGCCAAGCGCCTGGCCCGCCACAGCCTGACCGAGGCGCGCCGGTCGGTGCAGGCGCTGCGGCCGCAGGATCTGGACGGCACGGCGCTGCCCGACGCGATCGGCGACCTGGTGACCGACTGGGCGCGCGTGCACGAGGTGGTGGCCGAGCTGGTCACGACCGGGACGCCGCGCCCGCTCGTGCCCGAGATCGAGGCGACCCTCCTGCGTACGGCCCAGGAAGCCCTGGCCAACGTGGCCCGGCACGCCGACGCCGGCCGGGTCGGACTGACCCTGTCGTACATGGAGGATGTGGTCACGCTGGACGTCCGCGACGACGGGCACGGATTCGACCCGGAGGAGCCGCGCCCGCTCTCCGACACCGGCGGCTACGGCCTGGCCGCGATGCGGGAACGGCTGGCCCGGATCGCCGGCAGCCTGGAGGTCGAGTCGGAACCGGGCGCCGGCACCGCGCTGTCGGCCTGCGTGCCCGCGATCACGATCGGGGTCGCCGCATGATCGGGCTTCTCATCGTCGATGACCACCCGGTCGTACGCGACGGGTTGCGCGGCATGTTCATCGGCGACGACCGTTTCGCGGTGCTGGGCGAGGCGGGCGACGGCCACGAGGCGCTGGCGCTGGTGCCCGCGGTCGACCCCGACGTGGTGCTGATGGATCTGCGCATGCCCGGCATGGACGGCGTGACCGCGATCAAGGAGCTGCGCAGGCGCGGCTCGCGGGCCCGGGTGCTGGTGCTGACCACCTATGACACGGACGCCGACGTGCTCCCGGCGATCAAGGCGGGCGCCACCGGCTACCTGCTCAAGGACGCCTCCCGGCAGGAACTGTTCCGTGCGGTCGAGGCGGCCCACCGGGGCGAGTCGGTGCTCTCCCCAGCGGTCGCCGGCCGGCTGATGGGCAACCTGCGCACCCCGGCCAAGGAACCCCTCAGCCAGCGTGAACTCGAGGTGCTGGCGCTGATCGCCCGCGGCAACTCGAACAAGGAGGCCGCGAGCCGCCTGTTCATCAGCGAGGCCACGGTCAAGACACACCTTCTGCACGCGTACGCCAAACTGGGTGTCCGCGACCGCGCGGCCGCCGTCGCCGTGGCCTTCGAGCGCGGCCTGCTCTAGACAGGTTCGCCCCGATAGGTGCCGAAGCTCCACAGATTGCCCTCCGGGTCGCGGGCAATGAAGTCGCGCGAGCCGTAGTCCGTGTCGTACGGCGGCTTGACGATCTCGGCGCCCGCCTTGACCGCCCGCTCGTGCAGCGCGTCGATGTCGTCGGCCACCACGTAACAGCCGAACGTGCCCGGTTTCAGCGCCCACGGGTCGTCCGGCCCCCGCTCGGCCGCGGAACCGAGCATGATGCCGCCGCCGAGCGGCCAGGACAGCTGGGCGTGATCGACCCGGTCGGCGTCGCCGTAGGAGACCACCTCGTCGAAACCGAACGCGTCGACGAGGAACCGGATCAGGGCGCGGGCATCGGTGGCCCGCAGCGTCGGCCACACCTGTGGCGGGGGTGTCTTCGCATCAGTCATGAAGCCCATCCTGCGCGGGCTCGAGCTGCTGCGCTTGGACAAAATCGAACTCGACGGCCAGCCACTCGGACGGGCTGCAGCCGGCCAGCGACCGGAACTCGCGCACCAGATGCGACTGGTCGGCGAACCCGTGCGCGGCGGCCACGTCGGCGATCAGCCGGTCGGGGCGCAGGGCCCGCCGGGCGCGGTCGAACCGGGCCACACGGGCCGCCTCCTTGGGCCGCAACCCCGTCTCGGCCCGGAACCGGTCGGTCAGATAGCGGCCGCTCCACCCCACCTCGGCGGCCACCGTCCGGACCGGCACATTACGGACGATCCGGCCCCAGGCGTACGCGATCTCGGGTCTTGTCACGTCCGGCCGGAGCCGCGCGATCAGCCACTCGTCGAGCAGGACGAACCGGCTGGGCCAGTCGGGGGCGTGCACGAGGCGTTCCCGGATCTCCGCCACCGCCCGCTCGCCCAGCAGGGCCCCGGCGTCGACGTCGAGGCCGGCCAGCTCGCCCGCGGGCAGCCCGAGCAGGGTGCGGCCGCCCAGCGGTTCGAGCGCTATCTGCACACCCGACTGCCGGCCGTCGTGCGTGATCACCGCGGGCCTCAGATGCAGACCGCCGACCAGGGCGTCGAAGTGGCCGGGCCCCTGCCGCGGATCGGGGTGGGACTCCATGACCAGCGGATCGTCCATGGTCAGGATCATCGTGAGGGTGGGCGAGGGCAGACCCAGGTGCCGCATCGGGGGCAGGCCCTGTTGGCGGTAGCCGGAGTAGGCGGCGACGTACGGCCGGAGCGCAGCCGAGGGCCGGGCCCGCACGTATTCGTCGACGATCATCAGCTTCTCCGTCCGGTGCCCCAGTTTAAGCCCCGATCAACGCTGCGCCGCCCTGGTAAGCCTGCCTGCCCAGGGGCCCACCCTCCGGGGGCCCCCACCCTCCTGGAGCTTCCACCCTCCTCGGAAGGCCCCCACCGTACGCCCGGCAAAGCCGGCCGCAGCGGTTATCCACAATAGAAAGTTATCCACAGGGCGTCGGCGCTCCGCTCGCGTAAGTGGCAGCATCGGGGCCATGGCGAAAGCGGTGGTGATCGGCGCAGGCATCGGCGGGCTCGCCGCGGCCCTGGCGCTGCAGCGGCGCGGCTGGTCGGTCACCGTGCTCGAGCGGGCGTCCGCCCTCGAAAACGTCGGAGCCGGTCTGGCCGTCGCGCCCAACGGCTTACGGGCTCTCGACCGGCTGGGCGTGGCCGGGCCGGTGCGGGCGCTGTCGGCGCTGCAGGGGACGGCGGGCGTCCAACGGCCCGGCGGCGGCTGGATCGCGCGGACCGAAGCTGCGGCGGCCGAGACCCGGTTCGGTGAGCCGACCGTCGTGGTGCACCGGGCGGCGCTGGTCAGCGTGCTGGCCGACGCGCTCGAGCCGGGCACGCTGCGCCTCCGCGTGACGGCCGGCGACGTCTCGCCCGAGGGCACGGTGGTCACCCCGGGCGGCACGCTCACGGCCGAGTTGGTGGTTGCGGCCGACGGACTGCGTTCCCCCGTACGGGCGAAGCTCTTCCCCGACGCCGCCGAGCCGGTCTACACGGGCGTGACGAGCTGGCGGTTCATCGTTCCGCGCCCGCCGGGCGAGTTGGCGCTGTCCGAGACGTGGGGCGACGGGAAAGTGTTCGGGGTGGTGGGGCTGGGGGACGGCCGCGTGTATTGCTACGCCACCGCGCCCGCGCCGCCGCAGGAGTCGGCCTCCTCCGCCGACGAGAAGGCCGAGCTTGTGCGGCACTTCGGCCAGTGGCACGCGCCTTTGCCGGCCCTGATCGCGGCGGCCGGCGAGGTGATCCGTACGGACATCCGCTGCCTCGATCCGACTCCGCGGACGTTCGACCGGGGCCGGGTGGTGCTGTTGGGCGACGCCGCGCACGCGATGACGCCCAACCTCGGGCAGGGGGCTTGCCAGGCGATCGAGGACGCGGTTGTGCTGGCCGCTCACGCCGGTGAACCGGACGGGCCGGCCCGCTATTCGGCGGAGCGCGTGCCCCGGACGACGGCGGTCGCGGCCGCGTCGCGCCGGATCGGGCGGGTGGCCGGGCTCAGCGGGGTGGCCGCCGGTCTGCGCAACGCGGGGATGGCGGCTGCCGGGAAGCTCGGGCCCAACCTGGTGTTGCGCCAGATGGAACCGGTCCTCGCGTGGCAGCCGCCGCCGTGACCCGCCGCCGCCCCAGCTGATCGCCGCCCCGCCGGGCGCGGCCCCGACGAGGGTTGCGCCCTCTTGTCAGTCGGCCAGGGCCTTGGCGAGGTCGTCGCGGAAAGCGCGCTCGGTGTCGGTGACGGTCTCGCTGCCGATGCCCAGCACGCCGCCCGTGGAGGCGGCGCCGACGACGCTTTCGGCGATCTCGACGATCCAGTGCTTGTACGTCTCGGCGTCGGCCTGCTCGGCCTTGGTGACCAGCAGGGCGTTGGCCTCGGCGGCCCGGCCGAGCACGTCCTCGGCGTACGCGATGGGGTCGCTCGGCTCGATCACCGGCGGCTCCTCACCGATCTCGGGGTCGCCCACGCGCGACACGATCGCCCGGGCCACGGCGGCGACCAGGGGACTGGCCGAGGCGCGGGCGTCCGAGATGACGTCGAGGCCGGCGGCCGTCTCGGCCCGGGTCTTGCGCGCGCTGTCGGGAGTGGCGGCGCTGGCCGCGGTGAGCACCGACTGGGGCAGTCCGACGAGCAGCCCCCACTCGGAGTCGGTGAAGCCCAGCATCGAGTACAGCGGATCGTCGCTCACGGTGAATCCTCACGTTGGGTGAAACCTGTGTCGGCCTCTTATACCCCACCGGCGAGCTCATCGATCACACATCGCAGGTCGAGAAGGTGCGTGCCGAGGTCCGGGTCGGGGGTGCCGGTCCACGGTCCGTCCAGGTCGGGGCGGTGGCGGGTGACGTGCACCTGGTATGCCGCCACCTGGTCGCGGGCGTTCTGGGCCTCGGTGACCTGTTCACCGACCGCCCGGCGGGCCTGCCAGCAGAGCGTGATCCTCTCGCGCAGCCAGAGCGGCGCCAGCTCGGCCCGCCGGGCGGCGCCGGGCACGTCGGCCCCGGCCAGCATGGCGATGTGGTCGGCCCGGTCACGGTCGTGGTGCCGGTCGGCCATGCGCTCGAACCGGGTCCACTCCCGGCCCATCGAGCCGAGCCGCTCACCCCAGCTCTCCAGCAGGACCATCCGGAGCGCCCGGGCCGACTCCCGCAGATGCTGGGTTGCTACGCCCGGATCCGGGGCCTCGTGGGCGGCCCCGGCGGCGGTCCGAGCCTGGCGGCGCCACTCCGCGAGGCGGGCGGCGACCACGGCGGGGTGGAAGCGGACCGACGTGATCCAGGCGGCGAACGCGGCCACCAGCTCGTCCGGCGGGTCGGAGGCGCGGCCACCGTAGGCCTTGTCGATGCCGTGGAACCACCGGCCATCGTGGACGATCGTGGCGGCCAGCGCCTCGGGGCCGGCGGCCATGGCCGCGCGGATCTCGTCGGCGGTGAACGACAACCACGACAGGTCGAGGCTCTGCGCCCGTCCGGAACCGGTCCACCAGTCGACCATCTCGAGTTGCCCGAGCCGCACCGCTTCGTCGGCGGCCGGGTCGTCGTACACGGGAAGCAGGTCTATGTCGGACATCGGCCACGGCTCGCCCCGGCCCAGGCTGCCGCCGACCAGGAAGCCGCGGACGCCGGGCACGCGGCCGAGCACGGTGACCGCCTCGCGCAGCCGGTCCTCCATGAGTTCCCGCCAGCGCTCACTGTGCACGACCGGACCCTAACGTGTGGCCGTCAGCAGCTTGTTCTCCTTGACGACCGGAACCGACAGCGTCTTGTAGCCGACCTCGTCGAACAGCACGGTCATCCTGTCCTCCTCGTAGCCCATCACCGTGCCGGGGCCCCACTCGCCGTGGCGGACCTTGGCGTGTACGGGGAACGGCTCGTCGGAGGTGGCCGTCTCGACCTCGAGGGCGGTGCCGTCGGAGCAGTTGTCGCAGTGGCCGCACGGCTTGGGCAGTTCCTCGCCGAAATAGGCCAGCAGGGTCTGGGTCCGGCAGGCCCGGGTCTCGGCGAAGCCGCGCATCATGTCGGTCCGGGAGCGCGACACCACCTGCTGGCGCTCGTGCTCCTTGGCCGCCGCGGTCGCGGCCGCCGCCGGCAACGGCGCGAAGACCGGGACCGTCAGCTTGTTGCCCCGGCCGGTGACCACCGCGCCGACCTGCTCGAGCAACCCGAGGTAGGACCCCAGCTTGCGCGGCCCGAGCCCGGTGGCCTCCTTGAGCTCGGCCTTGGTCTGCGGGCCCTTGCGCAGCGCGGCCGCGAGCTCGCGCAGCTCGGCTTCATCGGGTGAGCCGCCGGTGAAGAAGCGCTGGATGGCCTCGTCCTCGGCGCGCCACAGCAGCAGGCCCTGGGCGGGCTCGCCGTCGCGGCCGGCCCGGCCGATCTCCTGGAAGTAGCTGTCCGGCGAGTCGGGCAGGGCCACGTGGGCCACCCACCGGATGTTGGGCTTGTCGATGCCCATGCCGAAGGCCGACGTGGCGACCATGATGTCGACCTTGTCGGCCGTGAAGTCCTCGTGCTTCTGCTCGCGGGCGCCCCCGGCCATGCCCCCGTGATAGAACTCGGCCGGGTAGCCGGCGTCGGTGAGCCTGGCCGCCAGTTCCTCGGCCGAGCGCCGGGTCGCGACATAGACGATGCCGGGGCCGGGCGCCGACTCGAGCAGGGCGGTCAGCTTGCGCCAGCGGTAGTCCTCGTCGGGGCAGTACGCCACCTCGAGGAACAGGTTGCGCCGGTCGAGCCCGGAGACGTGGATCTCGGGCTTGTCGAGGTGCAGCCGCTCGATGATGTCGTCGCGCACCGGCGGCGAGGCCGTCGCGGTCAGCGCCAGCACCGGCGGGCGGCCGATCCCCTTGATCAGGTCGCCCAGGGCGAGGAACTCGGGGCGGAAGTCGTGGCCCCAGGCCGAGATGCAGTGCGCCTCGTCCACCGCGACCAGGCCGGGCTTGAGCGCCTTGACCTCGGCCATCCGCTCGGGGTCGCTGAGCTGCTCGGGGGTGATGAACAGGAACTCGGCGCGGCCCTCGCGCAGCTCGCGGATCGCCTCACGCTGCTGGGCCGGGGTCTCGGCCGAACTCACCCGGACGGCTCGGATCTTGGGGTCGTCGCGTTCGTTGAGCGCGGCGATCTGGTCCTGCTGCAGGGCGAGCAGCGGCGAGATCACCACCGTGGGGCCGGGCAGCAGCACGGCCGGGATCTGATAGATCGCCGATTTGCCGGCGCCGGTGGGCAGCACGACGAGGGCGTCGCGGCGGCGCAGCACGGCCCGCATCGGCTTGAATTGGCCCGGCCGCAGCGAGGGCCACCCGAAGTGTTGCCGGGCGACCCTGCGCAGACGTGGTCCATAGACGGGAAGTTTCATCGAGCGGCCATTGTGCCCCACCGCCCGGACAGGCAAACGCTCACGAGAGCTTGGGCAGGATCTCTTTGGCGTACAGGTCGAACAGCCCGGCCGAGTTGGGGCCGGTGTTGGCCACGTACACCTCGTCGAAGCCGGCCTGCCGGTACTTGTCGATCATTTCGAGGTGGGCGCCCGCGTCGTTGCCGCAGACGAACGCCTCGCGCACCATGTCCTCGGTGACCAGTTCGGACGCCTGCTCGAAGTGCTTGGGCGACGGCAACACCTGGGAGAGCTCACCGGGCACGCCGGCGTTCGGCCATTTCTCGTACGCGATCCGCGCGCCCTCGTCCTCGGTCGGCGCGAACGCCGCCTTGAACCCGGCCTGGGCGATCTTGGAGCCGCCGCCGTTCTCGCGGAAGCGCGAAACCATGTCGCCGTCGGGCATCGTGCTGACGTAACCGTCGCCGATCCGCGCCGCGGAGTCGATCGCCTTGGGCCCGAACCCGGACACGTACACCTCGACCGGCTTCTCCGGCAGGGTGTAGATGCGCGCGTTCTCGACCGTGTAGTGCTTGCCGTGGTGCGAATAGTTGCCGCCCTGCCACAGGCCCCGCATCACTTCGACGGCCTCTTCGAGCATTTCCAGCCGTACGTCCAATTCCGGCCAGGCGTCGCCGAAGATGTGCTCGTTGAGCGCCTCGCCGGTGCCGACACCGAGTCGGAACCGGCCCCCGGTGAGCACCGCGCTGGTCGCCGCGGCCTGCGCGATCACGGCCGGGTGGATGCGGACCGTCGGGCAGGTGACCGCGGTGGTGATCGGAAGCGACGTCGCCTGGCTGAGCGCGCCGATCATCGACCACACGAACGGGCTGTTGCCCTGGGCGTCGACCCAGGGGTGGTAGTGGTCCGAGATCCAGAGGGCGGAGAAGCCGGCCTTCTCGGCCGCACGAGCCTGGGACAGCAGCTCGGCGGGGCCGTACTCCTCGCAGGAAAGGAAGTATCCGATGCGCATTTGCGCCGTATACCCCTACTTCTTGCCTCCGAACATGCGGCGGATCGCCCACAGAAGGATGAGGAAGGCCAGGGCCACGCCGAGCAGGCGGACGGCGTGCACCTCGGACCAGTTGACACCGGACGCGGCCAGCGTGGAGGGAGTCACCAGCGCATGGTAGCGAGCAGGCTTAACCCACACCTAATAGAAAGGTTTGTTGACTGAAACGCGCCCGGGGTGTGACCATTGGTCGGCAACACGGGGGTGCGCGTTCCTCAGAGCGCGCTGGTCGTCACCGGAGGTACGGGGACTAATGCCGAGACATGGCGAATTGCCGGAACTCGCCGCGGCGGTGCTTCAGCCGGGATTCGCCGGCACCACCGCGCCCGACTGGGTCCGGCGGTGGCTCGGCGAAGGCCTCGGCGGGGTCGCGCTGTTCGCCCGCAACGTCGAGTCGCCGGCCCAGGTCGCGGCGCTGACCGCGCAGCTGCGGGCGGAGCGGCCGGACGTGCTGGTGGCGATCGACGAGGAAGCCGGCGACGTCACCCGGTTCGAGTCACGGCACGGCAGCTCCCGGCCCGGCAACCTGGCCCTGGGCGCGATCGACGACGTGCTGCTGACCGAGGAGGTCGCCCGCGATCTGGGCGCCGACCTGGCCAACGCGGGCATCACCCTCGACTACGCGCCCGACGCCGACGTCAACAGCAACGCGGCCAACCCGGTGATCGGCGTACGCGCCTTCGGGGCCGAGCCGCTCCTGGTGGCCCGTCACTCCGCCGCCTTCGTACGCGGTCTGCAGTCGGCCGGTGTCGCCGCGTGCGCCAAGCACTTCCCCGGTCACGGCGACACCAGCGTCGACTCGCACCACGACGTTCCCCTGATCGAGCGCGACCGGGCCCAGCTCGACGAGTGCGAGCTCGTGCCGTTCCGGGCCGCGATCGAGGCCGGCGTCCAGGTGGTCATGACCGGGCATCTGCTCGTCCCGGCGTACGACGCCGAGCTGCCGGCCACGCTCAGCCACAAGATCATGACCGGCTTGCTGCGCGAGGAGCTCGGTTTCGACGGGCTGATCGTCACCGACGGCATCGAGATGCAGGCCGTACGCCGCCGCTACGGGCTGGCCGGCGCGACCGTGAAGGCGCTGGCGGCCGGCGTCGACGCGATCTGCGTGGGCGGCGACCACGCCGACGAGCAGACCGCGATCCTGCTGCGCGACGCGATCGTGGCCGCCGTGCGCTCGGGCGAGCTGGCCGAGGAACGGCTGCGGGCGGCCGCGGCCCGGGTCAGCCTGCTGGGCGCGTGGGCCACCTCGACCCAGACCGCCACCGGCTCCCGAGCGATCGCCGACGCGGCCCCCGAGGTCGTCACGCTGGCCCGCACCGACAGCGTCGGGTTCGCCGCCGCCCGCCGTGCCGTCCGGGTGACCACGACCGAGGACGCCGTCCTGCCGGTCACCGCGGCGCCGCACGTGGTCGAGTTCGCCCCGCCACGCAACATCGCGATCGGCGCCGAGACCCCGTGGGGCGTGGGCGCACCGCTCGACGACCTGCTGCCCGGCACCACGTCCGTACGCCTGACCGAGGACGACCTCGGCGCCGACCCGGCCGTGACGGTGCTGGACGGTGCGGCCGGCCGGCCTCTGGTGCTGGTGGTGCGCGACGTGCACCGGCACGCCTGGCAGGCCGACGCGCTGACCGCCGTGCTGGCCCAGCGCCCGGACGCGATCGTGGTCGAGATGGGCGTGCCCGAGACCGTCGTCGGCGCCGTGCACATCGCGACCTACGGCGCCACCCGGGCCTGTGGCCTGGCCGCGGCCGAGCTGATCGCGGGCGCCGGGGTGCCCGCCCCGCAGCCGCTGGCCGCCTGACGACTCCGGTTGCCGGCGGTCAGGGCGGGGGGCTCGATCGCCGGCAACCGGTAGTCACCGCGGGCTCAGTTCTCGATGATGTCGTCGTACTCCGGGTGCTCGGCGACGTACTTGGCGAAGAACGGGCATGACGGATAGACACGCGCTCCGCGGGCCCGCAGCTCGTCGAGCGTGCGCTGGGCCAGCACGCTGCCCAGGCCCTGGCCGCGGAACCGCCGGTCGACCTCGCTGTGGGTCACGACGACGACGCCGTCCCGCACGCGGTAGACGGCCATGCCGGCCAGTTCCCCGTCGACGGTGAGCTCGAAGCGTTGCTGTTCCGGGTTGTCGCGCACATCGACGTCGCTCATCGGCCCAGCTTAGGGTCGCGCGGGCCTCGTACGCTGGAGAGGTGTTGAAACCCACGCCCCGCCTCGCCATTGTGCCCCGCCTTGCCGCTGTCCTGAGCTCGGCCGCCCTCGGCCTCGCGCTCCTCGCCGGTTGCAGCAACGACAACGTCAGCTGCGGCCTCGACCAGTGCACCGTGACGATCGACCGTGAGACCAACGCCAGCGCGAGTTTCCTGGGTGTGGAGGCGAAGTTCGTGAGCGCCGACGCCAACACCGTCACCCTCGACGTGGCCGGCGAGCAGGTCAGCCTGACCAAGGGTCAGCAGGCGATCGAGGTCGCCGGGCTGCAGGTGTCGCTGGACAGCGTGACCAGCGACCAGATCGGCCTGCAAGTCTCCCGATAGCACATGCCGTCATACCCGTCCCGGGTTTGAGAAAACGCGGGACGGGTCAATGTGGCTGGCATGACCGCCGCCTCTAACGTCAAGGGTTCCGCTTCGCGGGCCGCCAACAGCAAGCCGCTCGAATACCTGGCTCGAGGCGGCTTCATCGGATACGGCATCATCCACCTCCTCTTCGCGTGGATCGCCCTTCAGGTGGCGTTCCAGGGCTCGTCGCAGGAGAGCGACCAGTCCGGGGCGCTGCAGAGCCTGGCCGGAAGCGGCGTGGGCAAGACCCTCCTCGTCCTGATCGTCATCGGCATGGTCGCGATGGCGATCTGGCAGGGCTTCGAGGCCGCGATCGGCGAGAGCGGCGAGCAGACCCGTTCGGCCAAGGCCGAGCGAGGGCTCTCGGTCGCCCGCGCGCTCCTCTACCTCTACCTCGCGTTCTACGCCGTCAAGGTGCTGCGGGGCTCGAACGCCTCGATGGGCGACACCTCGCAGAGCAAGACGTCGAGCATCATGGACCACAGTGGTGGCCGCTGGCTGGTCGGCCTGATCGGCCTCGTGGTGATCGGCGTGGGCGTCGGCATGGCCATCTACGGCTACAAGAAGAAGTTCCAGAAGCACCTCAACACCGGTCAGATGCCGGCCGGCACCCGGCAGCCGATCATCCGGCTGGGCATGGCCGGTTACATGGCCAAGGGCACCGCGTACGCGATCGCCGGTCTGCTGGTCGTCGTGGCCGCCGTGAACTACGACCCGGAGAAGGCGCGCGGCCTGGACTCGGCGCTCAAGACCCTTGCCAGTTACTCCTGGGGCGTCTGGGTGCTGGCGTTGATCGCGGTCGGGATCGCGGCCTTCGGCGTGTACTGCATCGCACAGGCCAAGTACCGGAAAGTGTGAGCAACCTCTGAACTCCGTACGGGAAAGTTGCGGGTACCGGTGACCTGGGCAAGCTGGGTCGCTGGTACCCGCAGCCTTTTCCTGCGAAGGAGAGACAAGTGCCCAGCACTCTGAAGGCCGTGCTCACGGTCGTCGCCGCGACGGGGCTGGCGATTCTGCTGGTCGCCGTGATGCACTGGCTTCTGGGCCGGCTCGGCCGCAAGTCGGAACTCGCCGCCGATCTGGCTCGTACGACTCACAAGCCGTTCCAGGCGACGATGATCCTCTTCGCGATACAGCAAGCGTTGCGAAGCGTGACCGCCGACTTCCCCGGCCGCGACAGTGTTCTGCACGCGCTGGTCGTCTTCTTCATCGCCGCGTTCGCCTGGCTGGTCGCGGCGTTCGTGCTCGTGATGGAGGACGCGGCGCTCGCGCACTGGCGCACCGACGTTCCCGACAACGTCCGCCGCCGCCGCTTCAAGACGCAGATCGTGATGATCCGCCGGATCACCGTGGCCACGATCGTGGTCCTCGCCCTGGGCGTCGTGCTGATGACCTTCCCGGGCATCCGGGCTCTCGGCGCCAGCGTCCTCGCCTCGGCCGGAATCGTCAGCGTCATCGCCGCCCTGGCCGCCCAGAGCACGCTGGGCAACGTCTTCGCCGGACTGCAGCTCGCGTTCAGCGACGCCGTGCGGGTCGACGACGTGGTGGTCGTCGAGGGGGAGTGGGGCCGCATCGAGGAGCTCACCCTCACCTACGTCGCGGTGCAGATCTGGGACGACCGGCGACTGCTGCTGCCCACGTCGTACTTCACCACCAAGCCGTTCCAGAACTGGACCCGCTCGTCCTCGGCCGTGCTGGGCACCGCCGAGGTGGACGTCGACTGGTCGACCGAGATCGAACCGCTGCGGGCCGAGCTGCGCGCCACCTGCGAGGGCTCCGAGCTGTGGGACGGCCGGGTCTGCGTGCTGCAGGTGACCGAGGCGATCGGCGGCATGGTGCGCCTGCGGGCCCTGGTCAGCGCGAACGACGCGCCCTCGCTGTGGGACCTGCGCTGTTTGGTGCGCGAGCGCCTGGTGACCTACATCTGGGCGCATCAGCGTGGCGCCCTGCCGCGCTACCGGGCCGACATGGCCAACGTGACCCGGCCGGTGTCCGAGGTCCTGCGCCCGTCGCCTCGCGCCGACCCGGACGACGCCCGCGTCTTCTCCGGTGAGGACGGCGACGAGCGCGCCGCGACCTTCTCGGGGCCGGGCGAGCCGGTGCCGGTTCCCGCCAACCGCTGACAGTTGTGGCGGGTTCCCGGCAAGAGGATTGACGCTCCGGTGATCAGGGCATACACCGGGACAGGGAAGGGAGAACACCATGGCCGATGTCCTGAACGGTCGCACCACCACGGGCACCGATCAGTCCACCGCCGAGCTG
Source organism: Actinoplanes sp. NPDC021490 (assembly GCF_055562135.1). Classification (NCBI taxonomy): domain Bacteria; kingdom Bacillati; phylum Actinomycetota; class Actinomycetes; order Micromonosporales; family Micromonosporaceae; genus Actinoplanes; species Actinoplanes sp. NPDC021490. The sequence continues at coordinate 404,825 of NZ_JBVHFW010000004.1, forward strand.
GTTCAGCGCGCGAGCGAGCAAGTCAGCCGGCTCGTTCGTGATGAGATCGCATTGGCCAAGGCCGAGCTCGCCGAGAAGGGCAAGCATGCCGGCATCGGCATCGGGCTCTTCGGCACCGGCGGCGTGCTGGCCATGTACGGAGTGGGCGCCCTCATCGCCACTCTGATCATCGTCTTCAATCTGTTCCTGCCGTTGTGGCTGGCGGCATTGATCATCACGGTGGCGCTGTTCGTGGTCGCCGGCATTCTCGCCCTCGTCGGCAAGAAGCAGGTGACCAAGGCTGTTCCCCCGGAGCCCAAGGCCGCGATCGAGAGCGTCAAGGCCGATGTCGAGCAAGTCAAGCAGTCGGTCAGGGAGCGGAGTCGCGGATGAGCGAGAACAACGGGTCGCCGGCTCCCAAGCCGACGGTCGAGGAGCTGCGCGCCGAGATCAAGCAGACGCGCGCGGAGCTCGGCGAGACGGTTCAGGCCCTCGCCGCCAAGGCCGACGTCAAGGCCCGCGCCAAGGAGCAGGTCGAGCAGACCAAGCTCAAGGTCAAGGCCCAGGCCGCGGAGGCCACCGAGCGCGTACGCGGGGCGGCCGCGGCCGCCGCCGGCGCGGTCTCCGGAAAGGTTCATGAGGTGGCCGACCAGACCACCGAGAAGGTCAACCAGAACGGCTCACGTGACCTTGCCGTGCAAGCCAGGGAACAAATACGGAACAGTCCGGTTCCGATTTCCCTCATTGTCGCGGGTGCGGCTGCGATCGTGGGCATCATTTTGATCGTGCGAGGGAGTCGACGGTGAGCGGCAAGGTTTCGAAGCTGGCCTACAAGCCGGTCGGGTTGCTGCTGGGCATCGGTGCCGGTGCGGTAGCCGGCCTGGTTTTCAAGGAAGTCTGGAAACTTACCGCAGGTGACGACGATGCGCCGAACGCGACGGACGAGGAGCGGGGCTGGGGCGAGATTCTCGCCGCCGCCGCTCTGCAAGGCGCCATCTTCGCTCTCGTGAAGGCGGCCGTCGATCGCGGTGGCGCCGTTGGAGTACGGAAAATGACTGGTCAATGGCCTTCGTGAAGTTAGGTTAACAGTCACTGGTCTCCCACATCGCGAGAGCGAAGTGGGGGACCTTTTCCATATCTGGCCGCCGCTTATTCGATAGTCCTAGGGGCAGCTTTGTACCCCGATTCTCGGGTACAGTGTGCCCAGTTTTTGCGTACGTGGTTCGCTGCTTCCGCCCGATCAAGGGAAGCCGGTCACCAGCCGGGGCCTCGAGACCGAGCGGATGGGACGTCCTCTGAAAGGCCGCCTCACGGCGCCGCTGCTCGAAAACGGTCATCGGCCCGGGCATCACGGGGTCGGCATTTTCAGAAGGAGAGTTCAGCATGGCGCAAGGAACCGTGAAGTGGTTCAACGCAGACAAGGGCTTCGGCTTTATCACCGTCGATGGCGGGGGTGCTGACGTGTTCGTCCACTTCTCGGCCATCCAGACGAGCGGCTACCGCAGTCTGGAAGAGAACCAGCGGGTCGAGTTCGAGATCGCCCAGGGCCAGAAGGGCCCGCAGGCGGAGCAGGTTCGTCCCCTCTGAGAACCCCGTGCCGGTTGCGAGACCGGCCGCCGATCGCCTGGCGGAGATCGGCTCTAGCGCAGAAACCCCCGCATCCTCGGTGAGGATGCGGGGGTTTTGTTCATTGCCCCTCGGGCGTAATCGCGGCCGCTTCGGCTCGCTTCACGCGCGACCTCGTGCGCTCGCCCAGAATGATCATGATCAGTCCGCCGATGGCCACGATCGGACCGATGATCGACCAGATCCCGGCTCCGCTCATCCGGCTGTCGGTGAGAATGTCCAAACCTTGCAGCGTCCACAGTGCACCGACGACGACAGCCAGGACTCCGAGGGCCATTGGCAACCAGCCATAAAGCCTTTTGTGGTCCGGTGCCGGTTCGTTCACCATTTGTTATGCACCTGCGGGCGAATGAGTTCGTCGTACACCTCACGGACGCCGGCTTTCGCCTCGTCGGTGAGCGGCGGAAGCTCGGCCACGGCGGCGTTGGCACGAGCCTGCTCCGGGTTGCGCGCACCCGGGATGACCACCGTGAGGCCGGCCTGGTCGAGCACCCAGCGCAGCGCGAACTGGGCCATCGTGAAGCCCTCGGGCACCAGTGGCCGCAGCCGCCGGACGGCCTCGAGGCCGGTCGCGAACTCCACGCCCGAGAACGTCTCGCCGACGTCGAACGCCTCGCCCTGCCGGTTGTAGTTGCGGTGGTCGTCGGCGCCGAAGGTGGTGTGCTCGTCGTAGCGGCCGGAAAGCAGCCCGCTGGCCAGCGGAACCCGCGCGATGATGCCCACGCCCGCCTCGGCCGCGGCCGGCAGCACCCGCTCGAGCGGCTTGAGCCGGAAGGCGTTGAGGATGATCTGCACGCTCGCGGTGCCCGGGCGGGCGATTGCCGCCAGCGCCTCCTCGACCTTCTCGACGCTGACCCCGTACGCCCGGATCCGCTTCTCCTCGACGAGCGTGTCGAGCGCGTCGTAGACGGCGTCGGACGAGAAGACCGGGGTGGGCGGGCAGTGCAGCTGCACGAGGTCGAGCGTGTCGACGCCCAGGTTGGACCGGGAGCGGTCGGTCCACGCGCGGAAGTTGTCGAGCGTGTAGTTGCCGGGCTCCTGAGCCATCCGGCGCCCCATCTTGGTGGCCACCGTGAGCTGCGGCTTGTCCTTGACGAAGGAGCCGATGATCTGCTCGCTGCGGCCGTCGCCGTAGACGTCGGCGGTGTCGATGAAGGTGACACCGGCGTCCACCGCGGACTGCAGGGTCGCGTGCGCGTCGGCCTCGCTCACGTCACCCCAGTCGGCGCCGAGCTGCCATGCACCGAGTCCTACCACGCCGACCGAGCGGCCCATCCGGCCGAATTTGCGATTCTCCACGGGTCCCGACCTTACTCTCCGCTTGTTATCGTGCATGCAAGACGTACGTACGGTTTGGAAGGGACGATCATGTGGGATCCGGCTGTCTACCGCCGATTCGGCGCCGAGCGCTCGCGCCCGTTCTTCGATCTGATCGGCCGGATCGGCGCCGACCGCCCGCGCGCCGTCACCGATCTCGGCTGCGGCCCCGGCGAGCTGACCCTGACGCTGGCCGAGCGCTGGCCGGGGGCGCGGCTGGAAGGCGTCGACTCCTCACCCGAGATGATCGAGAAGGCGCTCGCGCACGGTGGCCCGGCCGAATTCCGGGTCGGTGACGTACGCGAGTGGCGGCCCGGGCCCGACGTCGACGTGCTGGTGACCAACGCCACCCTGCAGTGGGTGCCGGAACATCGCCACCTGCTCGCCCGCTGGGCCCGCGAGCTGGCGCCCGGGGCGTGGCTGGCCATGCAGGTGCCGGGCAACTTCGGGGCGCCCTCGCACGTGCTGCTCCGCGAGGTCGGGCGGCGCTACGGCGTGGGCGAGGTGCTGCGTGAGGCCCCCGTCGACGACCCGGCCGGGTACGCCGACCGGCTCGTCGCGGCCGGCGCCGAGGTGGACGCGTGGGAGACCACCTATCTGCACCTGTTGCCGGACGACGGAACCGAACATCCGGTGCTGCGCTGGATGGAAGGCACCGCGTTGCGTCCCGTCAAGGCGGCCCTGGACGAGAATGCTTGGCAGTCCTTCCGGGCCGACCTGGGCCGGGAGCTGACCGGCGCCTACCCGGCGACCGGCGGGTACGTCGCGTTCCCGTTCCGCCGCATCTTCGTGGTGGCGCGGACCGCCCGTTGAGAAGGGACCTGAGGTGACCGACCTGACCTCGTTCATCGCCGGACTGCCGAAGGCCGAGCTGCACGTGCACCACGTGGGCTCGGCCTCGCCGCGGATCGTGGCCGAGCTGGCCGCCCGGCACGAGGGCGCGTCCCCGGTGCCGGCCGACCCGGTCGCGCTCGCCGACTACTTCGAGTTCCGCGACTTCGCGCACTTCATCGACGTCTATCTGACCGTGGTCGACCTGATCCGCGACGACGAGGACGTACGCGTGCTGACCTTCGAGGTGGCCCGCGAACTGGCCCGCCAGCAGGTCCGGTACGCCGAATTGACGATCACGCCGTATTCGAGCGTGAAGCGGGGCATCCCGGCCAAGGCGTTCTGCGAGGCGATCGAGGACGCCCGCCGAGGGGCCGCCGCCGAGTTCGGCATCGACCTCCGCTGGTGTTTCGACATCCCGGGCGAGGCCGGTCTGGCCGCGGCCGAGGAGACGGTGCGGGTCGCCCTCGAGGAACAGCCCGACGGTCTGATCAGTTTCGGCCTGGGTGGTCCCGAGGTCGGCGTGCCGCGGCCGCAGTTCAAGCCGTACTTCGACCAGGCCCGCGCGGCCGGGCTGCACAGCGTCCCGCACGCCGGCGAGACGACCGGGCCGCAGACCATCTGGGATGCCGTACGGGATCTCGGCGCCGAGCGGATCGGGCACGGCATCTCCGCCGCCCGGGACCCGGAGCTGATGGCCTATCTGGCCGAGCACCGGATCCCGCTCGAGGTCTGCCCGACGTCGAACGTGCGGACCCGCGCGGTCGCCTCGATCGAGGAGCACCCGCTGGCCACTCTGGTCGGTGCGGGCGTGCCGGTGAGCATCAACTCCGACGACCCGCCGATGTTCGGCACCACGCTCGAGGAGGAGTACGCGGTGGCCGCCCGGCTGCTCGGTCTCGACGAGCAGGGCGTCGCCGGGCTCGCCCGGGCCGCCGTCGAGCAGAGCTTCCTCGACCCGTCGGGCCGGGCCGCCCTGCTCGCCGAGATCGACGCCTACTCGGGCCGCAGCGCGTAGAGCGGTTCCTGCCACATCGCCAGCACCACGACGATGCCGATCGTCAGGACCGCTATCCAGCGCACGAGACGCCGTTTGTTGAACCTGGCCGGGCCTTCCTCGGGCTCGGTCAGGGGCCGATCCAGGGTGTCGCGCACAGCCTTGCCTTCCGCCTAGTCGGGTACCGCCGTCCAGCTCTGGTACCGCTGGTCGTTGCCGGCCTGCAGCACGAGCACCCGGTGGGCGCCGTACCGCTGGTCGCCGACGCCGGCCACGAGGCCGCCGTCCGTGGTGCGCAGGGTGAAGCCGTACGGCGAGGCCTGCAGCGTCCACTTGGCCGCACCGCCGTCGCAGTCGGTCTGCACGAGCGGGATGCCCGCCCCCGTCTGCCGGTCGAGCGGGCCGACGCATCGGCCGGACGCCCGCGAGACCAGGGAGTAGCTGTTGTTGCCGGCCGGCACCAGCTGCCACTGCTGCTGGGCGTCGTCGTCGGCGTCGCTCAAGGTGATCGGCGTGCCCGGAGTCGCCCGGGCCGCGTAGAGGTTGGCCGCGCCGCCGGTCAGAGCGTTCGTCAGGGTGAACCACGAATTCTCGGCCGGGCGGGCCGCGGGGGCCGTCTCGGCGGTGACCTTCGCCGTGTAGCGCGGGCCCGACTTCACGGTCACCTGGTATTTCGCGTCGGGCTTGAGGCCGATCAGCCGGGCCCGGGTCGCCTTCGTCGTGGCCACCGGCTGATTGTCCACCCACACCTGGTAGGTCGCCTTGGCCGAGGCCGCGCTCCAATTCAGACGGACCGTGCCGCTGGTCGCGTCGCGCACCTCGACGACCGCCTGCACCGGCTCGGACTGCACGCCGTTGGCCGGCGCAGTCGGGGGAGCGGTGGTCGCCGCGACCGGCACGGACGGCACGTCAGCGCCGGCGCCGGGGGTCTCGGCCGGGGCGGTGGGCTCGGCGCCCGGCTCCTCGGCCGGGGCCGACTCGCTCGGCGTCACACCGGCCGACGGCGGGGCGTCGCCGCCACCGTCGGCCTCGCCGGGCTCGGCCACCGTCGGGGTCGGCTCGGCGGTCACCGTCGGCGTGGGCCCGGCCGGGGCGGCCGGGCTGGGAGTCTCGGCCGGCTGCGGCGCGCCGATCGCGTCGGGGATGTCGTCACCACCGTCGCTGCGCAGCAGGAACTCGCTCCGCGCGATGTTCCAGTTCTCGTCGAGATAGCTGCCCGGCTTCGGGTTGGTGTTGAAGTAGTCGTCCTTGCCGCAGTCGAGCCGCGTCTCCTGCTTGCGGGGGCAGACGTTGCGCACCGCCTTGCCCGAGCGGTCGGCCCCGCACAGCAGGTCGTAATCGTCGAGGCAGCCGCCGGCTCCGCTCGAGTTGGGCGAGTCGATCAATGTCGCGCCCAGCGTGTGGGTCAGCTCGTGCGCGGCCATCGCCGAGCTCCAGCAGCCCGCGTCGACCCGCCCGTACGAGGGTCCGCCGTTGTTGCGGTTGCCCAGGCCGGGCCGCCGGTCGGCGATGTAGGTGGCGATGCCGCAGTAGACCTTGGTGTCGGCGAACAAGAGGTACTTGCGGTCGGTGCGGTTGTAACCGAGCTTGCCGAGCGCCTCGATGTTGCCGGTGAACGAGCCCAGCGCGCCGGTCGGCAGTTGCACCTCGGACACGTCGACCCGGCACTGCGGCGTGGTCACGAAGCGCACATGCCGGGAGCCGCCGGTCTCGGCCGCGCTCTCGTCGAAGATCTGGTCGACTCCGGCCGACCACGTGCGGATCGAGCCGAGGAAGTCGGTGTAGCGGCTGGGGGTGCCGTACTCGTGCAGATAGAGCACCTGGACCCGCTTGCCGCTGCGCCCGTCGCCCTCGCAGGCCACGTCGTGCGCGCCCATGATGAAGTCGGCATCGCCCGGGGCCGCGTCGGGCACCAGCGCCGGCGCGTCGGCCGTCAGCGCGCTGCCGCCCTCGTCGCGGGCGATCTCGGCGTCGGTCGGGGTGGCCGCGGCGGCTTCGCGTACGGGATCGCGGGGCTCGGGCGCTTTCGCGGTCACCGGGGTGACATCGGTGCGCACCTTGAGCCCGGCCGGCGCCTCGTCGGGGCCGTGCGTGCAGGTCTGCTTGTCCATTTCGTACGAACCCGCGCACAGCGACCCGGCCTTGGCCGGCTTGAGCCCGTCGTAGACCAGTCCCTCGTCGGGCCGGTCGGCGGGCAGGCCGGTGAGCGAGAACTTGCGCGAGCCGTTGCTGCCGGCCACGTTGTCGACCACGCTCGGGCCGACGACCCCGCCCACACCGAGCAACGCCAGGCCCAGCGCCACCGGAACCAGCCGGTGCGGCCGCCGGGAAACGGCCCGGCGGTGACCACGCGGGGCCGGCTGGCGTGGCGTGGACAAAACCTCTCCTAGTTTGGCCGGGAACTGCGCGGGGGCGCGGTGGGAGGTGGTCATGGGGTTACCACCCCTCACCGCGCGGCGGCCTCGCCGGCTCGCGGGTGCGGGCGTCGAGCCGGAAGACCGGATGGGATCGGTGGGAACACTGCCAGCCCGGCCCGGCGAGCGGAACGCCTTTAATACAGATCTAAGCAAGAACTTGGCCCGGTTCACTCGGAACGGGCGGGCCGGCCGCCACGCTCGCGGGCCAGGCGCCCGACCAGGCCGAAACGGCTCGCCTGTTTGGGGGTCGCCTCGGCGTCGGAGAGCAGCATGACCACGCTCGCGCCGCCCATGGCCGCGCGATCGAGGCTGACCGAGCCGCCCGCGGACTGCGCCGCGCGGCGGGCGATGTCGAGCCCGAGCCCGGTCGAGCCCTGGTCGCTCTGGCCACGTTGCATTGCCTTCTCCGGATCTCCGATGCCCGGCCCGGCGTCGTCGACACGCACCGCGACCCAACCGTCGCGCCGCGAGATGCCCACCTCGAACGCCGTGCCCTGGGGGGTGTAGCGGAACACATTACCCAGAATGGCGTCCAACGCGGCAGCCAGTTCGGCCCGGGCCACGGGTACGGGAATGCGAACGCTGGCCCCGACCATGCGGTAGCTGCGGTTCTGGTCGCCGGCCAGCGCCGACCAGAACGTCATGCGCTCGCGCACGACCTCGCTGGCGTCGCACACGCCCGTCTCGGGGGCCGACGCGACCTGGGCCGCCACCGCCTGACGGGTCGTGTTGATCAGCTCGTTGACCTCGCCTTCGAGGGTGACGATGGCCTGCCGGATGCGCCGGATGCCGCGCCGCCGGTCGATCTCGTCGGCGCTCAGGTTGATGATCTGGGTGTCGTCGGGATCGAGGGCCTCGGCGTCCAGGCGCAGCGCGGTCAGCGGGGTGCGCAGCCGGTGCGACAGGTCGGCCACCATCTCCCGCTCGCTGGTGCGCGAGGTCACCAGCCGGTCGGCCATCCGGTTGAACGCGTAACCGGCCTCGGCCAGCTCGCGCGGCCCGGACGGCTGGATGCGCACGCCGAGGTCGCCACCGCCGACGGCCATGGCCGCGTGCACCAGGTTGCGCGCCGAGTTGACCGCGCCCCGGGCCAGCCGGTCGACCACCACGACGCTGCCCGCCACCAGCACCAGCGCGATGCCGAGCAGCAGCCACCAGTCGTTCGCCGTGCCCTCGCTGAGCTCGTCGGCGGGCACGAAGACCTCGACCACCGACGTACGGGTCCCGGCCGTCACCGGCTCGAGGCGCACGAGGCCGCCCTCGACCTCCTGGGTCACGGTCGAGCCACTGGTGGCGGCGTGCCGGACCTCGTTGTCGTCGGCCCGGCCACCGACGGTCTGACCGGGCGCGTAGACCTTCACGCGGCCCCCGCTGCCGGCCAGGGCAGCGGCCAGCCCCTTGGCGCCGGCGCCGGCCGTGATCGCGCCGGCCACCTTGGCGCTCTGCCGTTCGGCCGCGCCGATCGCCTGGTCGCGATGGTCGTTGCGCAGTTCCCAGCCGAGCGGGATGAGGAAGGCGAGGGCGGCGACGGCGGTGGTCGCGGCGGTGATGTAGGCCAGGCGGCCCCTCAGTCCGGCGCCACCAACCGGAATCCGACTCCCCGCACGGTGCGCAGGTAGCGCGGCTTCGCCGCGGACTCGCCCAGTTTCCGTCGCAGCCAGTACAGATGGACGTCGATCGTCTGGTCCTCGCCGACCGATGGCTGTCGCCATACCTCCTCCAACAGCTCACGACGCGAAACCACCCGGCCCGGACGGGCGGCCAGATAGGCCAGCAGGTCGAACTCCTTGCGGGTCAGCGCCAGGGCCTGATCGGCCAGGGTGGCGCTGCGCTCGCCGACATCGACCCGCAGCTCGCCGACCTCGTGCACGGCCGGCTGGGCGGTGCGGCTGGCCCGGCCCACACGCCGCAGCACGGTGGCTATGCGGGCGTCCAGATGGGCGCCGGTGAACGGCTTGACCATGTAGTCGTCGGCGCCGGCCCGCAGCAGCCGCACGACGGTCTGTTCGTCGTCGCGTGCGGTGGCGATGATGATCGGCACGTCCGTGATGCCGCGCAGCATGCGCAGGGCGTCGGAGCCGTCCAGATCGGGCAGACCGAGGTCGAGCACGACGAGGTCGGGCGTCTCGGCGGCGACCCGCCGGAGCGCGTCCAGCGCGGTGCCGACGGCGTGCACGGCATGCCCCCGGTCGGCGAGCGATCGAAGCATGGCACCGCGCACGACGTGGTCGTCCTCGACGAGCAACACCGTGGCCATGCGAAGAAGGTACTGCGCCTGGCAACCAGGGCCTAACCGGTGATCCAGGGATACCCTTCGATCACCGAGGGTGAGCGAATACCATCCGTTGTGCCGATGTCGTTCACACTTTTTCCCGGTACGCGCCGGGCCCTGGCCCTCGACAGCCTGGCCGGCCTGAGCGTGGGTGACGCGCTGGGCGCACAGTTTTCCGGATCTCCGGCCGACCTCGCCGACCCGCCGCCCGCGCCCTGGCCGTGGACCGACGACACCGAGCAGGCGTGCTGCCTCGTCGCCGTGCTGGCGGAGGGTGACTTCGACCGCGACTCCTTCGCCGAGCTGCTGGGCCACCGGCACGACCCCGGCCGTGGCTACGGCGCGGGCGCCGAGGTGATGCTCCGCGCGATCCGAGACGGGCTGCCCTGGCCGATCGCCGCGGCGTCCGCGTTCGACGGTCAGGGCTCGGCCGGCAACGGCGCCGCCATGCGGGCCGCCCCGCTGGGGGCCTGGCACGCCGACTCGCCGGCCCGCGCCGCCGCTCAGGGCGCCCGGGCGGCCGAGGTCACCCACGCGCACGCCGACGGCATCGCCGGGGGAGTGGCGGTGGCCGTGGCCGCGGCCGTGGCGGCGGCGGGCCGGCTCGACGGGCAACGACCCGCGCTGTTGCGGGCCACGGCCGCGCACACGCCCGAGGGCGTCGTGCGCGACGGCCTGGTGGCGGCCACCCGCCTCACCGATCCGGGCGAGGCCGCGGCCCGGCTGGGCAACGGCGCCCGGGCCATGGCGCGCGACACCGTGCCGTTCGCGGTCTGGGTCGCCGACCGGTTCCTCGACGACTATCCGGCGGCGATCGCGGCCTGCGTGCGCGCCGGCGGCGACGTGGACACCACCTGCGCCATCGCCGGGGGCATCGTGGCCGCGTACACCGGAATCGACGGCATCCCGCCGGCCTGGCTCGCCGCCCGGGAGCCGCTGCCCGGCTGGGCGACAGCGGAATAGCCCGACCGCATCCGGCGGCCCGGGAGTCACGCCCGGGTGGAGGACCGCGGAACCAGTCGCAATCGCCGGCCGGGAGCCGCTGCCCGGGTGGGTGGGCGCCGGAACAACCCGATCGCAACCGCCGGCCCGCTCAGGAAATCGGCGGCCGGGCCGAAACAGCGGGCATGCCCAGGGCTCGGAGTCTGTTCGCCGCCGGTGGCGCGGCCGTCGCTGCGGCGTGGTCGCTGCTGCACCCGACCGGGGCGGGGCTCGCGCAGGCGGCCGTCATCGTTGCCGTCATGGCGCTGGTCGTCCGCATGATGGCCGGTCGCGACGCCGACCGGCGCGCGCTGCGTTGCGCTCTGGACCGCGAGAGGGTGCTCGCCGAGCTGACCCCGGCGCTGACCACCACCACGGACGAGGCCGGGGTGCACCGGCACGCCGTCGAGGGGGCCGCTGCCCTGCTGGCCGGCATCCCGGGCGCTCGCGCGACCATCATCCACCCGGACGCCGACGGGTCACCCGACCCCCGAGCGGTGGGGCCGGTCCGCTCACCGCAGGCCGGTGAGCGAACGGCCGACCTGATCGCCCGGCTGCGGGCGGGCGAGGTCGTGGAGGTCACCGACCTGGCCGCCCGGGGCGGTCCCGGTCCCGGCGGCCCGCACACGCTGATCCCTCTGACGACCGGTGGCCGGTTCTTCGGCATCCTCGCGGTCGGCGCCGACACCGTCCTGCCGACCGACGTCCTGCTGGCCCTGCGGGCCCTGGTTGCCCAGGTAGCGCTGGCGCTGAACGCCGTCGCCCTGACCGCCGAGCTGACCGACCGGGCCCTGCGCGACCCGCTGACCGGCCTCGGCAACCGCGCGATGCTGCGCGAACGGCTCGGCACTGCGCTGGCCCGCGCCCGCCGCACCGGCCGCCCGGTCGGTGTGCTGCGGCTCGGCCTCAACGGCTTCGACCGGGTCAACGACGTGCACGGGCCCGGCGTGGGCGACCAACTGCTGCAGGCGGTGGCCGAGCGGCTGCCCGGGTGCGTCCGCGCCGAGGACACCGTCGGGCGGCTCGACGGCGACGAGTTCGTGGTGATCACCGAGGACCTGGCCTCGGCCCGGGACGCCATCGTGGTGGCCGAGCGGATCGTCGACTCGCTCGGCGCGGCCGTCCCGGTCGGGGCCCAGCGGTTGCGCACGCCGGCCGGTGTCGGCATCGCGCTCTCGCACACCGAGATCAGCGGGCCGGACGAGCTGTTGCGCCTGGCCGGCGCGGCCCTGGGCCGGGCCCGGCGCGGCGGTGGCGGTCACCACCTGCACGGGGCGCCGGAGACCGAGCCCGCGCTGACGTAGGGTGCCCCTGTGAGCGATCCCGACGGCCTCGAGCGGCTCTGGACGCCGCACCGCCTCGACTACGTCACCGGCGAGGGCCGCCCCGACGGCTGCCCGTTCTGCCTGGCCCCGAGCGACCCCGAGCCGGTCAGCCTGGTCGTGGCGCGCGGCGAGCTCGTCTTCGCGTTGCTCAACCTCTATCCGTACAACCCCGGCCACGTCATGGTCTGCCCCTACCGGCACGTCGCCGACTACACCGACCTGACCGACGACGAGACGGTCGAGGTCGCCGCCTTCACCCGTACGGCGATGCGCGTGATCCGGGCCATCAGCAGCCCGCACGGCTTCAACCTGGGCATGAACCAGGGCGCCGTGGCCGGCGCGGGCATCGCCGCCCACCTGCACCAGCACATCGTGCCGCGGTGGGGCGGCGACGCCAACTTCATGAGCGTGGTCGCGCAGACCAAGGTGCTGCCTCAGCTGCTGGCCGACACCCGCCAGCTATTGATCAAGGCGTGGCCCGCCCAATAGGCGTACGCCCTCGGCGATCTCCTCCGGGCCGGGCGCGCTCCCGGGGTCGGTGAGCCACTGCGTCACCACCCCGGACATCAGGGCCATCCGGGCCGAGCCGACCGTCCGCACGGTCCGGTCGTCGAGCTGATCCTCGGGGGTGCCGGTGGCCAGCGCGGCCATGCCCCGGCGGCCGGCCTGCAGACCGCCCGCCAGCTGGGCCCGCAGATGCGGGTTGTGCTCGGCCTGGATCATCACCTCGACACTGGCCAGCCACAGCTCGCGGTGCGTGGTGATCGAGTGGATCACCCGGCGCCAGAAGTCCACGACGGGGTCGCCGCCGTCCGCCTCGGGTTCGGCGCCCAGCGCCCGGGCGATCTCGTCGCCCCAGTCCTCCATCGCGCCGAGCATCGCCGCGGTCATCAGCGCCTCGGTCGAGCCGTAGTGGTAGCCGATCGAGCCGAGGTTCGTCCCGGACAGGGCGACGATGTCGCGCGCCGTCGTGCGGGCGTAGCCCTTCTCGTAGAGCGCGCGCTTGGCGCCTTCCAGCAGGTCTTCCCGGTGCCCCATGGTTGCCGATCCTAAGTTCTATACAAACGTATAAGACGTTTGTATAGTAGCGGCATGGACATCCTCGTGGTGGGTTCCGGCATCGCCGGCCCGGCAGTCGCTCACTTCCTCACCCGGCAGGGACACGACGTCACCGTCGTCGAACGCGCCGCGGCGCCCCGCGAAGGCGGATACAAGGTCGACGTGCGCGGCGCGGCAACCACCGTGCTGCACCGCATGGGCGTCTACGAGCAGGCCCGCGCGGCCGACACCGGCATGCGGCAGATCACCTACGTCAACCGGCACGGCAAAGGCTTCGCCGAGCTCCCGGCCGACCTGATCATGGGGCGGCGCGGCGACGACCTCGAGATCATGCGCGGCGACCTGGGCCGCATCCTGCGCGACGCCTCCGGCGCCTCATACGTGTTCGGTGACTCGGTCGCCGACCTCCACGACGGCCCCGACGGCGTCGACGTCACCTTCGCCGGCGGGCGCACCGGGCGATACGACCTGGTGGTGGCGGCCGACGGCCTCCACTCGGCGACCCGGCGACAGGTGTTCGGCGAGATCCCGCTGTCCCACCTCGGCGGCTACATCTCGATCTTCACAATGCCCAACACTCTGGGCATCGACCACGAAGAGGTCATGTTCCCGGAGCCGGGGCGACTGACTTTCGCGTACGCGACCGGCCCGTCCGAGCCCATGCACGTCGGCATGATCTTCGCCGGGCCGCAGGGGCACGAGCGGCGCGACGGCAAGCAGGCCGTCGCGGAGGCCTTCGCGGGCGGCGGATGGCGTACGGGCGAATTCCTCGCGGCCATGACGGGCGCGGACGACTTCTACTTCGACTCGCTGGCCCAGGTCGAGGCGCCGCGCTGGTCGTCGGGGCGGGTCGTGCTGCTCGGGGACGCGGCGCACTGCCCGGCCCCCTCGTCGGGGCAGGGCACCAGCCTCGCGCTGGCGGGGGCGTACGTGCTGGCCGACGAGATCGCCCGGACGGGGCAGGTCGGGGCGTATGAGGAGCGGATGCGGCCCTATGTGGACAAGAACATGGCGTTCGGCCGCCGGATGGTTCGGGACATGGTGCCTGGGGGGCGGTTTGCGGTCGCGTTCCGGAACTATGGGATGCGGACGTTGAAGTTTCATCCGCGCAAGGAGCAGGTTATTGAGCGGGTTTTGGCGCCTTTGCGGGAGGCTGCTGATGGGCTTGCGCTGTGAACCGACTTTCCCGTGCGCCCATGGCGGTGGTCCGCACGTCGGGGGTGGGGTTGCTGCTGCGGTTGGGTGTGAAGGGTGGGGTTGCTGCTGCGGTTGGGATGAGTTGGCTGAGCCTAATTGTCGCCGCTCCGCGGCTCCGGGGATTTCGCCCTTTGAGGTCGATGACTTGGGCACCAAAAACGGCCTCGCTTTGCTTGCCGTTTTTGGCGCCCAAGTCATCGACGGGCGAAATCCGTCGCGCCTCGGACGGGTGGGATGGCCTCGGGACGCACGCGGCCAGGTGGGGCGGACGCGGCCAGATGGGGCGGCCTCGGCCAGGTGGGACGGGCCCGGCCAGGGGGGCGGCCCCGGCCAGGTGGACGGCCCCGGCCAGGTGGACGGGCCCGGCCAGGTGGGACGGCCCCGGCCAGGTGGGACGGCCCCGGCCAGGTGGGACGGCCCCGGCCAGGTGGGACGGCCCCGGCCAGGTGGGACGGCCCCGGCTGGGTGGGGGCTGGTCAGCGGCGGGTGTCGTCCTTGGCTACTGCTTCGGCTAAGTGGGTGGGCATGGGCTCGTGGCGGGTGTAGGTGCGGGTGAAAGTGCCTGCGCCTGAGGAGAGGGCTCGTAGTTCTACGGCGTAGCGGACCAGCTCGGTTGCGGGGACCTCGGCTCGGACCAGGCTGTGGATGCCGTCGCCGTCGCTTTCGCTGCCCAGCGGGCGGCCCCGGCGGCCGGAGAGGTCGCTCATGACCGCGCCCACGTACGCGTCGGGCACCCGCACCACGATCTCGTCGATCGGCTCGAGCAGCGTGAGCTGGCCGTCGGCGGCCGCCTCGCGCAGCGCCAGGGCTCCGGCGGTCTGGAACGCGGCGTCCGACGAGTCGACACTGTGGGCCTTGCCGTCGAACAGGGTCACCCGCAGGTCGACCACCGGATAGCCCGCCACCAGCCCGCGTTCGAGCTGAGCGCGGACGCCCTTCTCGACCGAGGGGATGTAGTTGTGCGGCACCGCGCCGCCGACGACCTTGTCGACGAACTCGAAACCCGACCCGCGCGGCAGCGGCTCGACCCGGATGTCACACACCGCGTACTGGCCGTGGCCACCGGACTGCTTCACGTGCCGGCCGTGCCCCTGGGCCTCGCAGCCGAACGTCTCGCGCAGCGGCACCTTGACCGGCTCGGTGTCGAGTTCGACGCCGCCCGCGCGCAGCCGGTCGAGCACCACGTCGGCGTGCGACTCGCCCATGGTCCAGAGCACCAGCTGGTGGGTGTCGGGATTGCGTTCGAGCCGCATCGTCGGGTCGCCGGCCACCAGCCGGGCCAGGTTCTTGGCCATGGCGTCCTCGTCCGAGCGCGACTTGGCGATCACGGCGATCGGCAGCAGCGGCTCGGGCATCGACCACGGCTCCATCAGCAGCGGCGTCTCCTTGCTGCTGAGCGTGTCGCCGGTCTCGGCGCTGCCGGACTTGGTGATCGCGCAGATGTCGCCGGCGATGCACTGCCCGACCTCGCGCAGCTGGGCGCCGAGCGGCGAGTAGACGTGCGCGACCCGCTCGTCGGCGTCGTGGTCGGGGTGGCCGCGGTCGGCCAGGCCGTGCCCCGAGACGTGCAGCGTCTGCTCCGGCCGCAGGGTGCCCGAGAACACCCGGACCAGCGAGACCCGGCCCACGTGCCGGTCGATCGTGGTCTTGACCACCTCGGCCACCAGCGGGCCGGCCGGGTCGCAGGTCAGCGGCGGGCGGGCCGAGCCGTCGACGCCGGTGACCACCGGAAGGTCGTGCTCCAGCGGTGACGGCGCGCCGTTGACCAGGCCGTCGAGCAGCGCGTCGAGCCCCACGCCGGTGCCCGCGCAGACCGGGATGACGGGGTAGAAGTTGCCGCGGGCGACCGCCTTCTCGAGATCCGGCAGCAGGGTGTCGGTGCTGATCAGCTCGCCGCCGAGGTAGCGGTCCATCAGGGACTCGTCCTCGCTCTCGGCGATGATGCCCTCGATCAGCGCGTTGCGGTCGTCGGCGATCGGGTTCAGATGCTCCGGCTCGGCCTCGCCCTCGCGCGGCGGATAGCCCTCGGAGTAGTCCAGCACCCGCAGCGTGACCAGCCCGATCAGGCCCACGACGGACTCGCCGTCGTCGCCCAGCATGGGCTGATAGATCGGCATCACGTTTTCGCCGAAGGCCTCCTGGATGGTGGCCAGGGTCTCCTCGTAGTCGGCGCGGGGATGGTCGAGCCGGGTGATCGTCACGGCCCGGGGCATGCCGACCGCGGCGCACTCCTCCCAGAGCGCGACCGTGGCGTCGTCGACGCCGTCGACGGCCGACACGACGAAGAGCGCGGCGTCCGCGGCCCGCAGGCCGGCGCGCAGCTCCCCGACGAAGTCGGCGTAGCCGGGGGTGTCGAGCAGGTTGATCTTGACGTCCCGGTGGACGAGCGGCGCGCAGGCCAGCGCGACCGAGCGCTGCTGCCGGATCGCGGCCGGATCATGATCGGAAACCGTGGTGCCGTCGGTCACCGAGCCGGCCCGGGAAATCGTCCCGGTGGCCGCCAGCAGGGCCTCGACCAGGGTGGTCTTGCCCGCGCCGGAGTGTCCCACCAGCACCACGTTGCGTACTCTGCCGGGCTCGGTCACCACCGGCGCTGCCGCGCCGTTGAGCCCCTTCTCCGAAGCCTTCTGGGCCATGGCGGCCGCTCCCGTCCAGTTCGAGGTCATTTGCGGCCGGGCTCCCGAGAGCGGCCGCTCCCGTCCATTACGTGACTGTTACGACGCTGTTCCTGAATCCCACACCCGCCGGTATGCGAAGGGCAACCCTTTGTAGTGGCGGAGCGTCGCAGAAATGACGATACGGCCAAGGCCGCTCACCGGACGCCGGGGAGTGCCGCCCCGGCCGATATGGTGGGACGGCCATGGCAAAGATCGTCCAAGTACCTGCGCGCGCCGTTGTCGCCTACGGCGTGAATCCACTCGCCCGTTTCCTGCTGCGAATCGGCGTCACCCCCAACGCGGTCACCGTCGCCGGAACCATCGGCGTGCTGATCGGCTCCTACTTCGGGGCGATGGGCCACCTCATCTGGGGCACGGTCATCGTCACCTCCTTCGCCCTGACCGACGCGCTCGACGGCACGATGGCCCGGATGCGCGGCGGCTCGAGCAAATACGGCGCCCTGCTCGACTCGTCGATGGACCGCATCGCCGACGCGGCGGTCTTCGGGGCGGTCGTCTATTACCTGCACACCGAGGGCAACCCGTACGGGGGAATGATCGCGGCCCTGGTCAGCCTGGCCGCCGGTCAGGTCGTCTCGTATGTGAAGGCGCGCGCCCAGAGCCTCGGGCTGGACGCCGACGTGGGCATCGCCGAGCGTCTCGAACGGCTGCTCATCGTGGGTGTCGGCGGTCTGCTCGGCGGGGCCGGCCTGGAATGGGGCCTGCCGGCCGCGCTCTGGGTGCTGGCCGCGCTGTCGATCGTCACCGTGTTCCAGCGGCTGGTCCACGCGTACCGCACGGAACCCGCCCCGGCGAAGGAACCCACTGCGTGAAGGACCGCTTGATCGAGCTCGGCTACGCGGCCGGGTGGCGGCTCGCCCGGACGCTGCCGCTGCCGGTCGCGCGCCGGATCTTCACTGCCGCGGCCGACCGGGCGTACGCGAGAAACGGTCCCGGCACCCAGCGGCTGCGGCGCAACCTGCGACAGGTCCGTCCGGACATGGATGATCTTCTGGTCCGCGACGGCCTGCGCTCGTACGCGCGGTACTGGCTCGAGGCCTTCCGGCTGCCCTCGCAGAGCCGGCAGCAGTTCCTCGACGGCTTCGGCATGTCCGACGAGAACTTCGCCGAGCTCAAGTCGGTCATCGCCGACGGCAAGGGCGTCGTGCTCGCGCTGCCCCACCTGGCCAACTGGGACGCGGCCGCCGCCTGGCTGGTCTCGCACGACTGGCGCATGGTCACCGTGGCCGAACGGCTCAAGCCCGAGGGCGTCTTCGAGCAGTTCGTGGCGTACCGGGAAAAGCTCGGCATGGAGGTGCTGCCGCTCACCGGTGGTCAGCGCGCCCCGCTCGACGTGCTGGCCGAGCGTCTCCAGCAGGGCTTCGCCGTGTGCCTGCTGGGCGACCGTGACCTGTCCCGCAACGGCGTCGAGGTCAGCTTCTTCGGCGGGCGCACCCGCATGCCGGCCGGGCCCGCGATCCTGGCCATCCGCACCGGCGCGCCGCTGATCGCCGTCGACCTGTATTTCACGCCCACCCAGACGCGCGCGGTGCTGCGCCGCATCACGCCGCCCACCGAGGGCGCGCTCGACGTGCGGGTCAAGGCCACCACCCAGCTGCTCGCCGACGCCTTCGCCATCGGCATCGCCGACCACCCGCAGGACTGGCACATGCTGCAGAAACTGTGGCTGTAGGGGGTCGGGGCATGCGGATCGGGATCGTCTCGCCCTACTCGTTCGACGTGCCCGGCGGCGTACAGAACCACATCATGGACCTCTCCGAGGCGCTGATCGAGCTCGGCCACGACGTCAGCGTGCTGGCCCCGGCCGACGAGGACGCCGAGCTCCCGCCGTACGTGGTCTCGGCCGGCCGGGCCGTCCCCCTGCCGTACAACGGGTCGGTGGCCCGCATCGCCTTCGGCCCGGTGTCGACCGCGCGGGTGCGGCGCTGGCTCAAGGCCGGGCAGTTCGACGTGCTGCACGTCCACGAGCCGATGACACTCAGCCTCTCGCTGCTGGCCGTGCTCTCGGCCCGCGGGCCGGTGGTGGCCACCTTCCACACCGCGATGACCCGGTCACGGGCTCTTTCCGCCGCTCAGGGCATGCTCCAGCTGGTGGTCGAAAAGATCACCGCGCGGATAGCGGTCAGTGAGCTGGCCCGCAAGGTGCAGGTCGAGCATCTCGGCGGGGGAGCGGTGGAGATCCCCAACGGGGTGGCCGTCGCGAAGTTCGCCTCCGCCGAGCCGCTGGACGGCTGGCCCGGTGACGGCGGGACCCTCGGGTTCCTCGGGCGTTTCACCGAGCCCCGGAAGGGGTTCGACATCCTGCGGACGGCCTTCGTGCCGCTGGCCCGGCAACGGCCGGGCTTGCGACTGCTGGTGGCCGGGCCGGGCGACCGGGGCGACCTCTACGGCGAGATCCCCGCCGACCTGCATGATCGGGTGACGTTCCTCGGTCTGGTCTCGGAAGCCGACAAGGCTCGCATGCTGCGCAGCGTCGACGTCTATGTGGCCCCGAACACCGGCGGCGAGAGCTTCGGCATGATCCTCACCGAGGCGATGGCGGCCGGGACGGCGATCGCGGCCAGCGACCTGGACGCGTTCCGGCGCGTGCTCGACGGCGGCCGCGCGGGGGCGCTCTTCCCGACCGGCGACGCCCGGGCGCTGTGCGGACTGCTCGACGTGCTGCTCGGCGATCCCGCCCGCCGGGGCGCACTGTCCCGGGCGGCGGCGCAGGCGGTTGTGGCCTTCGACTGGACCTCCGTCGCTCAGCGTGTTCTCGAGGTCTACGCAACGGCGATAGAGGCCACGGACGGGCGCGTGATGGACGACGAGTGGGCCGAACCACGTTCCGGCGAATGACATCGGCGGGCTCCAGGGCACTACCATTCCCGCCATGTGGTGGGTCCTGGGTGTCGTCGCGGCGGTCGTGCTGCTCGCGGCATATCTGGGCTGGACGGCCCACCGGGTCGAGCGGGTCCACGTGCGCGCCCAGTCGGCCGAGCGGGCCCTCGACGCCCACCTGATGCGCCGGGCCGCGGCCGCGGCGGTCGTCGCCGAGCAGTCCGACATCGTCGAGCTGTACGCGGCGGCGCGGCTCGCCCTCGACGCCGGCGCCGACGAACGCGAGTCGGCCGAGAACGACCTGACCCGCCAGCTGCAGTCGGTCACGCTGTCCGGGGCCGACCCGGCCACCCGGACGCTCGTGGCCTCCAGCCGGCGGGTGGTGCTGGCCCGCCAGGTGCACACCGATCTCGTACGGGATGCTCTGACCGCCCGCCGCCGCCCGCTCGTGCGCGCCTTGCGGATGGCCCGTCGTTACCCGCTCCCGCAGTATTTCGACATCGAGGAGCCACCGATGCCGGCCGCGATCCCCGCCCCGGCCGTTCCGGCGGCCCCTCTGGAAACCGTCTAGCGTTACCAGCCGCGCTCGGAGAGGCGGTGCGGCACCGGCTCGTCCTCGACGTTGATGCCGACCATGGCCTCGCCCAGGCCGCGCGACACCTTGGCCAGCACGTCCGGGTCGTCGTGGAAGGTGGTGGCCTTGACGATCGCGGCCGCCCGCTGGGCCGGGTTGCCCGACTTGAAGATGCCGGAGCCGACGAACACACCCTCCGCGCCGAGCTGCATCATCATCGCGGCGTCGGCCGGGGTCGCGATGCCGCCCGCGGTGAACAGCACCACCGGCAGCTTGCCCAGCTCGGCCACCTCGCGGACCAGATCGTACGGGGCCTGCAGCTCCTTGGCCGCGACGAACAGCTCGTCCTCGGGCAGCGTCTGCAGCCGCCGGATCTCCTGCCGGATCTTGCGCATGTGCGTGGTCGCGTTCGAGACGTCGCCGGTGCCGGCCTCGCCCTTCGACCGGATCATGGCCGCGCCCTCGGTGATGCGGCGCAGCGCCTCACCCAGGTTGGTGGCGCCGCACACGAACGGCACCGTGAAGTTCCACTTGTCGATGTGGTTGGCGTAGTCGGCCGGGGTCAGCACCTCGGACTCGTCCACGTAGTCGACGCCGAGCGCCTGCAGCACCTGCGCCTCGACGAAGTGGCCGATGCGGGCCTTGGCCATGACCGGGATCGACACCGCGTTGATGATCCCGTCGATCATGTCGGGGTCGGACATCCGCGACACGCCACCCTGAGCGCGGATGTCGGCGGGCACCCGCTCCAGCGCCATGACCGCCACGGCCCCCGCGTCCTCGGCGATCTTCGCCTGCTCCGGCGTGACGACATCCATGATCACGCCGCCCTTGAGCATCTCCGCCATACCCCGCTTGACCCGGGCGGTCCCGACGGCGGGCTGGTTGTCAGACATGGAAATCGGCTCCTCAGACAGGTGGTGAGTAGCCGGATCGTATCCACGCCACCCCGGCCGGCCGATGGC
This sequence comes from Actinoplanes sp. NPDC021490, assembly GCF_055562135.1. Taxonomy (NCBI): domain Bacteria; kingdom Bacillati; phylum Actinomycetota; class Actinomycetes; order Micromonosporales; family Micromonosporaceae; genus Actinoplanes; species Actinoplanes sp. NPDC021490. The sequence continues at coordinate 425,863 of NZ_JBVHFW010000004.1, forward strand.
CAATCGACCCCCCGGTGGCCTGCGACCGACCCCATCCGGCCCAGCCCTCACCACCTGCTACTTCTTCTCCACCAGCACCAGCCAGTTGCCGGTGTTGTCGCGCATCACCGCCTCGACGCCGTACGGGCGGTCGGCCGGCTCCTGCAGGAACTCGACCCCGGCCGCGGCCAGCTCGGCGTGCGTCTTGCGGCAGTCGTCGACCCGCAGACCGAAACCGCCCATCTGGCCCGCCTCCAACTGGCCGCGGATGAAGGTGGCCGACTCCGGCGACAACGGCGGACCGGGGGTCATCAGCGTGAGCTCGAGCTCCGGCTGGTTGGGATGGGCCAGCGTGACCCAGCGCAGCTCACCCATGCGGGCGTCGACCCGGGGCTCGAAACCCAGGTGACGGACGTAGAAGTCGCGGGTCGCGTCCTGGTCGAGGCAGTACACGGTCATCAGCGAGACGTTGAGAATCATGGTTCGACGCTAGGGCGTACGGGCTCCGAAGGCTTCTCCGCAATTGCGATCACCCCGTGCATGAAGAGCCAGCAGCCCGGGATGTGCGGCGATCCGGCGGCGAAGCGCCTCTGGTAGGCGAGCGGGCTTTCCCCGACGAGCGCGGTGAAGCGGGACGAGAACGACCCGAGCGAGGTGAAGCCGACCGCCATGCAGACCTCGGTGACGGTCAGGTTGGCGTACCGGAGAAGTTCTTGTGCCTGGGCGATGCGACGGCGCGACAAATAGCGCATCGGAGTTTCCCCGTACGCCGCCCGGAAGGCCCGTACGAGATGGAAGCGGGACATGCCGGCCAGCCCGGCCAGGCCGCTCAGCGTGAGGCCGGTCGCGCTGTGGCGGTCGATGTGGTCGCGCACCCGGCGCAAGGCGAACACGCTCCGAGCCTAAGCTGGGCTCGTGAACATCGGAGTGCTGGCGTTGCAGGGCGACGTCCGGGAGCATCTGGCCGCGCTGGCCGAGAGCGACGTGCTGGCCCGACCGATCCGCCGGCCCGAGGAACTCGCCGATGTCGAGGCTCTGGTCGTCCCGGGCGGCGAGTCGACCACCATCAGCAACCTGGCCGTGTCGTTCGGGCTGCTCGACCCGATCCGCAAGCGGATCGCCGACGGCATGCCGGTCTACGGGTCGTGCGCAGGCATGATCATGCTGGCCACCACGGTGCTCGACGGGCGCCCCGACCAGGAATCGTTCCACGGTATCGACATGACCGTCCGGCGCAACGCGTTCGGCCGGCAGGTCCACTCGTTCGAGGGTGACGTCGCGATCGACGACATCGAGGGCGGGGATTTTCACGCCGTCTTCATCCGCGCGCCGTGGGTCGAAGAGGTCGGCGGCGACGTGCGGGTGTTGGGCCGCGTCACCGACGGGCAGGCCGCCGGTAGGATTGTCGCCGTTCGGCAGGGGAACCTGCTCGCCACGGCTTTCCACCCGGAGCTCACCGGCGACCTCCGCGTCCACCGGTACTTCGTCGAGATGGTCCGCCAGGCCGTAGACGCTTAGGTACGACACGGAGGTTTCGCATGTCCGGCCACTCAAAATGGGCGACGACCAAGCACAAGAAGGCCGTCATCGACGCCAAGCGCGGCAAGATGTTCGCCAAGCTGATCAAGAACATCGAGGTCGCGGCGCGCACCGGCGGCGGGGACCCGACCGGCAACCCCACCCTCTACGACGCCATTCAGAAGGCGAAGAAAAGCTCGGTCCCCAACAACAACATCGACAACGCGGTCAAGCGGGGCTCGGGCCTCGAAGCCGGCGGCGCCGACTGGCAGACGATCATGTATGAGGGGTACGGCCCGAACGGCGTGGCCCTGCTCATCGAGTGCCTCACCGACAACCGCAACCGCGCGGCCACCGAGGTGCGCACGGCACTGACCCGCAACGGCGGCACCTTCGCCGACGCCGGCAGCGTGTCCTACCTGTTCAACCGCAAGGGCGTCGTCATCGTGCCCAAGGGCGGCCTCAGCGAGGACGACCTCATGATGGCCGTGCTCGACGCGGGCGCCGAGGAGATCAACGACCTGGGCGAGGCGTTCGAGGTGGTCAGCGAGCCCACCGACCTGGTGGCGGTGCGCACCGCCCTGCAGGAAGCGGGCATCGACTACGACTCGGCCGACTCCTCGCTGGTGCCGACGATGACCGTCCCGCTCGACGAGGAAGCCGCCCGCAAGCTCCTCAAGCTGGTCGACGCGCTGGACGACTGCGACGACGTCCAAGAGGTCTACCCGAACGCCGAGATCAGCGACGAGGTCATGGCGGCCATCGACGCCTGACGCACAGTATTGTGGCGGGGCCGATCGGTGATCGGCCCCGCTTCGTCATATCCGGGGGGTGTGACCCGCCATGTCCGGCCTCGCGCTACCACCCATCGAGGACCTCGAGATCGACGACCTCGCGTCGCTGCCCAAGCCCTACCGCTACGAGCTGCGCGAGGGCAACCTCGTGATCGCCGCGCCCTCCAGCTTCTGGCACAAGGTCATGGCCCGCCGCGTCCTGCTCATGCTGCACGCCTCCGGTCTCAACGTCTTCCAGGATCCCGGCGTACGGGGTGACCGTCCGCGCGACAACCGCGTCCCCGACCTCGGCGTCGTCTCGCGCCTGCCACCCGGGCTGGCGACCTACTCCAACCTGCCGGCCAGCTCGTTCAGCCTGGTCGTCGAGATCGTTTCCGAGGGCGCGGCCAACGGCGAATACACCGACAAGGCCGCCTGGTACGCCGAGCACGGCATCCCGGAGTACTGGATTGTCGACCGGACGCCCGACCGGGCCGAGAGCGACGCCTTCGTGTTCGTGCACCGGCTGCTGCTGGCCGGCGGCGAACCGATCTACGGCCGGGAACGCAACGTGCTGCTGTCCGAACTCGAGGCCGAATATCCGGGGACCGTGGCCGACTGAATGTCGTCCGTCGATGTCCCGGCAATTGTCAGTAATCGACCGAGAGCCACTGCATCGACTGGATCAGAGTGGCTATGAGAAGCACCCCGATCACGATCCGGCGGCCCACCGCGTGCCACTGCTGGCGCCGGTAAGCCTGACACCACGCGATCCCCGCATCCGCGCTCGCGACCACACTCCGGCGAACCGTGCCCGGGATCAGGCCGGCCTTGCGCAGAGCCAGGCTGCCACCCCGGCGATAGAGGCCGGAGGAGTACGCGGGCGGCCGCAGCACCCGCACGTCGACCTCGTAGATCTGCTCGTCACGCCACTGCTTCGTGCGTACGGCCAGACGGTGTTGCAGATATTCACGCATGGTGTCGGGCCGGCCCAGCAGCCGCCGGCGCCACAACAGGCGGCGCCAGTGACCGGCCACGTCGGCCAGCACGTCCATGTAGATGTGTGCGGCCTCCGGGTCGCCGCCGACCAGCCTCTTCGTCTCCTGGCGCAGGGCGTCGAGGTGGGTCGCGACGAAGGCGACATACTCCCGTGGCGGCTCGTCGTCCATAGGCGGAACGAGATGCATGACTCACCCCCGCCCCTCATCGTCGAGGCGTGTCGCCGCCGGGCGCAAGAGGACAGCGTATTAGGGTGTCGAACACACGTACGTCAGACAGGGGAGGTCCGCGGTGCGCGTGCTCGGGATCGACCCGGGTCTCACCCGTTGCGGGGTCGGGGTCGTCGAGGGCGTGCCGGGACGGCCGTGCAAGCTCATCGGCTACTACGTGGTCTACACCGACCCCGGCGACGACATCTCGCTCCGCCTGCTGCACCTCGACCGTTCCCTGGGCGAGCTGGTGGCCGAGCACAAGCCCGACAGCGTCGCCGTCGAGCGGGTGTTTGCCCAGCACAACGTCCGTACGGTGATGGGCACGGCCCAGGCCAGCGCGGTCGGCGTGCTGGCCGGCGCGCGGGCCGGACTGCCGGTCGAGACATACACGCCGAGCGAGGTCAAGGCGGCCGTCACCGGCTCCGGCACGGCCGGCAAGGCCCAGGTGACGTCGATGGTCACCCGGCTGCTGTCGCTCGACGCGCCACCCAAACCGGCCGACGCCGCCGACGCCCTCGCTCTCGCCATCTGCCACATCTGGCGCGGCGGCACCCGCGCCCGAATCCAGGCGGCCGCGGTGGCCGCCGCTCGTAGAGGGGCCAGGAAGCGATGATTGCCAGCGTGCGAGGAGTGGTGGCGGCGATCGCGCCGGACAGTGCGGTCATCGAGGTCGGCGGCGTAGGGCTGCAGGTGCAGTGTGCCCCCGGCACCCTGGCCGGTCTCAAGGCCGGCGCCGAGGCGCGGCTGGCCACCAGCATGGTGGTGCGGGAAGACTCGCTGACCCTCTACGGCTTCGCCGACGACGACGAGAAGCACCTGTTCGAGCTGTTGCAGACCGCGAGCGGCGTCGGCCCCCGGCTGGCCCAGGCCGTGCTGGCCGTGCACCAGCCCGAGACCGTCCGCCGGGCCATCGCCGGGGGCGACCTGGCCACGCTGACCCGGGTCCCCGGCATCGGCAAGAAGGGCGCCGAACGCCTGGTCCTCGAGCTGCGCGACCGCATCGGCCCGCTGCCGATCGCCGACGGCGGCCCCGCCGGGGTGCTCAACGGCGCCTGGCCCGAGCAGGTCCGCCAGGGCGTGCTCGCGCTCGGCTGGTCCGCCGCCCAGGCCGACCAGGCGGTGGCCGCGGTCGCCGAGGGCATCGACGGCGAGGTGCCGCCCGTGCCGGTGCTGCTGCGTCAGGCCATCCGGCTGCTGGGCAAGGCCCGATGAGCGACCTGATCTCGGCCGACGCGGGCGACGACGAGCTCGACGCCGAGGCGAGCGTCCGCCCGCGCCGCCTGGCCGACTTCATCGCCCAGCACCGGGTCCGCGACCAGCTCGACCTCCTCCTCAAGGGCGCGATGGGCCGCGGCACCCCACCCGACCACATCCTGCTCTCAGGGCCGCCTGGATTAGGTAAGACGACCCTGGCCAACATCGTGGCGGCCGAGCTGGGGACGGGGATCCGGACCACCAGCGGGCCGGTGATCGAGCGGTCGGGGGATCTGGCGGCGATCCTGACCGGTCTCGCGCCCGGGGATGTGCTGTTCATCGACGAGATCCACCGCATCGCCAAGCCGGCCGAGGAACTGCTCTACAGCGCGATGGAGGACTTCCGGGTCGACGTGGTTGTCGGCAAGGGGCCCGGGGCGACCGCGATCCCGCTCGATGTCGAGCCGTTCACGCTGGTGGGGGCGACGACGCGGGCCGGTCTGCTGTCGGGCCCGATGCGCGACCGGTTCGGGTTCGTCGCGCATCTCGACTTCTATTCGCCGGCCGATCTCGACGCGCTGCTGCACCGCTCGGCGCGCATCCTCGGGGTGCCGATCACGGCGGACGGCGCGGCCGAGATCGCGGGCCGGTCGCGGGGCACGCCGCGTATCGCGAACCGCCTGCTCCGGCGGGTGCGCGACTTCGCCGAGGTGCGCGCCGACGGGATCGTGACCGAGGCGACGGCCCGCGAGGCGCTCAAGGTGTACGACGTGGACGCTCTGGGCCTGGACCGGCTCGACCGGGCCGTGCTGCGGGCGCTGATCGATTCGTTCAAGGGTGGCCCAGTGGGTCTGTCCACGCTGGCGGTTGCCGTCGGCGAGCAGTCCGACACGGTCGAGGAGGTGTGCGAGCCCTTCCTCGTACGGGCCGGGTTGCTCGCCCGTACGCCGCGCGGCCGGGTCGCGACCGAGGCCGGCTGGGCGCATCTGGGCCGGACGCCACCCGCCGACGGGCGGTCGGGGGTCGTTCAGGGCGATCTTTTCACCCGCGAGGAGTGACGGCGGATCTTGCGACGCGTCCAAGGGGCGGATGTTTGTCCGGGGATGCGAGAAATCCCCTCGTAATGCGACCGTGATGTGTGCCGCATTCGGACTTCCCAGGTTGACCGATTAGACTCGCCGCCGTTCAACCCGGGATGTGCTTATCGCCCCGGTGCGCGTGATCCGCGCCGCCGGTGGCCAACGGAAGGCTTTATTAGTGATTCAGGCAGCCGAGGCATCCGGCGGTGGCAGCTTCACGCCGCTGCTCCTCATCGTTCTGCTCTTCGCCGTGATGTATTTCCTGATGATCCGGCCGCAGCAGAAGCGGCGCCGTGAGGCGCAGCAGATGCAGAACACGCTCGGCCCCGGCGACCGCATCGTCACCATCGGCGGCCTGCACGGCACGGTCGTGTCGGTCGACGACGACGTGGTCACCCTCGACATCGCCGACGGTGTCCACGTGCAGTTCGCCCGTCCGGCGATCGCCCGCGTCGTGCCGGCCGAGTCCGTCGCCCCCGCCGCCGCGCCGATCGAGGAGCCGATCGAGCCCGCCGTGGAGGAGCCGATTGTGAACCCGGTGACCGATACGCGTAAAAAGGACTGACGTTAGTCCCTACGGGCCGGTCCACGGCGGCACACAGCTGCCGGGCCGGTTCGTCGGGCGTGCGCGGCCACCACCGCGTGAGCTTGATATTCCAGACCGCCCAGAGCCGTAAGACGCCGTAAGACACAGGGAGACCGAAGCCGTGGCACGACCACCACAGGGACAGATGCATCCCGGACGGCAGCTAGCCGTGCTCGGCGCGATCTTCGTTGTCCTGTACCTGCTGGTTTTCTTTGCGGGCGGTGCGAGCGGCAGCTTCACCGACCGTCTGCACCCCAAGCTCGGCCTGGACCTGGTGGGTGGCACGCAGGCCACCTACATCGCGTCCGTGCAGGGCGGCCAGGTGCCGTCCAAGGAGAGCATGGAGCAGGCCCGCGAGATCATCGACCAGCGCGTCAACGCGCTCGGCGTCTCCGAGGCCGAGGTCGTCATCCAGGGTGACCGCAACATCGTGGTCTCCCTCGCCGGTGAGGCCAAGGACCAGCTCAAGGACCTGTCGCAGGCCGCCCAGATGCGTTTCCGCTTGCTGATCGGCACGACCGGCGACGTGTCCGCGGTCGCGTTGAACCCGCCGTCGGCCCAGCCCAGCGCGGCCCCGTCGGGCAGTGCGCCGCCGGCGTCGGCCCCGGCGTCCTCGGGTGGCAGCGCCCCGGCCGTCACCAGCAGCCCGTCGTCCGGCGGCCAGGGTGGTGGCGAGGTCGCGAAGGCCCCGACGCCGACTCCGACCCCGAGCGCGCCGGCCCCGTCGGCCTCGGCCCCGGCCGGCGCCGAGGCCCCGGTTCCCGCCGACAAGCAGGCGGCCCGGGCCGAGGTGCAGAAGAAGGTCGGCGCGGCCGCGTGGGCCGCGGCCGAGAAGCTGACCGCTCCGGTCGACCTGAGCAGCAACCCCGAGGCCGGCAAGCCGTTCGCGAACTTCGCCAAGCTCAGCGGCAACGAGGTCAACGCGTTGAGCGCGCAGATGCAGTTCAACGTGCCGACGATCAGCTGCAAGCAGCTGGGTGACCGGCCGAACGGCGCGATCGACGCGGAGGAGACCCAGGCCGCCGTCTGCTACCAGAGCGCCAAGGTCCTGCTCGACAAGGCCGAGGTCGTCGGCGACGACATCTCCAAGGCCAGCCCGCAGATCGAGCAGCAGTCCGGTCAGTGGGTCGTCTCGCTCGACTTCAAGAGCGAGGGCTCGACCAAGTGGGCCGCCCTGACCCGCAAGGCGTTCGAGGCCACCTCGAGCGACCCCTGCTACGTCGCCGCCCAGTCGCTCTACGGCAGCGTCGAGCACTGCGCCGTCGCCGTGGTCCTGGACAAGACCGTCGTCTCGGCGCCGCAGATCCAGGGCGTGCTGACCGGCACCTCGCAGATCACCGGCCAGTTCAACGCCGGCTCGGCCAAGCAGCTGGCCGACCAGCTCAACTTCGGCGCGCTGCCGGTCACGTTCACCTCGGGCCCGGCCCAGACCGTCTCGGCGACCCTGGGCATCCAGCAGCTGCAGGCCGGTCTGCTCGCAGCCGCGATCGGCATGGGCCTGGTCGCGATCTACGCGTTCTTCTACTACCGTCTGCTCGGCTCCGTGATCTTCCTGAGCCTGATCCTGTCGGGTCTGCTGACGTTCGGCGCGCTGGTCTTCCTGGGCCGCACGATGGGCTTCACCCTGACCCTGGCCGGTATCGCGGGCTTCATCGTGTCGTTGGGTGTCGCGGCCGACTCGTTCGTCATCTACTTCGAACGTCTGAAAGACGAGATCCACGACGGCCGAAGTCCACGGAGCGCTGTGCCCCGGGCCTGGGCCCGCGCGCGGCGTACGATCATCTCGGCGAACGCGATCACCATTCTGGCCGCGGTCGTGCTCTACATCGTCTCGGTGGGCGCGGTTCAGGGCTTCGCGTTCGCGCTGGGCCTCTCGACGGTCCTCGACCTGCTCGTGGTGTTCCTCTTCCGTCACCCGATCATGACGATGTTCGCGAGCACCAAGGCGTTCCTGTCGCCGCGGGTCAGCGGTCTCGGCCGCGTCCTGCGCCGTGCTTCGACCGACCCCAAGGAGGCCTGACATGGCCCGCGAAGGTCTCGCCGCCCGCCTGTACGCAGGCGAGGCGAACGTCAACGTCATCGGCAAGCGCAAGATCTGGTTCGCGATCGCCGCGGCACTGGTCCTGCTGTCGATCGGCAGTTTCGCGATCAACAAGTTCCACCTCGGCATCGAGTTCGCCGGTGGCACGTCGTTCAGCGTCCCGGCCAAGACCGACGACGGCCGTACGCTGACCCAGGCCGAGGCGTCCGAGGCGGTCGATCGGGCGATCAAGTCGGTCGACCCGGGGGCGGAGATCGGCGCCGCTCAGCAGGTCGGCCTGACCGGCGGCGACCAGCGGTTCACGGTCCGCGCCTCGGCGATGTCCGCGCAGCAGGCCGAGGCGGCCAAGGCGGCCCTGGTCGAGGATCTGAACGTGCCGGCCTCCGAGATCAGTGACGACCAGGTGTCGGCCGCCTGGGGTGGCCAGGTCACGAGGCAGGCGCTGCTCGGTCTCGTGATCTTCCTCGTGCTGGTGATGGTCTATCTGGTCGTCCGGTTCGAGTGGCGCATGGCGGTCGCGGCGATCTCGTCGCTGCTGCTCGACCTGATCGTCACCGCGGGCATCTACTCGCTGGTCGGTTTCGAGGTCACGCCGTCGACGGTGATCGGCTTCCTGACGATCCTCGGTTATTCGCTGTACGACGTGGTGGTGGTGTTCGACAAGATCCAGGAGAACACCCGCGGCATCACGGCGGGCAGCCAGCGCACCTACAGCGAGGCGGCCAACCTGGCCGTCAACCAGACCCTGATGCGCTCGATCAACACCGGTCTGGTGGCGCTGCTGCCGGTCGGCGGTCTGCTGTTCATCGGCGCCGGCCTGCTGGGCGCGGGCACGCTGAAGGACCTGGGCCTGGTGCTGTTCGTGGGCATGGGCCTCGGCGTCCTGTTCTCGATCCTGTTCGCGGCGCCGGTGCTGACCGTGCTCAAGGAGCGCGAGCCCAAGATCAAGGCGCACGCCGCCCGGGTCCTGGCCCGGCGGGCCGCGGTCCGCTCGGGTGACGTGGCCCCGCGGGCCGAGCGCACCGGCCGCAACGCCAACGCCACCGACTCGGACGAGGAGGCCCCGGCGCTCGCGTCGGCCGCCCCGCGGCCCGGTTCGCGGCCCACGGCGAAGCGCAACACCAACCGCAGCGGTCGTCCCGGTGGCGCCGGGCCCCGGCCCAGCGGGGGCAACAAGCGGCGGTAACGACAGGCAGTGACAGTGGGGGCGGCCCCGGGTCGGGCCGCCCCCCCCGGCGGTTGGGGGGGGCGGGGGGGGGTTGTATAACACCCCCCCCCCGGGGGCCCCGCCCCCCCCCCCCCCCCGGGGGGCAAAACACGCGCGCACCACCACCCCCTGTCCCGGGGGGGGCGCCCGGGGCCGGCCCCCCCCCCACTGTCGTTAGGCTGGCGCGGTGACTGATGAGATCCCTCGCGCCGCCGGTGACAGCGGCCACGACCTCGCCGCGGTGGTCCTCGGCGGCACGATCGACGTGCCCGATTTCCCCAAGCCGGGTGTCGTCTTCAAGGACCTGATGCCGCTGTTCGCCGACGGGCGGGCGTTCCGCGAGGTGATCGACGGCATCCTCGCGCACTACGGGCCCGGGTCGTTCGACGTGGTGGCCGGGGTCGAGGCGCGCGGCTTCGTGGTGGCCGCCGCGATCGCGTACGCGACGGGCGTGGGCGTGGTGCCGGTGCGCAAGGCCGGCAAGCTGCCCCGCAAGGCCCTGTCGGCCTCGTACGAGCTCGAATACGGCGAAGCCACCCTCGAGGTGCACGAGGACGCGTTCATCGCCGGTCAGCGCGTCCTGGTGGTCGACGACGTGCTCGCGACCGGGGGCACGGCCGGGGCCGCCCTCGAGCTGGTGGAGCGGGCCGGCGGCACGGTCGTGGGTTTCACCGTGCTGATGGAATTGGCCTTCCTCAAGGGCCGCGAGCGCCTCAGCCCCCGTACGGTCCACGCTCTGCTGACCGTTTGATCACCCTTTGCCCGGGCCGCGCCGCTCTTTCGGAGGTTCGGCCAGGGCATCGGGGAAGACTCAGCGGGTAGGATGACGTTCCTAACCAGGTGACCAACCCTGGCATTGGTGGACTTGTCCGGCCGGAAACGACCGGCGTGGTCCCGAGTGAAGGTGTGAGGAGGCCGGTGTCCAGCGACGTCGTCCCTCCGGCGGAGGGCACGGTGCAGCCGACCGAAGACTCACGTAACGGCGCGGATGCCACGGCTCCCGCTGACGAGACCAGGCCGGCCGAGGTTCCAGATTCTTCCGAAGCCACCCAGCCGATGCCGTCCGCCGACGGTTCGGCCGGCGGTTTCGGGCTGGCCAGTGCGCCCACCGGGCGCCGGGTGCGAGCCCGCTTGGCCCGGTTCAACGCGCCGTGGCAGAGCACCCAGGTCAGCGAGGTTCTCGAGCCGCTGATCGCCACCCATCGGGCCAGTCATCCCAAGGCCGACGGCCGCATGCTTCAGCGTGCGTTCGACGTCGCCGCGCGTTGGCACTCCGGTCAGTACCGGAAGTCCGGCGACCCCTACATCACCCATCCGCTGGCCGTGGCGACGATCCTGGCCAACCTCGGCATGGACACCACGACCCTGGTGGCGGCCCTGCTGCACGACACGATCGAGGACACCGACTACTCGCTCGAGTCGATGCGCACCGACTTCGGCGCCGAGGTGGCGCTGCTGGTCGACGGCGTCACCAAGCTCGACCGGGTCAAGCTGGGCGACGCGGCCAAGGCCGAGACCATCCGCAAGATGGTGGTCGCGATGGCCAAGGACCCGCGGGTGCTGGTCATCAAGCTGGCCGACCGGCTGCACAACATGCGCACCCTGACCTTCCTCCCGCGCCCCAAGCAGGAGCAGAAGGCCAAGGAGACGCTCGAGATCCTCGCGCCGCTGGCCCACCGCCTCGGCATGAACACGATCAAGTGGGAGCTGGAAGACCTCGCGTTCGGCACGCTGTTCCCCAAGCGGTTCGAAGAGATCAACCGCCTCATCGGGGAGCACCAGCCGCAGCGTGAGGCGCTGCTCCGCCAGGTGACGAACCGGGTCAGCCTCGACCTCAAGTCCGCGAAGATCAAGGCGGAGACGACCGGCCGCCCCAAGCACCTCTACTCGATCTATCAAAAGATGATCGTGCGGGGCCGCGACTTCAACGACATCTACGACCTCGTCGGCGTCCGCATCCTGGTCGACACGGTCCGCGACTGCTACGCCGCGCTGGGCGTCATCCACGCGAACTGGCAGCCCGTGCCGGGCCGGTTCAAGGACTACATCGCGATGCCGAAGTTCAACATGTACCAGTCGTTGCACACGACGGTCATCGGCCCGACCGGCAAGCCGGTCGAGATGCAGATCCGCACGTTCGCGATGCACCGCACGGCCGAGTTCGGCATCGCCGCGCACTGGAAGTACAAGGAGCAGAAGGGCGCGACGATCGTCGGCCCGCCGGCGCACATCGACGAGATGACCTGGCTGCGCCAGCTTCTCGACTGGCAGCGCGAGGCGAGCGACCCGTCGGAGTTCCTCGACGCCCTGCGGTTCGACCTGTCGAGCCAGGAGGTGTACGTCTTCACCCCCAAGGGAGACGTCATCCCGCTGCCGACGGGTTCGACCCCGGTCGACTTCGCGTACGCGGTGCACACCGAGGTCGGGCACAAGTGCATCGGCGCCCGGGTCAACGGCAAGCTGGTGCCGCTCGAGTCCACGCTGTCCAACGGCGACGTCATCGAGATCTTCACGTCGAAGTCGTCCAACGCCGGCCCGACGCAGGACTGGCTTGGCTTCGTCAAGAGCCCCCGCGCGCGCACGAAGATCCGGCAGTACTTCAACAAGGAGCGCCGCGAGGAAGCGATCGAGATCGGCAAGGAGGCGATCGTCAAGGCGATGCGCAAGCAGGGTCTGCCCCTGCAGCGCATGCTGACGAACGAGAACCTCACGACGATCGCCCGCGACCTGCATCTGCCCGACGTCGCCTCGCTGTACGCGGCGATCGGCGAGAACACGGTGAGCGCCCAGTCCGTCGTGCAGAAGCTGGTCGCCGGTTTCGGTGGCGAAGAGGGCGCGGTCGAGGACATCGCCGAGACCGCGGTCGCGACCCGGCCGCCGCGCAATCGCAGCACCGCGCAGGATCCGGGCGTCGTGGTCAAGGGTGTCAGCGACGTCTGGGTCAAGCTGGCCCGCTGCTGCACCCCGGTGCCGGGCGACGCGGTGTTCGGCTTCGTCACCCGCTCGGGCGGCGTCAGCGTGCACCGCGAGGACTGCGCCAACGCGGAAGACCTGCGCGACCAAGAGGAACGCGTCGTCGAGGTGACCTGGAAGCCGACCAGCGCGTCGACGTTCCTGGTCGCCATCCAGGTCGAGGCGCTCGACCGGCACAAGCTGCTGGCCGATGTCACCCGGGTGCTGTCCGAGGAGCGGGTCAACATCCTCTCCGCAACGGTCACCACGACCCGCGACCGCGTGGCCGTCAGCCGGTTCACGTTCGAGATGGCCGACCCCAAGCACTTGGGCCACCTGGTGGCCGCCGTGCGCAAGGTCGACGGTGTCTTCGACGCCTACCGCGTGACTTCGGGCGCCTAAAGCTTCATCAGCCAAAGGAAAGGGCGGGACCTCAATGAGGCCCCGCTCTTTCCTTTGGTTAATGCCTTACGTCAGGCGATCAGGAACCGGGAACGCAGTCGTTACCGCGGTGGCCGGAAGCGTACTTGATCCAGTTCTTGCGGCTGTAGTACTTCTTGTCCTCGGCGCAGTAGACCCGCGAATACGGCTGAATCCGGTTCCAGCAGTACTCGTAGCACGTGCCCGACCGGCAGTCCACGATCTGGCTCAGGTCGGTTTCGGCGCACGGGTTGAGCACGAAGTTGGGATTCGGCACCCCGCCGACCGACTTCGCCGAAGTGAGTTCAAAATCGGCCGGGATATCGCTCTTGTGCGCCACGACCGGGACGGCCGCGTCCTCCTTGGCCGCCGGAGCGCTGCCCTTCTCGCACAAGGCTTCGCTGGTCACGGAGACCGGCGCCGGCGCGGCCGAGGCCGAGCTCACGAACGTGGAGGCCATGACACCGGACACCGCGATGGACATGCAGAATCCGGCCAGTAGGCGTTTGTACATACGTCCCCCATGCTAGTTATCGAATCGATCGCCTCATGTCGGCCATTGCGCCCGCATCAAAAGCAATACGGTCAATCAAATCTATTCTCTAAATAGATTAATCGTGGCAATGGCCAATCAATTGATCGACTTGATTAACCATAGGCAAGCATCAACACCATGTCAACCCGAGTTAAATTGACGAACTTAAATACAACTGGGTTTATGCAGGTGATCACCGCTTTGTGGCCCGGGATTATCGAGGGACATGTCGACGGGCGTTTACAGACGTGTCGTCACGTGTTAGTGGTCCGGCGGCCGGGCCCCACGGAGGAGGCCCCCACACAGAAACGGGTGGCCCAGAGCCTGAACAGGCTCCGGGCCACTCGGGTGAGGCGAGGGCGGGGCGAACCCCGCCGGGATAACTAGGCGGGCGCCATCGTGAGGGTCTTGATGTTGATCTCGAGCTTCGGGTGACCGTCGCCGGTCTTGTTGTCGGTGCCCGCCTTGGCCACCTTCTTCACGATGTCGAGACCGGACGTCACGGTGCCGAGAACGGTGTACTCCGCGGGGAGGGCGTTCTCGGGGATGTCCTCGTACACCACGAAGAACTGGCTGCCGGTGGAACCCGGAGCCTGCGTCTTGGCCATCGCCACCGTTCCCGCCGGATACGCCGGGTTCTTGCCCACCGGCAGGTTCTCCTCGGCGTACGTGAAGTTCGGTCCGCCGGCGCCCGCGGTCGGCTTGTAGCCCGCGCCGGTCGCCATCGGGTCACCGCACTGCAGCACCTTGATTCCCTCGGTGGTCAGGCGGTGGCACTTGGTGTTGTCCCAGAACTTCTTGGCCGAGAGATATTCGAAGGCGGCCGCCGTACACGGCGCCTTCGACCGGTCGACCGTGGCCACGATGTTGCCCAGGTTGGTTCCCACGGTCATCGTGTCCGTGCCGGTGTTCGGCACGGAACTCGGCGGAAGACCGCCGGTGTCCTTGATCTGGGCGCCACCGGAGGAATCGGCCGGGGTCCAGCTGCAGGCCACCGTGCCGGGCGGAGCGCTGGCGGTAGGGGTGTCGGACTTGTCGTCCTGCAGCGAGGTCGCGATCCAGACAGCGGCCCCCGCGATCAGCACGACGGCGATGGCCGAACCGATGACGGCCTGCTTCTGCCGGCGCTTACGGGCGGCCTCGGCGCGCTCGGCCATCTCCTTCTCGAGCCGAGCCCGCGCCGCCGCGCGCTGCCGGTCCTTGATCGACGACACGGTGTTCCTCCTGCTGAGATGGTCGGCCTGGGGATTAGGTCAGGATTGGGTGCTCGCCGAAGGCGCTGCGGACGCTGGAGCGTCGCCGACGGTCAGGGTCTTGATGGTGATCTTCTGGCTGGGCCGGACCTTCTCGTCCGCGTCGTTGTTCGACGTCGGAATCTTGGCGATCTTGTCCAGCGTCGCGAGCCCGCCGGTCACCTTGCCGACGATCGAATACTGCGGGGTCGCGGGGCTGTAGTCCTTGAAGAAGATCAGGAACTGGCTGCCGTTGGTGCCGGGCGGATCGCCGATCAGCGCCACGGTGCCCTTCGGATAGAACGGCGTCTTCGCACCCGCATCCGGCGCGGGGGACGCGCTCGGCTCCGGAGTGGTCGGCACGTTCTCGTTGTAGATGCTGTACGTCGGGCCGCCCAGACCGGTGCCGCTCGGGTCGCCGCAGCGCAGAGCCCCGTACGTCGTGATCTCGTGGCAGTCCGTGTTGTCGTAGAACTTCTTGCTCGCGAGATAAGTGATGTCGGCCGTGCCGCACGGCGCCAGCTCGCGGTCGAGACCGGCGACGATCGGATCACCCTGGTTGCTGGCGATCGTCATCGTCGAGGTGCCCAGCGTCGGGATGTCCTTGGTCGGGGGAGTGCCCACGTCCTTGAGATTCGAATTCGCGCTGGCGTTCTGCGGCGTCCAGAGACAGACGTCCTGATCGGCGGCGTCGGTCGACGTGTCGTCGGAATCGAACGCCCCGCCGAGCCAGGCCACGCCGGCCACGATGAGCAGAACCGCGACGCCGGAGCCCACCCCGGCCAGCACGCGGCGCCGGCGGCGCTCCTTGACAGCACGACGCGACATCTGCCGATCGAGCTTTGCCCGCGCCAGCTTGCGCTGCCTGTCCCTGCTGGATGCCACCGAACGCTGTCCTCTCGTACGACCTGTGTCACACGCCCGCAAGAGTGTACGGGTACCTCCTGAGAAAGTGGTGTGCGCCCGCCGGGCTAGGCTCGTTACGATTTGCTCCCGCTTTTCGGCGGTTCAGTTCGCACCGTTCATCGGAAGGTCTCGTTGTGCTCGTCACCGGCGTGGAGGCCCAGGCCTTCGGCACCAACTGCTATGTGGTCGCCGCCGCCCCGGGCGAGCAATGCCTGATCGTCGACCCCGGCATCGGCGTGCTCGACCAGCTCGACGAGGTGCTCGCCGAGCACCGGCTCGTCCCGGCCGCGGTGCTGCTCACCCACGGCCACCTCGACCACACCTTCTCGGTCGCCCCGGTCTGCGGCGCGCGCGGCATCACGGCGTACGTGCACCCGGCCGACCGGGAAATGCTGGCCGACCCGGCCAAGGGCCTCAGCATGGACCTCACACAGCTGTTCGGCGGCCGCCTGCCTTACTCGGAGCCCGAGGACGTGGCCGAGCTGACCGACGGCGCGACCCTCACCCTCGCCGGTCTCGAAGTGACGGTCGACCATGCGCCCGGCCATACCGGCGGGTCGGTGCTGTTCCGCCTGCCCGGCACAGGCTCCGAGTTCGAGGCCGACCAGGTCTGCCTCTCCGGGGACGTCCTGTTCGCCGGCTCGATCGGACGCACCGACCTGCCGGGCGGCAGCACCGAGACGATGCTGACCAGCCTGCGGGACAAGATCCTGCCGCTGGCCGACGACACCGTCGTCCTGCCCGGCCACGGACCGGCCACCACCATCGGCCGCGAGCGCGCCCACAACCCGTACCTGCGGGAACTGGTCGCCGCGCCGCGCCGCGGACTCTGAACTTTTTGAGGAGCTTCTGAGCATGCCCATTTCCGGCTTTCCCGAATGGATGCCCGCACAACGGATGATCGAGCAGCGCGTGCTCGACCGCATTCGCACCACCTTCGAGCTCTACGGCTTCGCCCCGCTCGAGACCCGCTCGGTGGAACCGCTCGACACGCTGCTGAGCAAGGGTGAAACGTCCAAAGAGGTCTATCTGCTGCGCCGACTGCAGGCCGACGAGAACGCCAAGGACGACGACGCCCTCGGCCTGCACTTCGACCTGACCGTGCCGTTCGCGCGGTTCGTGGTCGAGAACGCGGGCAAACTGCAGTTCCCGTTCCGGCGCTACCAGATCCAGAAGGTGTGGCGCGGCGAGCGGCCGCAAGAGGGCCGCTACCGCGAATTCCTGCAGGCCGACATCGACGTGGTCAACCGGGGCGAACTGCCGTTCCACTACGACTGCGAGATGCCGCTGGTGATCGGCGACGCGCTCGGCGGCCTGCCCATCCCGCGCGCCCGCATCCTGGTCAACAACCGCAAAGTCTGCGAAGGCTTCTACCGCGGGCTCGGCCTCACCGACACCGCCCAGGTTCTCCGTACGGTCGACAAGCTCGACAAGATCGGCCCGGCGCGGGTGGCCGACGTGCTGATCGAGACGGCCGGCGCGACCCGGGCCCAGGCCGACGCCTGCCTCGAACTCGCGGCTATCTCGGCCGAGGACGGCTCCTTCGTGGACGCCGTCCGCAAACTCGGCGTCACCGACCCGCTGCTCGACGAAGGCCTGGCCGAACTGCTCCAGGTCGTCGAGACGGCCCGCGAACACGCGCCCGGCCTGGTCACGGCCGAGCTGAAGATCGCCCGCGGCCTCGACTACTACACCGGCACGGTCTACGAGACCCTGCTCGAAGGCTACGAGCGGTTCGGCTCGATCAGCTCCGGCGGCCGATACGACAACCTGGCCGCGAGCGGCAACGAGCGGTTCCCCGGCGTCGGCTACTCGATCGGCGTGTCCCGCATGCTCGGCGTGCTGTTCGGCCAGAACGCGCTCAACGTGTCCCGCTCGGTGCCGACCTGCGTGCTGGTCGCCCTGCCCAGCGACGACCAGCGCCCGGCCAGCGACCGGATCGCGGCGGCCCTGCGCAAACGGGGCATCCCGACCGAGGTCGCGCCGACCGCGGCCAAATTCGGCAAGCAGATCCAGTACGCCGACCGGCGCGGCATCCCGTACGTGTGGTTCCCGGGCGATCCGGACACGGTCAAGGACATCCGCTCGGGCGAGCAGGTCGACGCCGACGCCGCCGCATGGCAGCCGTCCGAGGGTGACCTGCACCCCGTGATCGCCGGCTGAGCGATCCGGCCGGGCTCGACGCCCTGGTGAGCGTTATTCTTCCCTACGGTGCCGTAAGTTACGGCACCGTAGGGAGTGATCGTCATGCCGTTGGACCAGACCGCCCTGCTCATCGAACTCGAGCCCGTCGTCGCCACCAACCTCGACCGGCACCTGTCGCTGGCCAAGGAGTGGTTCCCGCACGAATACGTGCCGTGGAGCGAAGGCCGCACGTTCGACGGGCTGCTGGGCGGCGAGGCCTGGACTCCCGCCGACTCGCCGCTGCCCGACGTGGCGCGGACCGCGCTGATCGTCAACCTGCTCACCGAGGACAACCTGCCCTCGTACCACCACGAGATCGCGACGCTGTTCGGCCGCGACGGCGCCTGGGGGACGTGGGTGCACCGGTGGACGGCCGAGGAGGGCCGGCACGGCATCGCGTTGCGTGACTACCTGACGGTGACGCGGGCGGTCGATCCGGTCGAGCTCGAACGGGCCCGGATGACCCACATGGAATCCGGATACTCCAACGACCACCCCGACGAGATCCTGCACTCCATCGCGTACGTTGCCTTCCAGGAACTCGCCACCCGCATCTCGCACCGCAACACCGGCCGGGCGACCGGCGACCCGATCGCCGAGCAGCTGCTGGCCCGGGTGGCGGCGGACGAAAACCTCCACATGGTCTTCTACCGCAACCTGCTGGCGGCGGCCTTCGATCTGGACCCCAACGGGGCGATGCGGGCCGTCACCGACGTGGTCGCCCAGTTCCAGATGCCAGGAGCCAACATCGAAGGTTTTGGTCGCAAGGCCTTGTCGATCGCATTGGCCGGCATCTACGACTTGCGCCAGCACCGCGACGAGGTTCTGCTGCCGGTTTTGCGCCAGTGGAACGTCTTTTCCCGTACGGATCTGTCCGCCGATGGCGAGAAGGCTCGCGAAGCTCTGGCCGCTCATATGGATGAGCTTGAGAGTCAGGCTGCTCGGTTCGAGGAGAAGCGGGAGGCTCGTCGGCAGCGTCTCGCTCGGTAGTCCTTTTATTTTGGGGGCTTGCGGGTTTGGGGTGGGGCTTTCTTGCGCTGGGACGGCTGGGGGCCGGGGTGACCCCGCTCGGCGCAACCCATCTATGCCGTGCGGGGTCACCCCGGCCCCCAGCCTTGCCGGGTTTTGCCTCACGCCAGGCGCTTGGTCACCCCTGCCTCTGCGTGCCTGGCCCGGCTGAGTGATCCCCTTGCCGTTTGTGGTCTGGCTTCCGCTCTGTGGTCCGGGCAGGACTCTCTCCTACCCGAGCCGGCCTGAGCGGTGGGTTGCGCGAGCGCACCGTGCCGCTTGCGCTCAGCACCTCACGCTCGGACGTCGGTCACCCCGGCGCCTGGCCCGGTTCGGCGTTCACCTCGAGCCTTGTCCGGGGCGGCTCGTCGTGCTGCGCGTCCAGGATCTTGCTGGCGCCCTTGCTCGGCGCGGCCTGTTGTGGCTGGGCTGGGCGGTCCTCTCACGCCGGCAGCGTGCCCTTGGCCGCGCCGAGCGTTCACCTTGCGCCGAGTGCCGCGCGCGAGGGCCACGCTTGGCGACCAGCTTGCGCTGGGTGTCGCGCGGGTGGGCCGCGCTTGGCGACCAGCTTGTGCTGGGTGTCGCGCGGGTGGGCCGCGCTTGGCGTTCGGCTTGTGTGGGGTGTCGCGCGCGTCGGCTTAATAGTGAAAGTGCTGATCGACCGTATTGCGTGAGTGCGACCGGCGAGAGGGCGGCGGGTTATGGGGGTCGCTGGGCGGGAGGCCGCCGCGGCCTGGAGGTCGCGCAGCGCGGTCGCGGGACCGGTGATCAGCGGGCGGTGAAGAGATGGCTGAACCATGCAACCAGCGTGAAAGACCATGCACCCAGGCGTGACGTGCTGAGCGCAAGCGGCACGGTGCGCTCGCGCAACCACCGCCCAGGCCCGCCCGGGTTAGAAAAAGGCCCGATTGACCACCGCGCGGAAGCCGGACCACTCGGCGCAACGGGATCACGCACCCCGGCCAAGCACGCAGAGGCAGGGGCGACCAAAGTCCTGGCGCAAGGAGAAACCCCGCAAGGCTGGGGGACGAGGTGTCCCCGCCAGGCAACATGACCGTTATGCACCTCGGCCGGCCCCCCCACACCCCCCCCCCCCCCAACCACCAAAACCAACACCCGAACCCCCGCGAGAAAAC